>JAAZLO010000068.1 GCA_012689375.1 Bacillota bacterium | reverse complement strand
TACCATACTAACGTGACAGAGGGTGACAGGGGGGGTGACAGGGGGACGGGGGTACTGTCACATCCTGTACATCAGCCAGGTGGTTTATGTGACAGTAACCCCGTCCCCCTGTCACCTGCGTCCCCCTGTCACCCCTACGTTAAGGCAGCCTCTGCCACAAACGCCGCAAATATTTCAACCATCGCCGGGGATATATTAAACATAGTCTCCGGGTGCCATTGCACACCTAAAACGAATTTATCCCCATCGGATTCAATAGCTTCGATAATACCGTCAGGAGCATGTGCAGAGGCTATAAGCCCATCAGGCACCGGTTCTTTGACAGCCTGGTGATGGAAGGAATTAACCCTGATTTCACCTACGCCTACCATCCCTGATAACTTAGAATCCCTCATAACCGTCACATTATGACTGGGATATGAGCGGGGTCCCTCTTGCATGTGTTTAATTGCACCTTTAACTTGGGAAGATATATCCTGAATCAACATACCGCCCATAGCCACATATAAAACTTGCATTCCTCGGCAAACACCTAAAACAGGTATATGAAAACGAATGGCAGCCCTCACAAGGCTAAGTTCAAACCTGTCCCGATCCGGTTCAATTCTTCCCAAAGCACAATTAGGCCTATCATTATAATGAAAGGGATCAACATCATATCCTCCTGACAAAAAAACACCATCAAGGATCCCGATAATATTCCTGATACCTTTATCATCGGTATAAGGCAGAATTATCGCTTCGCCGCCTGTCCGGGTAATCGCATTTACATAACCCTTACTGAGCTTGTATGAGGCCGGACCCTCAACTTCCGAAGAACAGGTAATACCTATCAGCGGACGCAATATCCCCACCCCCTGATGCGCATCGATCACTTTATTCATGATATTCTTTCAGGTTCCGGGAATTCCTTTGAGCCTATATTTCAAGTAAGCCCAAGCTGATCTCTAGGGCTCTATCTACTTGCTCCATTATAGGCTCATCAAGGTGGGATATCTTTTCAATTAATCTTTGCCTGTCAATTGTACGTAACTGCTCAAGAAGGGCCACAGAGCCTTGGGGGAGCCTGCTCTGCTCAGTGGGAAGCTCCACATGGGTAGGTAGCCTTGCCTTACGGATGCGGGACGTGACAGCGGCTATAATTGTTGTGGGACTGTACCTGTTCCCGATATCGTTCTGAAGTATAAGGACAGGTCTTTTTCCTCCCTGCTCCGACCCAATAACCGGATTGAGATCCGCATAGAAAATATCTCCGCGCCTAACCTCCATTACTACGCGCCAGGACCTCCTCATAGAGTACGAAAGCTTCTTCAGCCGCAGACGCACCCTCTTCAGCTAATTCACGGTTTACCTGTGACATATTGAGGTAGCCCTTCCTCAGTCTTTCACGAAGATCCATCCGGCGTTTCTCATCAATGTAACACCGGACAACTTCTCTGATGAATTCGCTCCGGTTGCGATTCTCTTGCCTCGCAAGCCCGTCCACTTCTTCCAAGAGACTATTAGGCATGGTAATCATAACCCTTTTGACTTGGGCCACCGCAACCCCTCCAGCATCATAGTATATATTGGGTTCTATACTAGAATTATATACGCCCTATAAAAAGACTGTCAACTTACTCCCTTTATCTATATCTATTTTCTTCGCCGGGTCGGCTATAACTCCTTCCTGGAAAATTGTGATACCCTTCCATAGTCTTCCACCATGGATCTTTCTTTATGTGCCCGGCCGGATCCATGAGAAACCCTGTCTGAATCAGTCAAGCATTCCATGACTTCTCAACCAATTCACTGAATCCTTTATTGATTCTCTTATAGGGCGGGCTGAATAGCCTAACTCATTTATAGCTTTTTGTGAGGTTGTCTCGGAATTTCTTTGGAGCGTGCGAATGGAATATGCAGTAAGCAGTGGTCTTCCCTTTACTGCCATAGAATATAAAGGATCGAAAACGGCGGCTGCAATTCGGGCAAGCCATACAGGAAATTTTAGCCTGGGTTTAGGTGAATTTGTCAATTCCTCCAAATAAGACATAATTTCGGGTACGGTAATCCTTTCCCCGGAGAGGATATATGTCTCCCCTGATCTTCCCCTTTCACAAGCTAAAATCAACCCTTCGGCCACATCACGAACATCCACAAAATCATAAGCGCCGTCAATATACCCAGGCAGGGTATTCCGGACAAAACCCTTGATTAGCCGCCCCATTTCAGACAATCTATAATCATAGGGACCAATAACCCCTGTCGGACATATAATCACTGCATCCAAGCTGTCCTTAACAGATTCAAGGACTTCCAAAGTAGCCATAGCTTTTGATTTATCGTATTCCTCATTTGATCCCTCCGGGTTAAAGGGAGAGCTTTCATCAAAAACAACACCCGGGGGCGACTCATGAAAGGCATGGATGGAACTTGTATAAATAAGTCTTTTTACCCCACATGTTTTACATGCACGAATGACATTTCTTGTACCTTCCACATTAACTTCATAAAGCTGATTCCATTCTCCGGAAACAATAGATATCATTCCTGCCAAATGATATACAACATCAGCGCCCTTAAAAGCCTGAATTAACGAATCTAAATTCGTAACATCGCCTTCCGCTATTTCCACATTTAACCCTTGTATAGATGTAAGATCTTCGGAAGGCAAAACTAAAGCCCTCACACGTTCTTCACGCTTCAAGAGCTTCCGTACAAGGACATTTCCAATGTGTCCTGTAGCACCGGTCACTGCTATCATTTATATTCCTCCTATATCAGCCTGTGATTCTCCGGTTATTCCGGTACTTTTACTGTCTGCGGTATGCCCGGAAGATATAGTGGTGAGAACCTGCCCCACAAGGGCAAGAACAGTCCTTTGTTCCTCCTCTGTAAGATCCCCCAATGCTTCACCTACAGTTCTTATATATTCACGCCTATGCTGGGAAAATATTTCACGTCCGTTTTCAGACAGACTGACCATAACGATTCTCCTGTCCTCCTTGGTCCGGGACCGTACCAAATACCCCCTTTTAACCAGCCTTGTAACTATACCGGTCATTGTAGTCAAAGGAACGGAAAGGATCTTTGCAAGCCCGGACATCGTCTCTGATTCACGTGATCCTAATAAATTTATAACAAACATCTCTTTAATGGTGAAATCCGCATTCCGGGAAGCAAAGTAAGTTAGAATACGCTGCCCGAAATTAAGAATCAATTCGTCAAGCCCCGGTATATCGTCTTTCACGTGAAACCCCTCTTTCATACAGAAACCCCCATATTATATTATAGGAAGGATATACTACGTATTCCGGATTATTCGTGTACCGTAGTATTATATTATCTGTAACCTTAGACTTTATCAATTGTATTTTCTGGGATGTCTATGCCTGCACATACCGGAAAACTACAGGCAGAGAATTAATTATTGTGGTATCTCAAGAATTTCGCCTGGGAATATCAGGTTCGGATCTTTGATTTTATTTGCAATTATTATTGCGTCCGTCGTTATTCCGAATTGCTTCGCGATGGCCCAAAGGCTATCACCAGATTTAACTATATAAGTATTTGTACTTTTAGAATCCTTCGGCTGGGGGGCGGCGGGATCTAAAAGCCCTACGTGTTCTTTAGGTTGTTTTGGTTCAGGTTTGGGTTGGCTTTCATAATCAGCCGGACGCAGCCAAGATTCAAGGGGTGCGGCTATTACCACAACCGGTGTTCCCACTGATATCTTTTCATATACTTCCTCCACATTGGCATTATGCATCCTTACACACCCGTTAGACACTTCCGAGCCAATAAGATCAGGCCTATTTGTTCCATGTATCCCATGCATTTGGTAGGTAAACCCAATCCATCTGGTACCCAAACCACCCCCGGGATGGGGCACCTTCTCTAGGACTTTGTGGGTGCCAGCGGGTGTGGGGGTCGAGGGCTTCCCGATAGCAACAGGGTAGCGGTTTAAGAGCCGATCCCCTTCGTAGAGCCCTAATGCGCGTTGACTAAGGCTTATAACAATTGTGTGATCGCTTTCCTCCATACCGGTAGTTTTCATAGGGTATTCCCTTTGTTGCATAGGCCCGTCAGGATCAGATTCCTCCCCAGGGGGTGCATCCTGCCCCTCGGTACCTTCCTCTTCCTCTTCCTCTTCAGTTTTAGCCTGTACGTCGTTATCCTCAAGGGGGGTATCCCATCCTTCTATGAGAGCTTTGGGGTACCCACCCGGATCTGCTTCTTCATAAAGGAGTTTTAGGGCCTTTGCATCCATAATCCCGTTAACCGGAAGGCCATATTCTGACTGGAATACTCTTACCGCATCCTCTGTTGCAGATACAAATACTCCTTCCGGTTCGCCGGGATCAAAACCAAGCTTGGCAAACATCCTTTGTATATCCACAATAAAAGGACCCTTATCTCCCCGTTTAAATTTAAGCGGCCTTGTAAGCAATACTAAAACCTCCCTTGATTCTGCTTTTATAAAAACCGTCTAATCCCCACATTCCCATGATATGCATAACACAAGACATGCGTAACACAGGATGGGATTTCCTTTATCAAGGAAGGAGATCAATGGAAACAGAATACAGATTTAATCATTTGCATCTGGGATTTATAAAGGTTTGCTTGAACAGCCTTTTTATAATCTTCAAGTCTGAACCTATGCGTAAGTAGCGGATCCAGGGATACTTTCCCTTCTTCCAATAACTTTATAGCTGTTTTATATGTGGTTGTAGGTTCACCGAGGTAGGTCTCGCCGCTGCACCAATAAGATCCCTTGACTGTAACTTCATTAAGCCATATAGGCGTCCAATCCACTCCTTTCGGGAAGGATGCAAGCCCGATTAACACTACCTTACCTGCGGATCGCACAAATCTTAGGGAATCGTCAATTGCAATTGTGTTCCCTACACATTCAAACACAATATCGGCCCCGCCCTCTATTATCCGTTTGCCCATGATGGGCCTGAGGAGATCGCCGTCGATAATCTCTGCAAAACGCTTGTAATAATCTGCGACACTGTTCAGACATATAACATGATCTGCACCATAGGTTTTGGCAAATTCCGCCTGATGCCGGTATTTAGCGACTGAAATTATTTTTGATCTGCTCCCTAATGCCCGCAGACTTGCTATAACCGACAACCCTACAACACCTGCACCCATTACAAGGCATGTATCCTCATCTTTCGGAAAATTCCTCATAACCGGGTGGAGCGCGGAACAAAAAGGATCAATAACAGCCGCACTTTCAAAGGATACATGATCCGGGAGTTTTATTACCTGAGATTTATGGGCGACAAAGTTTTCTGACCATCCCCCACCTGTATCCCGACAATAACCCACGGAAAACCCAGGCGATACAATTCCCTTCCGGAAATTTTCGCATAACGAAAAATCCCCGTCCCGGCAATATCTGCAAGGCTCGGGAATTTCCCGGGGAATACAGGATAAAATAGGATCGACCACCACTCTATCCCCTACTTTAACCTCAGAGACATTTGCTCCCACCTCTGCTACAAATCCCGAGTTTTCGTGTCCGAGGGTCATTGGGAATGAAACAAACGGTGACGAGCTTGGGCTGTCACGCAAAAGGATAAGATTTATGTCGCTCCCGCATATACCTGAATACCTGGTTTTTATCCTTACCCAGTTTTCACTTGGAAGCTCAGGCTCCTTTACTTCACGGAGAACGAGATTAGACAGAAAAGAAAAATATGCCTCCTTTCCGAAAGGCCCTGTAATTGTAGAAAAGATGTACCTGGGGATAGTCCCTAAAAACTGTACCGCTTTCATACTGCCTGCCCCTTCCGCTCCTTAGGACTTATTACTCCCAATTCTGCACCTGCCTCCTTAAAACAATCAAGGGCATATTTTATGTCCTCCTCCGTGTGGGAAGCAAGGACATTAGCCCGCAGGCGACAAGTTTTTCTTGGTACTGCAGGCGGGAGAATGGGACATATAAATATACCCTTTTTATGCAATAACATAGTGAGGGCGAGGGTCATCTCCTCATCCCCTATTATAATGGGAATAACCGAGCTTTCCGTGTTCATAAGATTATAGCCTAAGGTTCTTAGCCCACTTGTGAACATATTGATATTTTTACAAAGGCGGGTGATACGCCACTGTTCTTCTTCAATTACATCGAAGGATTCCTTAGCAGCCGCTACAGCACCCGGGCTTAAAGAAGCTGAGAATACAAACCCTCTGGCCGTGTGATGGAGGAAAGAAATAAAGTCTTGCCTTCCCGATACAAATCCACCGACAGACGGAATTGTTTTCGAAAGAGAGCATGTGATAATATCGATTTCACCCGGCGTTATATTAAAGTATTCCTGGATTCCGTGGCCTGTCTTTCCCAAAACTCCGAGGGAGTGGGCCTCATCTACCAGAAGCCAAGCTCCGTACTTTCTGCATAATTCAATTAGCTGAGGTACAGGGGCAATATCCCCATCCATACTGTACACGGCATCTACCATAACTAATTTGCCACGGTAAGTATCTTCCGCATCCCTTAAAATTCTCTCCAGATCGTCTAAATCATTATGATTAAACCAAAGGAATTCCGAACCGGACAGCCTGCATCCGTCAACAAGGCTGGCATGGGCAAGCTTGTCACTGATTACGACATCCCCTCTTCCCATAAACGATGAAATTGTAGCAACATTAGCTAAAAACCCACTGCTGAATACTATTGAATCCTCTGCTTTCATAAATTCAGCAATTCTCTTTTCCAGTTCTACGTGAAGTCTCGTAGTACCTGCAAGAATCCTGACTCCATGGGTCCCTGTTCCCAACTCACAAGTGGCTTTATTGGCAGCTTCATTTATTCTAGGGTGATTAACAAGGCCAAGGTAAGAATAGGATGAAAACATTATTTTGGATTCACCGTTTATTGTTACCCTTGCCCCGTCCAAAGAATCAATTTCCTGGAGATAGAAATATAAATCCTGTTCCTTAAGTTTTGATACTCTACCGGAAAATGCATTAATTCTTCTTTGCAGCGGAGCCTTTACTTTGGACATATATGTACTTCCTCCTCCCCATGCGTAAGCATGGTAACTGATAAACTGTTTCAATTCAGCTTATAGGGGCAATACCCTTAAGCATTAAAAACAGTCTACCAAGGACGGAGGGCGATGTCAACATTTTTGTGCACACTACGTTATCAGTTTAGGCCTTATAATATTTATCAGTACCTTCTTTAATACCCTGTATGTACCAATAGTAGATCATCAACTGGAGCAGAACCCCTAAAAGGGTTTTAAACCCCTGCTTATCAAGGTAGTCTATAAGCTTTACCGTGCCTGGCCTGTCCGGCCACCCGAAAAGGGTAAAGATTCCTACCAACAAATAGAAAGGCCATATCATTGTGGTGCTCATGCGAACACTGATAGTAGGGTGCTTCATATAATATATTACAGCCATACGGCCCCTTTCTATTTCTCGCTTCCGTATATTGGGAAGCTTATCGATGGAGAATTCATGCTTTAGATGATATCCTGCAGGTTTGTCAGATCTTACGACCCTGAGCCCTAATTTTTTCAATCGTTGACCGAGCTCTAAATCTTCCCAGCCATATTCCGTGAAATCCTCATCAAAAAGGCCTGCTTTAATAAGCCATCTACGTGCAATAGACACATTCCCGCTTGCGAAAAACGCCATGGACATATCTGAGAGTTTCTTTTTAGTTGAAGTAGGGTTATCAAGATCCTCTGTATAAATCACACGCCCATGAACAATTCTTTTATTGTCAGGGGAAAACTTAGACCCTGAATCAAATTGTGCAAACACGTGGGATTCTATGAAATCAGGTAGTGTAACAATATCACTGTCTAAAAGAATCACGAGATCCCCTGAAGCCTCAAGGATCCCACGATTTCTGGCCGCAGCGGCTGAGGTGTGTTCCTGCCACTCATATATAATAATTGGTTCCCCTACGGACTTATGTCCTTTTATGAGCCTGAGAACCATTTCATCTGTACCGTCTTTAGAGCCGTCATCAATAACAATAATTTCGTATCTGTCATTAGGGTATGTCTGGGCGAGTAATGAAGAAAGACATTTCTCAAGGATTTTTTTACGATTGTATGTGGGGATAACTACACTTACGAAAGGAAGCTTTTCTTCAATTTTCTCCACGGTCATCCTCCCCAGTACGTAATCCCAGCCATTCATCAAGAAGCATAAGCATGCTATAGGGAACAAAAAACAAAGGCAGTGTGTTTCCTGAATCCGCTGTAATATCAAACTGGAGATGAGTCATTACAGCAACAAATACAGAAAGAGTTGTTATAGGCAGGTTTGATGATGATCCTGTCTTAATAATGCCTTTAATTCCTTTTGATATCCCCAATACCACAATAACGGTAAACAGTATAAGACCGGGTACACCTGTGGTTGCCCCGAATTCTAAAAATATATTATGTGCCATAGACATAGATTTCCCGGATCCTTCCGGGTGCGGGTATAAAGGATAAATATCTATGAAGTTATTAAAGCCTACACCGAGCACAGGCCGATCTTTCATCATCAATAAGGCAGTTTTCCAAATCTCCAATCTGTCCTTATTCAATGCCGGGCTCAAAATCCTTGCATATCTTTTTGAAACAGACGGATTTATTCTAAGGCAAAGGACTACAATGAGAATAAGACTTGCCAAGGCGACTGTCTTTATAAGAGTATCCCGCCGCGATCTACCTCCGAATAAAACATACACTGCAAACCCGACTATAAAAGCAACAAAGGCACCCCTGGATTGAGTTGCGATAAGGGCTGATATAAGCAGGATCATGACAGGAATCAATATAAGTTTACCACGGCGACTTGCATTATGGAAACAGCCTAAAGTCACCAGCGCCGCAACACAAAATATGGTCCCGGCTGTATTTGGGTTAATATAGGCTAATGCGGCGCGATAATATCCCCTGCCCCTTATTAAAGCAGAAATATAATTACGCATGGTGTAAACAGCACCTATACATGCTGAACCAAGAAAAATAAAACCCGGGTTTATCTTATAGACCTTTTTTTCAATCATTACTGTGCGAACCGCCCTAAATACCACCCATCCTGAAAGCGCAGTCCCAACAGCACCGCCCCAGGCTGCAAAAGGCCTTACAGCAGGAATCGCAGACAATGCCATCCAGCCTGCCAAGGTTAAAAGGATTATAGTTGTGTGGCGGAACTCAAATTTCCTGGATCCCGCATCTGTTACCAGCCTATATATTGCAGGTGCTATTAATAGTACCTGCGGGATTAGGCTAAGCCCTAACCCTAACCCGAAGGCCCCTAAAGAAATTAGTATACATTCTATCCATTCCAACCGAGATTCAGGGCTACGGTAATCTGCTTTTATACTGAATTTACCGCCCCTTGCCGGCATAATATGAGGCAAGTCAATCTCCTTTTCCTGTTAAACTGGCATTTATTTTAGTATTCTCCTGCAACTATTGTAACTCCTTCCCTAGGCAATATAAGGGATTTCAAGGAAGGCTGACTTCGGCAACCAAATATGAAACAACTGCTACCACTTTATCTCGAAGATCCTGCTGCTCGCCATAACCTGATTTGCAGACCAAATACCGATAGCTGCCCCTATAAAGACATCGCTGGGCCAATGGGAATGAACATATATGCGGGATAAACCGATTATACATGCGCAAGTATAAAATATGTATTTATGTTCAGGATACTGTTTTGCCAAAACTGTTGCAAGGGCAAAGGCAACTGCGCTGTGTCCTGAAGGCATCGAATTATAGCTGTCGTTGATTCCGACCCCGTGAAAAGCATACGGTCCCTCACCTGTCCACGGCCTGGCTCTACCAAGCGCCAGCTTTAATGTATAACATGCCAATCCGGAATAGGCCACTGCATTTACTGCAAGATAGCCGGTTCGGGGATCTTTAATTGATATTAATCCACAGATCCCAAGAGCCGGCAGACCATCACCGAAACTTGATATAAACTTACCTGTCCCCCAGTCTTCAGGTGTTTTAGGACCACCGTTAATACTATTATAAATCCCTTGATCAACAAGAAATAACGAACCCCCGATAATAAGTAGGAAACATAAATCTTTTTTATTGAATTCTATAGGGGATTTATAAATAGCCAGGAGATCACGGAAAATTTCAGGATCTTTACTGCCTTCACAGTTCGGTTGTAGATCTGCACTTTCGTCTGACAGTGGAAACAGTATATGGCATTTTTGACAGTCATAGGGGTCATAATACGGCAGACTGATGGCAGCGGCACTAACCGGTTCATTTCCCGCGAGGATCACCCCGGCAAAGGCCTGTGGTGAGAAAACAAACAATACCACACCTAACAAACATGTAAGATACAAAACCATAGCCGGCGGTGTAACAATCCTTCGCATAATCCTCTGCCCCTCACATGCCCCATTTGGGATATGACATTTTTAAATTTAATCGCGATATCCCCCCGGATGATGTTTATGCCATTTCCAGGCTGTAGAGATTATGCTTTCCAAATCGGAGAATTCCGGTTTCCACCCCAGCTCGTCTTTGATCTTTTGAGAGTTTGCAACGAGAGCTGCAGGATCCCCCGGTCGCCTAGGCGCATCCATCACAGGGATCTTTTTCCCTGTTATTCGACATGAAGTTTCAATTACCTGCCTAACTGTATAACCCTGTTCACTCCCTAAATTATATATATGAGAACCCGTCCCTTCCATCAGAGCCTGGGCAGTTAAAATATGGGCAGAAGCGAGATCACACACATGAACGTAATCACGTATGCAAGTCCCGTCGGGGGTACTGTAATCACTTCCGAATATATGAATACAAGAACGGAGGCCAAGTGCAGTCATAAGTACAAGGGGAATCAGCTGAGTTTCAGGATCATGATCTTTCCCGATATCCCCGTCAGGATGAGCACCTGCAGCATTAAAATATCTAAGCGAAACATAATTAAGGCCATATGCTTTTTCATAGGCGGACATAATGTTTTCAACCATTAATTTAGTTTCACCGTAGACATTGGCAGGGGCGCATCTTGCGCCTTCATCCACAGGAATCTTTTTAGGTTCACCATAGACAGCAGCGGAAGACGAGAAAACTATATTGCGAATTCCCTCTTTAATCATGGTACCAAGAAGAACAAGGGTTTTACCGACATTGTTATGGTAATACTCGGAAGGTTTAACCATAGATTCAGCCACTTGAATGTAGGCAGCAAAGTGCATGATAAGATCTGGCTTATGATCTTTAAGCACTGAACTCAAAGCGACAGAGTCACCGATATCCGCTTGGATAAGCTTACACCCTGAAACAGCCTCAGCATGACCCTGTACCAAATTATCATACACTGTTACGGAACATCCGGATTCTTTCAGTGCCCTGACTACGTGGCTCCCTATATAACCCGCCCCACCTGTAACAAGCACTTTCACAGTTTCTCCCCCTGAATAAACAATACCTTACTTCGGATTACCTTGTGAATTTTATATCAATACCTGATATTTTATCTTTTTGGTTCCATGTGGCCCGGATATCATAACAATGATTATGATATATGAGAAGGGCATCTACATCATCTATACCTTTCTTATCAAAATCATAGGATGCAGATATACCTACGCTCCAGCTTTTATTAACTCTCCAGTCCATGCTCACAGTTATTTCATTTGAAGGGCTAATTTTATCAAAACGGAACGGGGATTCACCTAAAACATACACATAACCGTAACTAATCCCGGCCTTAACCCGGGGCAAAATCTTCCCGAAAGCATCTATTCCGCCGAAATTTCTTTTAACCCCTGCTTTCATTGTAACCGAATTTAGTGTATCCCCTGTTTCATACCATGCCTTTTTTAGGTGCAAAGAAACGTTACCTGTCATTTCTGCAGGTAAAGATAGGGTAGGCGATGTGTAATATGCAGCTATATGAGTCTTTGAAGCCTTCGTAAAATATGAGGGCTCCTCATACCTTCCGTACCCGCCTGAGAGAGCCAATGTCCCGATACCCCCGGGAATTGATATTGGTTTAAGTGATACCCCCAGCTCAGGTACACGGTACAGCTTACCCGTAGAAGGCAGATCCTTGGCGAGCATTGCCTTAACTTGAAAAGGTATGTCACCCTTAGTTTGCATCACCAGTCGGGCTTCGAAATCACCTGTCTCAAACCCTTTCCAACTACCTGAACCCGTTTCTGTTTTTTCAGGAATATAGTTTAGGATCGCATTAAGGGTTGCAAAATCCGAAAGAGACATCATATAGCCAGCTTTTCCTGAAAACCCCTCCCATGAAGCATAGGTGCATCCAAGTGTCCCGGTTTTCTCTTTACCCAGGGAAAGCTTTGCTTCCACACTTGCTTTAATTCCTTTATGTTTTAGGGAATATGCACCTTCATAACTTAATCGAATCCCGCTTTTCGGTTGATCATAATAAGTAAACCCCATAAGGAGGCCACCTGATGAATCATAACTGATTCTAGGGATGGGAATGCCTTTGGCTCCGTCTTCTCCGAAGCCTATTCTGTCTCCTTTAAGCGGAAGTATAAGCACCGGAGAAATCATAACCGGGATATCCCCTAATCTAAAGGTGGGCCACTCCAGCACTATACGATCATCAGGATATATTATAATTTTCTTTGATGTAACCCTGTAACATGGTTTACCCAGCCCGCAACCTGTTACATAAGCATTATCTAAAGTCAAAATCCCCGGCGAAACATCCATTCCGGCCCCTTTAAGATGTACATTGGATATATATGCATCAGGCTCTAAAATGCATCCTTCACCTGTATAGAGATTATAACTGAATTGTTCACATGTAATACTTCGAGATTCTAAATATGCCGTAACATCCCCACAAGCCAGTAGATTTCCCGGTCCGGTATAAATATAAATATAATCAGCTGATATAAAGAAATCATTATATGTGACTTTGGCATTTCCCTCAGCTGTAACTACCATACCTTCAGATTCAAACTTATATTCCGTTATATCAGCCTCTATTACGATCCCGGTATTTCCATCGGCTTCCACGGCAAAAGCCGGTTCTGCAAAGAACCCCAACAGGATACAGGTAACCAATATAACGGCTAATTGCAAATATAATGCCTGGAAAGGGCTATAGGGAAGTTTTTCGGATGTTTGCTTTCCTTGCATATATCCACTCCTAAAACATAAGTCCGGCCGCTGAGAAAGATCTATTTCACCGGTTTTATTTCCACAACAGGCATATCCTTAATGAGCTCCACTGCTACATCTGCAGGGAGGGTCATTCCGTGGACTCTTACATCAGCCCCTGTGGCTACATATAATTCAGTGCCTTCAGGGATTATCGCATCTTTACCGTGGACAAATACAGCACCCAGGGCACCGACAGGTCCAAACACAATGAACCCTGCAAGCCCCGCACCTATTGCCCATTGCAAAGATTCATTAAGCCGCCTTGTTTTTTCATCAAAAACCAAAGGCACAACAGTCCCGTCCAATGCCTTAATTCCTTGGAGCTCGAGGGTTATCTTCCCATCCCTCCCTAATCTTCCGGCAGGGGTCACTTCCGTTACTATCCCGTGGGTCCTTGATCCCTTGGCAACAACCAATTGGTTATCAATAAGAATATCCTTTGCTATTTCAATCTCTGCTTTATATCCCTTCTGTGTAGAGGAGGAATCAAGTTTCTTAAGTAATTTAATAAGCACAGGCTGACCCTGGGGTATGATTATATCTTCGGTTTTTAAAGTCCCATCAGGTAAACATACCGCAAGCAAATAATCTACCCGCGTCATCAAAGAACCCATACCCGGCTCACCAAGGACAATAGTCTCGATCTTATTTAGCTTTGTCATAACAGGTTCCGGGATGACCCGCCCTCTTAAGAACCATTCCACAGAAGCAAGCTTGTACGCTACCGAAACCTTACCGCCAGAAGCACTTCCCGCAACCGCAGAAATACGGCTAACCCTATTTATCACCGGGCCTGTATAAACTTCCCCGAAAATATCCTTTTCTATCTGTTCTAGGCGATCTACTATCGCACCTGGTAATCGTTCTCCGTAAAGGGATATTTCAATATTTTCTAAGTCCTCAAGAAAGGTTTGTCCCCTACTGTCTGCAAAAATAGGACTTATAACTGCAACTAAAATTATCGTGATTGTAGTTGCGGCAGCGACTATCTTTTTCACGGCTTTTTCCTCCTAATCAGCACTTAAACGTAGAAAATGCGGGATCCACAGCCCGCAAGGATAACACTACTCATTTATCTTTTGTTAATCTTAAAACCTTATACTCAGCTCCGCAGTAGCAACGTTTGTCCGATGAACACCGGGAAGCTGAGATTCAGGGTCTACATCGTGGAAATCTATAAGTTTATACCCAAGCACAATGGATGTCGTACCGCTGAAAGTATAACCCACACCTAAACTTGCAGTATGCTTACTGGCATCAAGGGACAGGCCGGGCATATCATAATCACCGAAAAAGCCACCGAATTTAGGCTTGCTGTCACTTACCCGACCGGACGGAGAGGAAGTGCTAAATTCCACACCTTTCGGAACAGTAACATCAGTGCTTCTTGAATATGTATAGCCTGCCTTTATAAATGCAGAATCAGATACTGCAAAATTATAGTCAATACCTAAAAGTGTAGTGGCCCTGGCAGCGTTGGTATCCCCTTCTGAAGATACTCCCTCCTCTTTAGCCAATTCACAGCTGGCTCTGAATATTGCAAGCTGGCTTAAAGCATACTTAAGATCGAACCTGGCTATAATATCATCACTTTCACCTGTACCCTGCCTTATTCCTATCGTAGACGGACCACCAAGGGAAAGCTCTGCAGTTGCCCCAGGATTAAACGCAATGTTTACGGTCTTGGGGGAATTACCGGAAGACAAACTCTGGGGCTTTATAGATTCAATGCCGATTATTTCTGAAAGGGTTTTACCGTTACGGGCAGCCCCGGAATCAGACTCAATAAAGCGCCCCGGAATATTCGGTGCAGCCCTAAACCTAATACTATCGAGGGTAATTTCCTTTGTATCTCTTTTATCGGACAATGCAGGGCTTCCCGCCCCTGACAGCAATAAGAGTTCAGAAGAGAATTCATTCTGTAGGCGCGTAAGAGTCTCCATTTGACGCAATGAAAGGGACAAGGGTGTAATCCTAGAAATAGCCCATGCCATTTCATACCTGGTAATCGGACGCATGCCGTTAAAAGCTTCTTCAGAATAGCCTTCTATCAACCCATCTTCTGCAAACTTTGCAAGTGTACCGTAGGACCAATGATTTTTATCAACGTCACAGAAGGGATTCGTAGAGGCAATAACTCCATATGAAGCGAAAATAACAAACAATACTATAGTAACCGCCATAACCGGCCACTTTCGGAACCTGATGCCAAGCCTTGTATGTAACCTTGAATCAGAGGCAAAACATCTCAAAGGCATAATCCCTTTCTGCAGTATAAACGTATTTTAAGACTCCCCTTGTATAGAATATTATTCTATATATATATCGGTGATCCCTTCCCAAAGTTTTAGCTTTTACCGTATTGGAAGAATCTTTCAGCAAGGATTACCGCAACATAATCATCGAAAGGTTTCCCCGGCGTTCTAAGGGATATAGGTATTAGTCTCCCCAGCCCTTTGGGGGGATTATCTAAAAGATATCTATGTCGCCCCTCCATACTGCTTTTGTGTTCATCGACAAAAATGATTTCAGGGTACGGATCTTGCTCACTACCGGCAGCAAACAAAGTATCCCTTTTTACCCTCATAATATCAGATGCAAATTCTTCGGATCCAGTCCGATCACCTATAATTATTTTATGTGCATTATACATCTGGGCAAGGCGTAAAACCTCATGTGCCGCCTCATTCCTGGAAACGATTTCTTTTAAAATCAGTTCCAGATTACTTGTAATCACTGCAATACCGCATTTTTCCCTTCCCGGATCTACGGATACTATGGTTTCCCCGGGAATCTCTTGAGGGTACATTGATTTCACTTCCCGCATCTTTCGGACCCTACAAAATCGCTCTTAGCTATATTATACCATATTGCAAATTGATACCGAGTAGTCCGGGGGAAGAAAATATAGGCTAGGAATATTTAAGTCGGGGAATTTCGGCCCATAAAAAGGAAACCCCGGGGGATTCCCCCGGGGTATACGCCCTTCCTTAGACTAGAATGTGACCTTAAGTGAGCCTGTGATTACACGGGCAAGGTAGCTTAATTCTGGTTCATCATCTACATCAGACTTGATTACCTTGCATCCCAACGTTAGTACAGTGTTTGTTGTGATGTCGTAGTTGTAGTTAAGGTCAGCTATTAAGTTAGTCACAGGAGCATACTTATACTGTTCGGGTTCGTCATTACCCATATAGAATCTATCGAGCCGCTGGTATTCACCGTCAAGAGTTACGTTAGATTTCGGTGTTACCTGTGCATCAGCTCCGACTTTCAGTATGCTCTTCGTGTACGGTTTCCATACAGGCGTTGTAAGGTGATTAGTGGCAACC
>JAAZLO010000011.1 GCA_012689375.1 Bacillota bacterium | reverse complement strand
CAAAATCGTGTTCCCCACATAGTATTACTACCTGACTCAAACAGAAATCCCTGCATCAAATTTAAGGTGCAGTGCTGCCTGGGTAATGTGGAATTTTTATTAAGAGCTTGTGGGGTCCTTCGTGAAATTATGAGGCCACTTGACATAAAAGGTTTATTACTTTTATACTGATACCAAATTGTAAAGCCTTTTAATTGATACACTTAGGATTTATGCAATCAAATAGGAACTGTAACTTTAAAATGGGTAAAATCGGGGATGCACTAATATTCCAGGCAGGGGGTAAGGCTATGTCATATGGATATTGGGGTAAAATATTACATGTTAACTTATCCGATCAGAAGACTTATATTGAGGAGCCTAATGAGGAGTTTTATAGGACTTATGTTGGCGGAAGTTGTATGGGTGCATACTATGTATATAAAAATGTAAGGAAGAATACAGATGCTCTCAGTCCGGAAAATGTGATAGTGTTTTCAACTTCTCCCACCACCGGTGCCCCTATAAGCGGATCTTCGAGGTTTAACTTAACAGCCAAATCCCCGCTGACTGGGACATTAGGTGACAGTCAGGGCGGAGGGTTTTGGGGTACTGAATTAAAATTTGCTGGGTACGATGCAATAGTCATTACAGGTAAGGCGAAAAAACCTGTCTATTTATGGATTAATAATGATAAGGTTGAGATTCGGGATGCCTCTCACCTGTGGGGAAAAACCACCGGTGAGGCCCAAAGAATGTTAGTTGAGGAGCTCGGGGATAAGAGAGTGCGTATTGCCCAGATAGGCCCGGGAGGAGAAAATTTAGTCAGATATGCCGGAGTTACAAGTGATCTGAAACATTTTAACGGAAGAAACGGTATGGGGGCTGTATTAGGTTCAAAGAACCTTAAGGCTATTGCAGTGAGAGGAACTAAATCAATAAACTTCTATGATGCCGATGCAATCAAGAAATTGGCGAAATACGGGTCAGCGGAAATTAAACAAAATCCTTCAACTCAGGGGTTGCAGAAGTACGGTACTTCGATGGTTATTGATGCCAATAATGACATGGGTGGCTTACCGACAAGGAATTGGACTTCAGGTGTATTTGATAATGTATCAGGTATTTCCTGTATAAGGTTAAATGAGGACTTGTTAAAGAAGAACGAGTCATGCTGGGCATGTTCAGTTAGATGTAAAAGAGTTGTAGAGGCAGAAGAACCGTATATTATCGATCCGATTTACGGCGGTCCGGAATATGAGTCTATAGCTAGTTTAGGCTCGTATTTATGCATTGATGATATTGGCGCAGTTGCAAAGGCAAATGAATTATGTAATAAATATACAATTGACACTATATCATTAGGTGGAACAGTAGCTTTTGCCATGGAATGCTTTGAAAAGGGGATAATCGGTTTAGATGATACAGACGGTATAGATTTATCCTTTGGGAACAGTGAAGCTCTACTGAAGATTATAGAAAAGATCGCTTATCGGGACGGTATAGGTAATGTTTTAGCTGAAGGCAGTGCACGTGCTGCAAAGGTCTTCGGCCGTGGTTCCGAGCAATACGCAATGCATGTTAAAGGCCAGGAGTTGCCTGCGCATATGCCCCGGGTTAAAGCCTCACTTGCCCTTGCTTACGCTTGCGGGCCGTTTGGGGCGGATCATCAATCTTCTGAGCATGACACTATAATGGTAAATGAACCGCTAGGTAAGCCTATAAGAAGTCTCGGAGTAACAAATATCAGGGGGCTCAATGTACTGGATTTCGAAAAGGTTAAATTATGGACATATTCACAAAGAGCATACAGCCTCCTTGATACATTGGATCTTTGTCAGTTTTGTTTTGGGTTTTGGACAATCTACAATATGGATCATGCAGTAGAGTTAGTTAATGCAGCAACCGGATGGTCCACTAATTTGTGGGAGTTAATGTTAGTTGGTGAAAGGCGAGTCAATTTAATGAAGTCCTTCAATTGGAGAGAAGGGTTCAATCAGGAAGATGATGTGCTCCCACAAAGAATCCATACACCGTTGAAAGGCGGCCTGACTGAAAACCAAATGATAGATCCTGATGAGTTTTTAAAGGCAAGACGGGAATATTATGAACTCGCCGGGTGGGAACCTGACACTGGAAAACCTACTGTCCATAAACTCAGGGAGTTAGGTCTTGATTGGGTAGTAGATACTATATATTAATTAATTATCTATTGTGAGGCTTTCTCGATAAAACGGACAGTCTAGAGTTAAGATATCCTCTTAACTCTTACTATTGAGCTGATTTGCTGCGTTAATCCCTGGTCTATACCATAGACAGGTAACCTAATGATTGACGTCTGCGTTGGCGACTATAGAATATTTCTATGTACCAGAATATATCTTGATGGGCTTATGCCCGAGTTTCGTATTGTTTGTGATAAAGTAACTCGCATTTTATCGTACTAAAAAACGTTTCAGCCGGTGCGTTATCGTAACAATTGCCTTACGGCTCATGCTGCAAATCATATTATGCTCCTTCAATAATTCTTGATAATCCTGGCTACAGTATTGGACCCCTTGGTCAGAATGGTGGATAAGCCCCTTAGGAGGACGATGCCTCTTCACGGCCGCTTTTAAGGCCTGTTTGCAAAGTTCTGTTTTCATATTATCGTCCGTTGCCCAACTAACAATTTCTTTAGTGCATAAATCCTTAATGGTAGCCAAATACAATCAGCCTTATGAGGTGTTTATGTAGGAAATACCTGAAGCCCAAACTGTGGCTGGAGTTTCGGTGTTAAACTTCTGATTAAGAAGGTTTTCTGCCACAGGAAGTTTATGATTAGAATCGGTTGTTACCTTGGATTTTCTCTTTCGTTTTGAATACAAATGGTTCTTCTTTTATAGCCTGTAAAGGCGATGATGGCTACATTTGGGGAATTCTATCCTGGCATCTTTTAAAATCTTGTCTAGTCCATAAATACCGTTGGATTTTTCATGGATCTGTATGGTCAGCTTTAGAATTTTGTTGTTTTCCTGTTTTCGTTTGCTTGGAGTTCTGGCTATCCAATCATAATATCCGCTCCGTGAAACTTCGAGTGTATGGCACATCTTCTCGATCGGAAATTCGGAGCAGTGTTTTTTGATAAATTGGTATTTTATTTCCGGT
>JAAZLO010000010.1 GCA_012689375.1 Bacillota bacterium | reverse complement strand
CCTTACATAGGCTACTCCGAGGTTCAGGCCATCAAGCAGACCGACTCTGGCTTCACCTGCAGCTGCGTACAGCACTTTTTCTTCTTCGGGTTCTTCGGGCTCCTCCCCCTCCTCTTCCACCTGTGCAAACCCTACCCCATCCAGCCTCGTAAACAACACTGTTCCGGAGTACTTATCATAACCTAACTCGGCTACAATACCTCTGTACATCGGATCGTCATCATCATCAAGAATCTGGCTTCCCCAGAAAGTATAATCTGTGAATGTTCCTTCAGGAAGGGTAAGACCTCCTGCATAGAGCCGCTGAAGGACACCTGGTGTAGTTATTTCAAGGGATAAGCCTTCTACTTCCAGATTACCGCTTCCGAAAGGTGCGCTTTTACCGGTAAACAGATTTGTAACAGTGGTAAGATTTGCAGCCACAGTTACTCCGTGAGCCGGGTAAGCAGTAAGAGTTAAGTCCAGCTTGTGTTTGAAGTCTGAAGACGGCTCATAGGCACCGTCATCGTGGTTATCTTCTGCATCATCTTCAAATATATCACTGGGATCTTTCCATGCTTTAGATTTAAATTCCCCTTCCTCAAGCCAACCATCAATAGCAGCTGAACGAATATCCACATCCTCAATAACTACTTCACTGGAGCCTGTGATTTTAACCTTTTCATGGCTACTTAGATGCTCGTGAAGAAGAGCACCAATGGTAAACACTTCTTCATCAAGAACTGCGAAGTCATCTCTGAGTTCATCAATTCTTGCTACTGCATCCTGAAGCTCGTCATTGAGATAAGTAACTCTGGCATTCAGAATATCAAGCTCAACTGCAAATTCGTCTCTTAAAGCATCAATGAGAACAATAGCCTCTGCAACTGCTGCATCAACATCTGGAATTTCAGGCATGACAGGTATATCCAGTTCAGCAAGTTCGGATCTCAGCGCAGCAATTGCCATAGCATTGTCTACGTCGCCTTTAACGAGGGCTACTTCGAGTTCAGCAAGCTTAGCTTTTGTATCGGCATCAAGCGCGTCGACTTCATCTTCGAGCGCGGCAAGTACCTCTTCCAGCCACTCAAGCCTTTCGTTATCTGCAGTTTCAACTATTGTTCTTTCAACTACCTTCTCAACAGCAGGCTTTTCGGCTTCAGGGACCGCTGTCTTTACAGCTTCAACTTCCGCCTTAATCTGCGCATCGAGAGATACCAGCATTCTGGCGACTACCATGGCCAGTTGATACCTGGTCATAGGCTCATTACCTTTATACTCACCGTCAGGGAAGCCGATAACCAGTCCGTAAGCTGCAAGGTGCTTTACTGCCTCATATGCCCAGTGATTTTCAGGCACGTCAGCAAAAGGACCTGCGAATGCCGGTACTGCAAGCGCAAGCGCTAACAGAACAGACAGCACAATCGGTAGATACTTCTTCATCATTTTATTCCTCCTAGGTTATTTCATAATGAGGGTGTGTGCTGTATTCTGCAAGCCTGAATTGAGTAACCTTGTTTCCTCATTTCAAACATAGCAGCTATGTACTAACAAGCACACCCTTTGCCTACCCTTATCGGCCTACGCGGGAAACCTTAAGGTGCACCTCCTTTCGCCCACTGCCGTACCAGGATAAGCTTGGCACAAAACCTAAAATTAGGTTCATATTCGTTTATTCTCCACCTAATTCATTATTCCTTTATTTATATATGCGTCCGGCATAATTTTTTCTAATATTATTTAGTAATAACGGGTTTGAAATATTCGCCATCAAAGCCTAAAATTCCTTCTTTACGGTTAAATAAATATACTACAACCGCATTATTTACACAACCCATATTAACGAGAAACCCCCACCGATTGGGGGTGGGGGTTTCTCTGAACATTTTCAATGTTCGCCTTTCTTTTATTTAATTAATCCGTGGATAATATTTACACGAATTAACTAAATCCTTTTAGAAGCCCACTGTTAGGCATGCTGTTGCCCTGTTGACTCTATAGTCTGTATCAGGATCAGTAGTACCTCTAAACACACCCATTTCATAGCCGAGTTCAAGGCCGGCATTTTCGGTAAAGTCATGAGTTAAGCCTACCTTACCGCCGGTGAGACGCCCGTCTACCACAGGGAGGCCTGCAGGGCTTAAGGATCCTGATTCAATACCTGCTTCACCGAAGATCTTAGTTGCAGGTGAAAGAGCCATTTCTAATCCTGCCTTGGCAGTAATTCTGACACCTTCTGTTTCATCGCTGTCTTCTGTCCAAGGGGTTGTACTACTGTAATCAACCCTTCTGTAACCATAGGAGCCGGTTACCTTCGTAATAGGTGTGAGATCAAAGCCTGTATCAATCCCTACCCTTTTTACTGTGTAAGCCTGGCTTACTTCATCTAACCTCTCATCCTCAACACTGAAGTTATGGGATTTATAACCTGCGGACAGTGCTATATTCGGTGTAATATCGTATTCAAATCCGAGATCAAGCACATTCTTTTTAGAAACTACAGCCCTGGTTGCCGTATCCCTGGTATCGGTAATGGCATAGCTTGCAGTAAAGGGAGAATAGACAGCAAGGACTGAGCCTGACATTTCAAAAGAATCAGCAATGGCAGTCTCTGAGGTATTATGATTATGGGCAAGTGAAAGCCCCCCGTCTGCCACTATATCAGCGCCTGCAAAGCCTGTTGAATATGTGGCCCCGACAGATCCTTTTGTGATGAGATCCTCATTATCAAAGGACCATTTTGCATTACCGGTCTTTTCAAGGCCTGCACTTACAACTAAATCTCCGCCCGGGACATTTCCGACAGGGAGACTTGCACTGATTCGTGCAATCCTTATGTTATTGTCAACCCCAACTTCTTCATCCTCATCATAGGGTACCTCTACAAAATACGGACTAAATCCTTCAGCTACCTGAATATAAGATCCGTCCAGATCAACAAGCCATACACGTCCGGAAAGATCGACTTTATAGGCAAGGCTTGGGTCTCCGTCAGCTGTATGTCTGGCAATTTCCCCTTCTGCTTCCCAGCCGGGGGCAAGAGTTGCCTTTGCATTTACACCTATTACAGTATCTTTTTCTACTGTTTCAGGACCTACTTCTAGTGAGCCTTCATCATCAAATACAGTTACATAGGTTGCGCCTGCAGAGAAAGCTTCAGTTAAGGCAAGCTTGGTGTCTATTGCAGCTGCATACCTTGCGTACTTTGGATCTTCACCTGCTATAGGAGCCTGTAATCGCCAAAAGAGTCCTGTCCCTGATAATGCATTATATTTGAATTCACCAAGTGCACCTTCATTTTCAGGATCCCCATCATCATCGCGGAGAAGATGGCCTTGTAATGTGAAATCAGTAAAGCTGCCTGAAGGCTCAGCTACATTACCTACACGTATATGGTTGATAATACCCGGGGAAGTGATATCAAGGTAAAGGCCGCCGTCTTTCAGCCTGAAAGCTCTCTGATCCCAACCACCTCCGAGGATTTTTGTTATGGTGTCAAGACCTGCTTCCACAACTATGCCTTTATCTACATTTGCAGTTAACTTCAGGCTAAGATCATGATCAAACTTCGAAGTCGGCATATATTGATAGTCTTCATTACCTGCTTCATTTTCTTCATCAAAAGGATCTTTCCATGGGGTACCCGGTCCTCCCAAATTAACGTCTTCAAAAGAGACTTTGCTTTCTCCGGATATTTTTACTTTCTCATGCTGAGCTATGTATTTATCCAGCTTTGCATTGGTCTCTTCTAGTTTGGATGAAGCCTGAGCCAATTTTACACTGAGTTCACGGGTGACTTCTCTTACATCATCAATCCTAGCTGTTGCAAGGGAAAGCTCCTCTTCGAGATCGCTCACTCTTACTCCCAGGACTGCAAGTTCCATTGCAAACTCAGCTTTTACCACTTCAATTAAAGCAATGGATTCAGATACTTTCGCATCCAAAGTAGCTTCATCAATCGGGCCTTCATTTTCAATGATATGCTTTTCTATGATCTTCTCGATAATCGGCGCCTCTGTAATTTCCTCTGTTTTAACAGAAGCATCGACAGCTTCTACAGCAGCCTCTGCAGCTTCCCTTGCGGCCTTTTGCGCAAGTTCCTCAGCTATAGCCACTGATATTTCCACAGCTTCACTCTTCGCCTCTGAAATAGCGGAGTCAATTCCCTCCAGCTCTGCTACCCGCTGTTGCCTCTCAAGTTCAAGCCCGGAGGCTAATACATCTTTTACATCTTTAATTTCTGCATCTAAACCTGAAAGTAATCGGGCAACCACAATTGCCATTTGATATCTGGTCATAGGCTCCTGCCCTTTATAGGACCCGTCAGGGAACCCTTCTATTAAACCGTATGCAGCAAGCTGCTTTACGGCTTCGTATGCCCAATGATTTAAAGGGACATCAGTGAAGGGATTAGCCATAACGGGCAGTACAAACCCTAAAACCATAGCCACTGTTATTAATACTGCCAGATGTTTCTTCATAACTTAATACCTCCTGTTTACTTCAGACAAAGCCTTATCCGTTACAGTCCAGCCTCTGCACAGGAGTTTCCATGTTTCCTCCTTGCCCCAGCCTTCAGATCTGGATCGGAATATCCTGCATAAAGACGAAAATATATAGTTTCCCTCCTTTACGTTTTATTAGTCTTCTTTGCAGAAAACTCTAATTAAGCTTTGCAAGACTTGTACTTACTTCGTAAACAGATGTAATCCTGCCTATAAAACCGCAGGTAGAGGCGTGGATTAATGGGAATTGAGGTATAAAAAGGGGACTGAGTTACAATTAGGATACTAAGGGATAAACAGGGTGAGCCCATTAGTCTTTCAGGCTTTCAACCTTGAAGCCGATTTTTAAGGGGGGCTTTGTATTCCAAGTATCCTGGAGAGCTATAGCTAAAACCCGTACTTTTTTACCGGAATTTATGATTTGAGACTTGGCTGTATCAAACTGGGAGTAAGAAACTTGGCCGACCCGCCCCTCTTTATCTGTTACCATTCCGAGGTGGGTCGCCTCATCATTGGCAGCCATGAGAAGGTTCATAAGCTCATCCTGGACTATATCCTGCCCCATGGAGCCGTCAATGATTCGTTCAGCCACTGTTTGACCTGATTCAAAAAGGAGTGTGTTTTCAAAAATCTGGAGATAAGCGTAAACAGGTTGTCCTACAAATGCATTAGTTGCAGAAACCAATCTTATCACAACTGGACCTTCAGCCTGTGCCACTTTCTCGGCAATTGTCTCTAGGTTATCCATAAAAAAGATTATGGCTTCTTCCTCGCTGCCTTCGATATTAGCCTTACGTCCTAAAGCAAGCTTGTTCCCTTGCCGAAGGAACCCGGAGATTTCATCACGGATATCTTCAGGCTGGGCATTACCGTCCATTACCACGGCAAGAATTATTTCTTCTGCGCGATAAGTAATATCACTGAGTTGAAGACCTTCTAAAAACTCACGCATAAGCCCGATAAATTCATAGAGTTCATTGGCTTCTTTGGTTAAATCACCGATTAAAGTTTCCAGTGCCCTGCTTTCTTCTTCCAACCTCTCTTTATCGTGCTTGGCGGTGAGGTGTTCCTTACGGACTTTCATAAGTTCAGTACTTAACCCGTCAATTTCCGATGTCAGACCGTTAATTTTTTCTTGGAGTTCTGTTACCCGCTCCTCACCTTTCCGGAGTTCATCCTCCTTAACTACAAGCTCGGAAAAAGCAGCAGATAATTGGCCTTGTGTAGAAGCTAACGTATCCTGGGTGGAAGCCAAGGTAGTCTGGATCTCATGCATTTTAAACAGGGCAGTTCTGACGTCCTGGGATACAATACTCATTACTAAAACTGATGTGGCAGCTACGATAATTCCTGTAATAACTGTAATCAGTATTGAAGTATGTTTAGGACGTAAACCAAAAATGCTTAGTCTTCTTTTACCGATTTTCATGCCGATGCGGTCACCGATAAATGCAATTATTCCCCCGATGACTACCAGCATAAAAACTAATCCAAACCCGTACACCGCGCACCTCCCACCGGAGAATTCAACATCAAGACTTCTTAGCCATCATCCAGACACCGGCAGCACCGAATAACATGTTAGAAAACCAAGCCCCGAATACCGGCAATATACTGCCACGTTCAGCCAAAGCACAACTCAGGCTCATTATAACATAGTAGATGAAAATAATGAGTATGCTCACACCAAAGCCCCGGGACGTCGAAGCCCTGCGCGTAGTTATGCCAAGCGGGGCAGCAACAATACCAAATATAATACTTGCAAAGGGGATTGCAAATTTAAGATAATATTCAACCAGGAGCTTCAGTGTATCCTTTCCCTGCTGCTCCAAGCTACGAATATAACCCTTTAATTCCCGGGCAGGCATTTCATCAGGGTTTAAAGCATGCCTTTTAACTTCTGCAGGAGTATGGGCTATAGAGCCTTCCTGTTTTATGAACCTTACTGAAACCACCCTATCACCGTCAACTACGTTATAGGAAATACCGTCCTGAAACACCCAGGCCCCGTTATCCCACTTTGCTTGTGCAGCTTCGGTAATACGGGCAAGCTTTCCTCCTTCAAATTCTTGGACTGTAACATGTTTAAAAACTTCCTCCGATGCATCGTACGCCTCTGCAGAAATAAGCCGGCTGAGAATCCCTTTTTCGAATTCCTGAAGCACCGGATTTTTTTGTATGAACGGACTTGATCTTCTACCGATCTCCCATATAATTTCCTCAAATTTTCTGTTGGCACCGGGGACGACCTTTTCATTAAAAATAAAGGTTATCCCAGCCACTGCTAAGGCCACCACTAATGCAGGCATCATTATTCGGGTTAAACTCAGCCCTGCCGCCCGCATAGCTACAATCTCATTAAAAGATGAAAGTGTGCTATAGCAAAGGAGAGTCCCCAGAAGTACAGACATAGGAAGAGTAAGGCTCATAATGCGTGGAAGTCCAAGGACAAATAAGCGAAGGACTGTGTTTAAACCAACGCTTTCATCAACAAGTAAACGCGCCAACATAAAAAGAAGATCAGCAGCCACGATAATCAAAGTGAAGGCTATGATTGAAAAAAGAACAGGACCAAGCAGTTCTTTATATGTGTACCGTTGCAGATGCTTCAAAATGCAAACCGCTCCCCAAAGTAATACTTCCTCGCTATAGGATCATCTGCTATCAAGGAAGGATCTCCTTTGACCAATATTTTCCCGTCATGCATAATATAAGCCCTGTCAACAATAGCCAAGGTCTCTCTTACGTTATGATCGGTTAATAAGACACCAAGGCCATGGCTGCGAAACCTCCCGATAATTTCCTGGAGATCCGAGATAGCAATGGGATCCACACCTGTAAAGGGTTCATCGAGAAGGACATATTCAGGAGATCCCGCAAGAACCCTTGCTATTTCCACACGTCTTCTCTCACCGCCGGAAAGTGTATACCCCATCTGCTTGCGTACGTGCTCTATTGCAAGCTCCTTTATAAGTGTCTCCATCCTTTGGGTTTGGTGTTTTCTTGAACCCCCGATAAGTTCCAGGACAGCCAGGATATTCTCTTCCACTGTGAGCTTTCTGAAAACCGATGGCTCCTGGGCCAGGTAACCTATGCCAAGCCTTGCACGCCTATGCATAGGAACCTTCGTGATATCACAATCATTTAAGAAGATGGATCCCCCGTGGGCTGCTTCCAACCCGACAATCATATAAAAAGTCGTGGTTTTACCTGCCCCGTTCGGGCCTAAAAGGCCTACAACTTCTCCGGGGTGGACTTCCAAACTGACACCCTGGACCACCTTGCGCTTACCGTAATTCTTAACTAGATCTTTACATACTATCCCCATTTATGTCCCTCCGGCTGATGATTCATCCCGGGGTATAGTTGTTTTCGTACCCCCTTCAGCAATAACCCTTTCTTCATCAGGGAATACAGTAATAATATCTGCCTGGAATACTTTACCGGTAATATCTACATAGGCGTTACCTTTGATGACAAAATAGTTATCCTCACTGAAATAAAAAAGCTCCTCCCCGGAAGCGATCACCTCACCGTCCTTATGATTCAGGAATACATCGCCTTTGGCCTCCATATTATTATTTTCAAGGGAGAATATAATCTTTTCCGCGAGGAATATAATTTCTTCTTGAAGATTTTCATATCTGACATTGCCTTTCATGGTAACAGTAGAACTGCTTTCAACATACTCAGCTGAATCACTTGTGGCTAGAAACGATTCAGATAACACTTCTACATTCCCCGTCGCAACGGCAAGGCCGCCTTTTCTGTCATAGACAAGTTCATCAGCAGTAATATCAACCGTCTCCCGGGAGGTTTCTTCGGATACCTCTCCGGCAAAGGCACAAAAGCATGGGACTACCGTTAAAATAATAATCAAAGAAAAAAATAGTATATGTTTTCGGGACATTATGATCCCTCCCAATTTCCTGCCTCGAGGTAATTAATAATAATTTCCGCTATTCTCGCAGCCGCCCCTTGCTTTCCCATTCTCATGTAACCTGCCTCACGCATTTCGGCAATGAGCGTAGAGTCTCCGAGAATTCTCATTACCTCGGATGCAACATCCTGGGCATCGCCGGATTCAACAAATGATACCGCTTCACCCAAAAGCCTCTTCTGTGCAAGAGCGAACTTCAAACTAAATTGAGGCCCCTCGGTGGGAAAGGTTATAACTGGCTTACCAAGCCCTGCTGCCTGTTCATTACCTGTCCCGGACAGACCAATTACAATATCACTGATGTTTAAGACATCTCCGAACCAACCCTGGGATACTATAACACAAGGTGTCTCCTCCCCTGAATCCAGGTAAATACATCCGGTAACACCTTGCCTTCCGTGCTCTGGATCTTGTATTTTATAGTGCCATCCGCCTTTGTCAACTGCACTCCTGAGTCTTTCTTCATCAAGATTGGGCGCAAGCCCTACTATGAAATCCAAATTATTATTGCTGAGCCTGACAAGGTGTTGAATAACTCCGAGAATCGTCCCTATATTCCTATATGCTTCTTCCCTGGAACCGGGGAGAATACCTACCACCTTTTTTCGAAGGGTAAGCCCAAAATTTTCACCGGTTATTGAAAACCCGTCCATCATAACGTTTCCTAGATATTCCGCAGGTACGTTCAGTTCAGAAAGGGCTGTTTTTGTTTTTTCATCCCTTGCCAAAACAAGATCTGCATATTTACGCATAAGCCTGCATTCAATACCAAGGTGCCCCCTTATATATTCAGACTTTGCAGTGGAAAGAAACAACATCGGCGCCTTAACGTAGCGGCCTCCGAGAAATAATGGAAGAATATCCCCTACCGACACAATCAACCTCACATTTTCCTTCAGTGATTTCAGATGTTTTATTTGCTTTAAGGTAAGGCCTATAAGTCCTGCCTTAATATCCTTTAGCATTATGGATAAACCGTGTCTCAAAAAGCCTCCGCTGGGCATGGTTTTCTGGACCCCAATCACTTTAATGTCTGCATCTGCGTACGCCTTCCCGAGACCCACCAAAGGAAAACCAGCTATATCAAAAGATTCACGTTTTATACTCACTTCCCGGGCAATCATGGTTGCAATCAAATCTTCACCATGGCCGTTACTTAAAAAAACCACCATACATTCTGCCTGATCGGCAACCCCCCTTAATCCGAGGATGCATAAATATGAAGCCTTACATTTCCTTTAACCCGGGCTTTTTCAAATTCTAAATCAATTTCCATTTCGTCTCCAGAAATCTCAGAGGAGTTATTTTTATATAGGACGTTTCCATATGCCTTAAACTTTCTTGCACAGGAATCCCATACTGCACATTCTGCACTGAAGCCCTGGTCCTGTTTAGATTCTATTATAACGCGGTCCTTAAGATCTATTTGATCAGACTCTAAATCCAATCCTATATATCCGGCTTGAATTTTAATATCCGGCTTACCGTTTATAAACTTTTCCCCTTCGGCCCCCACAAGATAAACATGGTTGTTTTTAGAATCATATTCAATTCTTTCGGCACAGAATTCCCATCCCAAAGCCCCACCAGGTTCAGGCAGGATTATTTTTGTTCCTTCCAGGGTTATACCGGGTTTGAGTTCTCTCCCAAATTCATCGGGTTCTGATCTACCTAAAACAGGGGTTGCGCCTTTGTCAGCAGTATCACTTTCTTTGCCATTATCCCTCGCCGGTATAATATAATGATAAATTCCCAATCCCAAAACGATGACACATACACATACGATAATCATAATAGGCCATCTTGATTTGTTTGTCTTAGGGATCGGGCTTCTCACCGCCTTGCCGCCTTTCTTCTGATAATCCTCCCCGGATCTATCCTTACATTTTCCCTGATTATACTGCCTTCTTCCACAATACATTCATCACTGAGCACAACACCTTCACCAAGAGAGGAACCGGCAGCAAGACAGCAATCACTTCCTACAATACAATCCTTAAGGTTTGCTCCCGATCCAATCTTTGTATTATTCCAGACTATACTCCCGGATATATATACATGCTCAGAAATTTCACACCTATCCCCTATAACAGTGTACGGTCCTATAATTGTGTTTTTATCTATTTTTACATGCTTCCCTATAAATACAGGCGGACGTAACTCCGTATCACAACTTATTCTTGTATCTTCAGATATAAAAATCCCGGGTTTTATTTCTTTACCCGGTAAGGCAATACCCACATTGCCGCAGAGGATATCCTTGTGTGTATTATGATACTGGGCAAGGGTCCCGATATCAGACCAGTATTCATCTATGGGAAAACCGTAAAAAGGTACATTCTCCTGAATTAATAAAGGAAATATATCACGACCGAAATCAGGTTTCCCATAGGGTGGGATATACTTAAAGATCTCAGGCTCAAATACGTATATCATAGTATTGGCAAGATCACTTTCTGCTTCGGAAGGTAAGGGTTTTTCCTGAAATTTAAGGATTCTCCCCTGTTTGTCCGTAACAACTATTCCAAATCCAGATACATCGGTTACACGCTTGAGCCCTATTGTTACCAAAGCTTCCCGGGATTTATGGAATTTCACAAGTTTTGTTAGATTTGCAGTGGTTAAGGCATCCCCTGCCATAAGGATAAATGTCCCTTGGGAGGGCGTTGTCTCCATCTGCCCTGACCAACTGTGGCAAAGGAGAAGATCCTCGGCGAAAAGCACACCTCCTGCCGTCCCCTGGAGCTCCCGCTCACGGGAATAACGCAATTTTACTCCGAAATTACTGCCATCGCCGAAGTAAGCTTCAATATGCTGCGGGAGGTACCACAGGTTAACCACAATCTTTGTTATCCCATGGCTTTTTAAAAGATTAATAATATGTTCCATAGCAGGTTTATTAATTACAGGTACCATAGGTTTCGGCACATTAATTGTAAGGGGCTCCAATCGGGACCCTACCCCTGCAGCCATTATCATGGCGCGCATTTCAGGCTCCCCCCTTAAAACCACTGCTAAACCCCAGGGAAGCAAGTCTTGAATAGAGGCCCCCTTTTGCCATAAGTTCTTCATGATTACCCGATTCTACAATTCTCCCTTTATCAATTACAAGAATCCTGTCGGCCATCTGAATTGTAGACATTCTATGGGCAATAACAAGGGTTGTTCTATTCCGCAGCAGTCTGGTTAAGGCTTCTTGGACTTCAGCCTCAGATTCAGGATCCAATGATGACGTTGCTTCATCGAGTATTAATATCCTGGGATCCCTGAGAATTGCCCTTGCAATTGCAATTCTTTGTCTTTCGCCACCTGAGAGCGTTGCACCTTTTTCCCCTACAACCGTATCATATTGCAAAGGCAACCCCATAATAAAATCGTGGGCATTAGCCAGCCCAGCAGCATTTATAATATCTTCCATACCGGCATTAGGGTTACCGTACGCAATATTTTCACTTACGCTCATACTGAACAAAACAGTCTCCTGAGGGACCAATCCTATCTGACTACGCAAAGAACGCAAAGTAACCTTACTTATGTCATAGCCATCGATATATACTTTACCTGATTCTGGCTGGTAAAACCTGGGGATAAGGTTTGCAATGGTAGTTTTCCCGGATCCGCTGGGACCGACAAGTGCAACAATCTCCCCTGGCATTACTGTAAACTCTATATCGTGCAATACAGGCTCATCAGTACGGTATTCAAAACTGACACTGTCAAAATCTATTCTGCCTTCAATAGGCCCAGGGATAGATATAGCATCCTTGAAATCAATAATTTCAGGGCTCTGGTCCAGTAAACCGAAAACCCTCAAAGCAGCACCTAATGCCTGATTAAGCCCGCCGTACGAAGAGGAGAACCTGGCAAGGGGAGTCGGAAGGGTACCTGCGGCACCCAGGAATGCCATAAATTCACCTACTGTGAGACCCCCCTGTATAACCCTTCTCCCCCCAAACCACAGAACTCCCGCAAGCCCTAAAACTGATAAAAGCTCTATGAGCGGCGATATGAAAGCATGCACCTTTACCCCACGCATTGATGCTTCAAAGTTACCCTCATTTTCCCGCCTGAACCTTTCCATCTCCCTAGCTTCCATGGTAAAAGCCTTAATCACTTTAATTCCTGAAAGGGTTTCCTGGAGTACAGTGGTAACATCGGCAATTGCTGATTGGATAAGACCAGTTATACGCCTGAGTTTATTGCCGGCTTTGCCTACCACCCATACCACAGCTGGCATTATACTGAGGGTAACCAAAGAAAGTCTCCAATCTAAATAAAACATGAGCCCTAAAATACCTACACTCATTACAGTCTGTGATATAAGATCCGCCAGGCCTGACGATACACCTGCCTGTAAAACAGCTACATCGTTAGTAATTCCGGATATCATCTCACCGGTATGTTTGCTTTCATGGTATTCTATGGGCATATATTGAAGATGGTTATATACTTCCCCCCGTAGATCCGTTACAACCCGGTGCCCGACAAAGGACATAAAGTAGACTTGTCCGTAAGCAAATATACCCTTTACCGCAAACAGTATAATAACCCCTACAACAGTGGTATTCAGCATTCTGTTCATATTAACGGCATCACTGCCTATAAGGACAGTATCTACCAGTTCTTTTACAATCCAGTATACCACCAGGTTTAAAAGACTTGCCATTATCGTGCATAATAAACCTATCATAAGTAGGTATGCATATGGTGAAACATACCCCAGCAGCCTTCTAACCGGACTCTTTCGTCGGCACAAAATACCGGCCTCCAGTCATTGTAAGCATATTAAATACTGTGGAAGCAACTTTATCCGCCGCTCCCGGCCTGCCCATAGCGGCCTTTAATTCTAAAGAGATTCTATCCCGTGTTTTTGTATCCTGCAAGAGCTCCAAAGCCTTTATAGAAACATCCTGAGCAGTGAGAACTCCGCGGATTTCAGGCATAATGGATTTCCTTTGCCTTTTATTGGGGATTGCAGTAAACTCTATACGTTTATTCACATTCTGTAATGCCACCCTTTTAATGGGGCCCCCGATTACAGGTAATCTCCCAATATATTCAAACACACCGGTAAGCGGGATTTCTTCAGGTATATTAAGGGGCAAAGATACTACGGTGGGGATACCGAGGCATCCTAATTCTGCAGTAACAGAACCTGGAATACATAATGCAATATCAGAGGCAGCCATAACGGAATAACGGGATCCCAAAACCACAAGGACTTGTACACCCCCGGAAGTCTTGATAGTTGCTGTCGACAGAAGACCACCCTTCCCCATACCTTTTAATTCGGAGAGTACACCTGTGGAAGCTTCAAGTTTTGCCCCCCTATTCTTTGCTTTGTTTCCGTACCTGTCGATTTCGGTACTTGAATCGATCAGGGCTGATTGAATCAAATCCATATTAACAAAGGGAGAAAGGGGGATAACGAATTCTGTATTTTCGCAGAATCTGTCCATAATTTCCGCAACCCTTAGAAAAAAAGGCATTACATATCGAATCTCTTGCTTTCTGCTCCCGGGTAAAAGGCATACTACCTGTTTATCCCCGGTGATTCCTAATACGTCTTTTATATTCTTTTGAATTTTACCCCCTGAAACACTATCAACCATAAGATTGCCAACAATACTTATCTTCTCATCAGGGACTCCTTTTTCTCCCAGTTTCTTAGCCACTCTTGAGTCTTCAACTAGTATTTTTTTAAATCGATTCTGGAACTTTATTGTGCGATCACTATATGCAATTGCGGGGAACCCAAGCCTTCTGGCAATAATAGCCGAATGGAGATGATCCCCACCAAGATGTAAAACAACTCCTTGCCGGGCTTTCCCTTTCCCTCCCGCCATAAAGCGCTTTAAGCCTTCCGGCAATGAACCCAGTATAGCAAAGCTCAGGTATTCAGAAGGCGTAACAATGGCATCCACCCCTTGGATATTCTTGGCCACAACTGCTTCATTACCGGTGGCAAAAGCACAGGGTGGCAATATAACTACAATAAATATTCTTTTCAACCTATGCGTAATCTTATTTTCCAAAGCACGCAAACCGGCTACGACAGGTGAGGCCCACCCGCTGATTTCACCTGGGCTGTTTGCTACAATTATAACAGTGGCACAGCTTTCTTTCACTTGCGTGCCACCTCCAATATTAGCTTAGCTATTTTCATAATAGCACCAGGTGAACCAAGCTTATTCCGGGCTTCAGCCAAATCATTTTGTATTTTTAACAAAAGTGCGGGATTATTCAACATTGTAAAGACTTCCCCAGCTATTGCCCTGGGCTTTGCTTTTCTTTGTAAAAGCTCAGGTACAATGCGCCTTTCCGCTAGAATGTTAGGCCATGAAACGAAGGGTATATTTATAAACGATCTGGCTAATAAATAGGTCAGCCTGGAAGTTTTATAAACAACAACCATCGGGGTTCCCACTATAGTAGCTTCCATGGTTGCAGTGCCTGAAGCCACTGTAAGCACATCTGATACAGCCATACAAAGATGGGAATCCCCGGATACAATGCGTACGGGGAGACCTGACTTTATAATATTTTCTTCAACTGTACCCCAGGATACAGTGTGGGACAAAGGGAGTACAAATCCCACCCCAGGTCTTTTTTCTTTTATCAAAGCAGCCGCCTTTAACATCGTAGGGAGGATCCTTCTTACTTCCTGATCCCGGCTCCCGGGTAAAATCCCAATAACTTCTTTGAAATCTAACCCCATATCTTTACGTAAAGATTCCTTAATTTCGGGATTCGAAGGATCCACAAGATCCAAAAGAGGGTGCCCTACGAATCTAACATCGGCTCCTGCCCTCAGATAAGTATCTGCCTCCAAAGGGAAAACTGAGGCAATGATTGCACCTGAATTTGCAAGAGTTTCGGCACGTCCTCTACGCCATGCCCATGCTGTCGGGGGAAATAGGTAAATTCTTGGGATATTGTGTTTAACCGCTTGCCTCATTAATCTCATATTAAACTCAGGAAAATCGATCAGCACAAGACAATCAGGTGAGGCCTTAATTAATTCCTGAAGGGCCCTGTTCAGGGTTTTGCGATGAAAAGAAAGGCTTGACAGGATTTCGGTGAACCCAACAGCGGAAAAGGAAGTCGGGTCTTCAAGGATTGAAACGCCCCTCTTTCTCATTTCAGGACCCCCGATTCCAAAAACCCTGATATCAGGGTTTAACCGGATCAACTCCTCAGCAAGATATGCACCGTAAATGTCACCTGATGCTTCCCCGGCGCTCATCATTATTTTCAAAGGGCTCCACCTCTCCCACTGCAACTATGGGAATCCCCGCCTTACCGGCAAGAGCCAAGGTGTCTTTTCGCCGGACAATTATGGTTTTTCGGGCTTCAACAGCAAGGACACGGGCTGCAGCCTTAACCATGACTTCTACCGTACCAGGACCTACAGTCGGAATATCAAATCTTCTGTCCTGATCTTGCCATGCCACCTTAACAACAATACATCCTTGGGTAAGGCGCCCTGCTCTTATAATAGCCTCATCTGTACCTTCAGCGGCTTCCACTGCCACAACTGGAAGGTTTTTTATAATAGCCGTCTGACCGACTCCTGCCCCTGAAATAATCTTGGCTTTTTTAAAGCCGAACAATATATCTTTCCATTCATCAAGTGATGGGTTGAGATCGCCGAGAACACCGGGTTCAGGTACTGCGTCTCCCAAATAGTCCAATTGATTTACAACACTTATTCCCGCTTGCTCCAGGTTTTTAATAAGGGCGGCAAGGAGAGATGTATCAGCCCGATCCGGTTGGGACCGGGCTATTCCCTCGATAGTCTTCTCAACATCAGATCTGTACGCTTCCTTACGCCAGACCTTTCCAATCATTGCAACTCTGTTTATACCCTCTTTTTTGAGGATCTCTAAAGCCTTCGGTACTTCACTTAAGTCTATTTTGTGGATACAATTAGCCAGCCTGACTACGTCCGGGTCAAGTTCTTCCGATACTGATATTACAACGACTTCCTGACCCTTTAAATGTGCATTTCGTACTATAACAGCGGGTAATTCCCCTTCACCCGCTATGAGCCCAAGCCTTTTCAAAAACGCCTTCCTCCGATAATCCCTCTAGTTGTACCTTTTAAAAATTCCACGAAAACTTCAATTTCAGACGATCCGGATAATTCACTTTCAATCCTCCCGATAGCCTTTGCAAGGGTAAGGCCTGAATCATAAAGAATCCTATAAGCATTTTTCATGGCCTCACGTATTTCCTGAGGGGTTCCATGCCTTCGCATACCTACTATATTAACACCTAAAACATAAGCAGGGTTTCCGTCCACAAGCATGTAAGGAGGAACATCCCTTGAGATCTTTGCCATTCCACCAATCATTGACATTTTACCTACTTTAACAAATTGGTGAATACCTGCAAGCCCTCCAATTATTGCATAATCGTCAACTGTGGAATGTCCCGCCAGGGCCGCTCCGCCTGTAATGATTACATTGTTACCGATAACACAGTCATGGGCAATATGCCCGTACGACATTATATAGTTATCATTACCTATACGGGTTTCACCTTTGCCTTTAACGGTCCCTCTGTTAATTGTGACATACTCACGAAAAACATTATTATTACCGATTATAAGAGTAGTCTTCTCTCCCTCATAACGGAGATCCTGCGGTTCACCACCGATTACCGCCCCTGATGAAAAGCTGCAATTTTGTCCGACAGTAGTCGGTCCGTGAATAACAACGTGGCTGTCCAGCCTTGAAGAGTCCCCAATCACAACACCTTCACCTATAACACAATACGGGCCTATTGTAACATTTTGCCCGATAATTGCATCAGGATGTATTATTGCTGTGGCATGTATCTTTCTCACACGGAAGCTACGAGTCCCAGTGACTTTCATTTAAGCGCCTCCCGCCGGCAAAGTCCTTGTTTATATATCTATTCTTCTTCCCCGTCTACTAAAGCAAATATAAGCTCTGCAACTGCAACCGGCTCATCCCCGACATATGATGAACACGCAAGCCTTCCCAGGTTGCCGCGGATCTTTACTATTTCCACTTCAATTCTGAGGACATCACCAGGAATTACAGGTTTCCGAAATCTTGCCCTGTCCACTCCGGCAAGATATGCAATTTTACCCATGGCCCTCACATGATCCAATGAAGCATATGCTCCTACCTGGGCCATTGCTTCAATAATTAAAACCCCCGGCATCACCGGATTTCCTGGAAAATGCCCTTGAAAAAAAGGCTCATTGCAGCTGACACACTTAATACCAACAACACGTTTGTCAGGTTCAAATTCTATAATTCTGTCAATTAAAAGAAACGGATACCTGTGAGGTAATACCCTTTGGATTTCTTTTATATCAATTGCAACTTCCAGTCTGCACACCCCTTTTAACTTCTAAATCACCGGCAATCATTTTGATAAGCTCATGGTTCATGGAATGCCCGGAACCTATGCCAATAAAATGTCCCTGGATTCGGCCAAGTAGAGCAACATCCCCCAGCAGATCCAAAGCCTTGTGACGGCATGCCTCATTAGAAAACCTGGTACAGCCTATATACCCGTCTTCTCCGATAATTACCGCCTGTCGGAGAGTTGCCCCAAGGGCAAGCCCCTGTTCTTGGATAGTCCCAAGTTCCCATTGAAACCCTATGGTTCGAGCGGGAGCTATTTCTTTTTTAAACGTCTCCGGAGTCACTTCTGTATCTATGTATTCGGAATTCGGATATCCATCCCCCTGTTGAAACCTATTGTGAAGAAATAAAAAAGTTACTCTAGTTCCTTCGTAGGGTAAAGCTATAAGGTGGCTCATACCCCGGGTAACTCTTCGGGGACATGCAACGTTAATCTCCTGCCTTCTCACATCACTGACTGCCAAACCCGCTTCCTCAAAAAGATCTACGTAGGTAAGGGCGCTCCCATCTCCTAAAGGTACCTCCTCACCCTCCAGCCGGACAATGATGTTATCAATGTTTGACCAGGCAATTGCTGCCATAATGTGCTCTACCGTACGAACGGTCACCCCGTTACATTCCAGATCAGTGGCACGCCGTGAGCGTTTGATATTTCCTGGGGAAACAGGTATAACCTGAGCTTCTGGGAGATCATATCTTTCAAAGCATACGCCTTGATCAGGCAAAGCGGGCAACACAGTAACACGTGATCGTTTACCTGTATGTAACCCCAGCCCTTCATACCTCATAGGTTTTAATATTGTAGTCTGATAATTCAACCCTGTTTTACCCAATAAAACAAACCCACTTTCTGCTTAGGTTATTATCTCCACTAATTCTTCACTATTTCTACGCTTACATAGTTTTCCCTTCATATACATGGCACTCCGATAAAGAGTCTCCCATGAATTAGATATTAAGCATTACATACCTCATAAGTTAACCAAACGACTGTACCCCATTCCTAATTCGGATTTAGGATTACTGAATATCTGAACAGGGGTACCTTGCTCCACTATTCTACCTTCGTTGAGGAGAATAAGCCGATTAGCGGCGCGAAGCGCAAACCTCATTTCATGGGTTACAATAACCATTGCAGTTTCACTGTGTCTTATAAGGCTTTCCATGACTTCAAGGACTTCCATAACGAGGATGGGATCAAGGGAAGCGGTAGGTTCATCCCAAAGCATCAAAACTGGCTCAGGTGCCAAAGCCCTGGCTATTGCCACACGCTGACATTCACCTCCTGATAATTGCGGAGGCTTCCTGTAAATTATATTCCCGGCAAGCCCGACACGTCCCAATGCCCGGATTCCTCTTTCATCTGCTTCGTCCCGGCATACACCTGCAGCCAACAACGGAAGAATGACATTCTCCATGGCAGAAAGCCTTTGGATAAGGTTAGAGCGCTGAAAAACAAATCCAATGCGCCTGCGGATATCCAATAAATTTAAATAAGAAAGATCTGTTATGTCTTTCCCTTCCACTATAATTCTTCCTGAATCAGGATTAATCAATCGGACAATACATCTTAGAAGAGTGGATTTGCCACACCCGGATGGGCCTGTAACCACCACTGAATCCCCTGACATAATTTTTATATCAATCCCTGATAGAGCCTGATTCTTTCCATAACTTTTTGATAGATTCCGGATTTCCAGAACCGGCACATCTCGGCTTTGTATTACGGAATGAGAACCTGTCCCCAAGGTCCCCCCTCCTTTTCAATCTTAGTACAGTCTTAGGCTTATTAAGAAGTGACAGAAGCCCGGGCCTCGAAGAAGGTACCACTATTTCACGCATTATCTGTGTATATGTTAAACCCATGACAATCCCGGCAATCAATTCATCCTTTGGTAAGGGGCTGATCTTATTTGATTGGGTCGCTGTTATAAAACCTAACAAGGCCCCGATTCCGGCTACATGCCAATGACTAACATACGGGACTTTTGCCCCGGTAATAATAAATTGTGAAATAAGAATCACTGTGCCGACAATTACGGAATAAATGACACCTAAACCCGAATTGAATTCCTTCATTGCGCTGATGACAGCGGCATGATCTAAGATAAGTGCGAAAAGGGTTACAATAATTAAAACTATGGCTGTAATTGAAGCCCTTGCTTCCCGAAGGACCCTGTATACCTCACCTCTGACTCCGGGTTCTAAAAATCCTATAGGACCTGTATATACACGGACTTCCTTTCCGAACATCTCCCTTGCCAAAACCTTCAACTCGTTTTGATCTGTACTTTTATCGACCATAACTTGAAGACTATCACCTGGAATCACTTCACCGCCTATATATCGATCAATCAGACAAATGGATCTCCCTACTTCCTCATCACGAAGTTTAGGCAATGATGCTTTTACTTCCTGAAGCTCCCGGATTATTGCCTCTGTATCAATTGTCTTAACAGCTTCCAGGTTTTTTGCAGCCTCATTAATAGCCCTTTCCATACTTGGGATATCCATTGCCTGAGCTTGAATAAGGACATTATTTGTGGCATCCATCATTTCGGATATTATTTGACCGGCCTGATCTGTAGCTAACACCTGCCTGATTCCTGATATCCTGCGGAAGAGACTTTCGAGGTCAGATTTCCATTTTATTAATTGGGATGTAACAGGTCTTGCGCTTTCCACAAATTCATCAATTGCCTTTGCCCTTTCCAAAGCCTTGATTCCTGCGAGATCCAAAAGGTTACTTACCATATAAATTTTTTCTTGGAGCTCTGTAGATACTTCTCCGTAAGATCTGATATCTTCATGGAGTTCATCTTCCTTTAAGGATAATATTTCAATGATTTGCTTTGCCTGAGTTTCGAATGTGTCTATTCCCCGGACTGCAGATTCCAGTGAATCCATAATACCCATAGCTCCGGCTATCGCCTTTTCTAAGGCAGCTGTTTCCTGCCGGCCGACTGTCCTGTCAGAGGTTCTTCCAAGAGACTCCATTGAAATTTCAAGGGCCCTTTGGACATTAATCAGCCTGTCTATGGTTTCATCGTACATACCTAATATATCCAAGGTATTAATTGCAGCAAGATAAGCATTACCCCTAAACTCTTCTAGCTCATATAAAAGTCGAATGCTCTCGTCTACCGCGTACCCGATTTTCTTACTTTCACTTACCACAACGGCAGTTCCGATATAATCCTTGGCCTTGTTATTTCTATCAACGGAAAATACCTTAAGATTAGGTTCTGAAATATCACCGGTATCCCCCTGAATTACCATGCCCTGCACTGTTCCATTGTTGATTTTTTCAATAACAGCCAATAAGCCATCTTCCTTCGGTATATCCTGGGTCTTTTTAGATGTTGGATCCTCCCAAGGTAACAATAATACTGTATCACCTGTTTCAAGAATCGTATTATCGGTAATGGAAATATCGGCATACGCCGAATAGTTTCTAAGGAACCTTTTCATTTCAGTTAAAGTATTAAACAAATCAGCGAGATCCTGATTTCCACCGCGGCGTGTAATGTCCCGGGCAAAACCCGCTCCCGCTGACGATAATAATTTTTTAATATAGGCCTCACCTGATCCTACAGAATCCTCCATTTCATACCCGACAGGAAACCTTACCTCGATGAGGCGGTACCTTTCGATCAGAGCAGTAAGATCATTGGATACCTGCCGCATATCAGCATCAGGCTTTAATAAAACTGCAATCCTGCCCCCATCCCGGAAACAGAACCTGACCCCGTCTATTTTTTCGGCTTCACTTAGGATAATATGAAAGGCACCAGGTTCAACCCCTGTTAAGGTAAGCCTGGGTTCAATTATAAATGTCACCCCGCTTGCTCCGGGAAGTTCCGTCAGAGCCTTTGCAAGGTTTTCCAGTGTGGATCTGCTCCGGATATGATCGGGAAGTCCTATAAAAAAATTGCTTTTTCCCAGGACTATGGGGCCTTTTTTTATGCCGACTTCTTTAAAATCGGATGAAATAACTCTTTGGATTTCAACTTCTGCAGCATCCGAGGATTCCTCACGCACATGAAGGATTAGATCGTATTCTCCCAGATCGCCCAAGACACCTGTAACTTGTTGGCCAAGGTATATATTAACTGCAAAGGCTACACCTTTTGCCACAAAGGCGCCTAAAAGCACAGTCAGGATTATGACAACGAGAAGGTCCGATGCGAACCGTTCTTTCATTAATCCCCGCACACAGCCGCCTCCTATTTATCCTTTGCAAACACCCGGGTAATTCATCCAGGCGAAATTACGTATGGTACTATGCAAATTATAGCATAATACCTGCTAGGAACGGCTATGCAAATCCTGCCTATATTGCTCACCTTTGCTTTTTAATCTTCCCTGTCAATGGAAAATTCGAAAACCACCTCTGCCTCTGCTTCCATATAATCTTTATCAGTTCCGAATATTAACATGTTGCATTCTATTTTTTCCCCGTTTTTACCCTCTGCAGTTACATTACCTGTTAAGATTACTTTTTCTTCCTCTTCTTTATATGTAGCATAATCTGCTTTAGCAAGGGATAGACCCCGCCTCACTTCTATATCACCTTCTGCTGTAAACCCCCGTTCTTTTGTAAAAAGCATCATTTTTTCACATGCAATAGTTGTAATATTCTCTTCACCATGGCTGTTTTGTATTTCGTCTATTTCAGTTTCGCCTTTTATAAGAAAAACATCACCTTCTGCAATAATCTTATTTTCATTAATATAGACAATAAAATTTTTACCCGTAAGGATCATATCAATTTGAACAAGTTTTGTGTTTCCCGTTAAAACAGCAATTTTTCGTTCTTTTACTTCGGCCCGATCAGCCGTTATTTTAATATTTTCATAAATAATCGTCACATTACCTTCAAATACTGCAATATCCGTATCTAAATCGAGGATTACCCTTTCCGAGGCAGTTACCTTCACTTTCCCCTCAACCTGATGCGATACTAAACCTAAAGATAAAATTAGGACAATAAGGGCTGATATAAAACATAACCTAAATTTATTGGATTTTAATTTTAATAGGGTACCCACCGGTTTTCTCCCCGCTTTCCCCCTTATATTATTTTAAATACGATCTCCCCTACGAATTCCAATATATTATCACCGGGAGTGTATTCAGCCCGATCACATGTAAGTATAGAGTTTTCGCTTTGCCTCATGCAGACATTACCTTCCAATACAGCCTTACCGTAATCCTTATCCCACGTGAGGGTGCGGGCAATCAAGCTGTCGCCTGACGAAGATCGAAAAATAACATTGTCCAAATCCAGGTTGCCGGTTTTTATATTAACTACAGCCTGATCCGCTGAGAAATATGCCCAGGCCTCATTTTCATTATAAAAAATACCGTCTTGAATATTTTCCAGCCTGATCCAGTCACTATCATCAGCCGACAATGTCCTCTCAGCCCTGAATTCCCAACGCTTTTCACCTTTTGATCTGCCTATGAAATGGGTGGATTCCGCTAAAATCCCTGGTTTATCCCAATCCTTGTCAATATGTCCTGGTGAATTTTCTATATTCAAGGGGTTCTTACCCGGTATTATTTTTCGATAAATCGTTAAAGTCACAAACAGGCATATAATGCCTAGAACAACGACTATAGCCGGAATAACAAGTTTTCTTGACATAGCCTCCACCTCCGGCTGTAACAGCCTATTAAAAAAGCACGCCTTCCTCAGCCACTCCGAATTTCAGACTGTCGTAAGGGAAAGCCTTAATTTTATATTCAAGCCATACCTGCTTTTTAGTATGGTTGTATGAAAGTCGAAATTCCCGGCAATGCATATCTTTGACTATTGCTACATCCCCCCTAAGAACAGAAGGAAGCCCAGATTTTGATGAAGGTCCGTATATTAACCGCCATTCCAGACCCCAGGTATCAAATATTTCCAGCGCAACCTGGCTTTCTATTCTATCTAAGGCTTCTGCTGAGAAATCGTATCTTGCCCCTACTTTAATAAAATATTTATCCTCCATATCTACTTCCAGCCTTCCGACAGCATCCTGCATACAGAAAGATATAGGATCATAAGTAGCGGAAACATCCACTGACCAAAGCCCACCGGATGAAAGCCGAACCCCCCCTGTAACATTCTCATAGGTTTGCGTATAAAAATCATATCCGCAGTCTACCGATGCAGTAAAAATCCCTTTGGAAAGATTCAATCTTCCAGTTAGCAAGCCCTTCCGCTCTTCCTTGTCAAATGCAAAGGGTGTATTGCCAAAAACACCGCAATAATCATATTTTCCCGACAAGGTTATCGCATCCTTTAAAATCTGGGCTTCCGAAGCCAGCACCCCCTGTAACACGTATCTTTCGTCACCTGTGGTATATCTATCAAAGCTTGCTCCTGCTGACAACGTCGTTTTAAAAGCAGTCCCAAGATCGTATGTTTGTTCCACAGTATTAATTCCTGCATGGATTTTGTTCGCCCGGATAACGGGAGTACCTTCCCATACGGAGGCTCTTTCCGCATATCTCCCAAACCCCAGAGTCCATTGGATCTCTAAAGGGAACCTCCCCAATGAAAGCCGATAGCCTTCGATAATTATTTCAGGAGCCCGGCCTATAGTTTCGTATGGAAGCGGATCAACCTCTCCTTCTTTCTCTTTTTCCCGCCTTTCTACAGATTTTACATATTGCTCAGCTATAACCCGGACAGATGCAAGCTTGAAATTCTCTATAGCCTCAACCTTATAATTTAGATATCTATCATTTCCTTCGCCTGTACCATAAACCTGACGATTAAAAAACCTGACATCTCCAGAAAGAGATAAACCCTCAGATGCTTTCCATTTACTTTGGAGACTGATTCCCGCTTCATCTGATGTTTCAGTTCCTGTCATTCGAGTTCTTTCCAATAGAAGATCGGCAAATCCCTTATCTGTACTGTACCCTAATCTTGCTGTACCGGATACTTCTATATCCGGTACCCCCGGGAGCGACATTTTATTGGAATAATTAAATCCTAAAGTACACGTGGTACCGAAAATCATAGGTAATTCGTGGGATAATTTTAAATCAGATTGGATATGGTTTGTATTTTTGTTCATTAATTCATACACGTATAAGGAACCCCTGCCAAGGTTTTCAAAATCGTAGAAGTGTGTTACTCCTAGGCCTAAACCTAACCTAGTAAAGTAATCCAGATATAAAAACCCGCGAAAGGAAGGATCTTTGTAATAGTTATAGGAAGTTTTTATGAACCAGCCCTCTTCCGTACCATACCCTATCTGGGGCATCTCCGGCCTGTTTTCCTCCCTGAGCGGAATAACAAGGTAAGGCCAATGAAATATACATAAATTACCTTCCCAATATGATAACTTCCTAAGCTCCATCTTGTCACCGATATAAATTTCTATTTCCCCCGCCTCAAGCCGATAATGGGGTGACTCCAGATCACATGTGGTAAGGCTTCCACCTTCTATCTGTATTTTACCGGGTAAAGTCAGAAATTTAGAACCTGTAACATATATTGGGCCTTTCATATGATTATCTTTAATAATTGCAGTCCCTAACTCCAAAGCCCCTGTTCTTTCCATTAAGTTATAAATAAGACTTTCCCCTTGAACCATATCTTCACCGTCGTGAAATCTAACGTCCCCCGAGGCGAAGATTTCCCCTGATATCGTATTTATTTCCAACGAGTCACAATAGATTACAAATTCTTTGTATTTTAAGACGATGTTGCCTTTTGCACATACAAATCTTTTTTCCAAATCAACACTTAAGCTATCGCCTGTTAGTTTCGCGCTTTTATTTGAATCATCAGCATAGCTTGTTGTTGGTAAAAAAACAATCAAAAGTGTTAAGATCGATATAAGGAATACCCTTTGTAATACAGTTATCCCGCAACCAGTTTTTTTCTTATGCATAGCTATATCCCGGCGCTCCGCAATGTATGTTCACTACGGATAATCAATGCAATCCCCACAAAAACAAATACAATGTTACCTGACCAAGCCGCAATGAACGGTGATAAAATATGTGAACACCCAAGAGAACGCAATATTGAGGAAAAGGCATAGTAGGCAAAGGCAATGCACCCACTGATAACAATCCCGGTAAACCTGCCGGTTTTAGGACTTGCAGCAGCTACGGCAAGGGGAGCCCCTGTTAAGGCAAATATAAATGCAGCAAAAGGCAAAGCCAGTTTAAATTTATAATCCACAACCAATGAAGTAACGTTCATACCGCCTGTTTGGAAAAGATCAATGTATGATTTCAGTTCCTTCCTGTTCATTTCATCAGGGGTTTTTTGCCCGTCGATGAAGGATTCATGTTTTTCATCCATATGCAGGCTCATTTCCCCGAACCTGGCTTCATAAATCACATATCCATCAGAATCCAAATCATGTACCATACCATCTGAGAGAGTCCATACATCCCCGTCTGCTTTCCCTGTTTTAGCTGTTATAATCCTCGGTAAACCTTCTTTAGGGATTTCATACACTAAAACATCCTTTAATGTCCGTGAGGAAGCATCTACCTTTCTTATATAAAAAAACCGATCTCCGGTACCTTTAAAGAATACATCTTCTTCAGCAGATGGTAAGGCTTCCTGTAGGATAATCTTTCTTACTATATTTTCAAACTCATGATTAGCCTGGGGAACTATATGTTCGTTAAGAGCGAAGACGATAATGCTTGCCATAAAACCCAAGGCAAGGAGAGGAAGAAGAAGCCTCAAAACCCGAATCCCACCTGTCCGCAAAGCAAGCAGCTCACTGTCTTTCCCTAAACGGAGGAGTGAGAGTATGGCCCCGCAAAGCACGGAAATAGGGACAGACTGGGCAACAGCATCCGGGATCTTATAAAAAAGCAGCTTGGTAACGGTAAAAACAGCAACTTTCTTCACAATAATTAAATCTGCGAGCCAAAATAACCGGCTCGCGAGGATTATTAATATAAATCCACCTGTACATCCAAGAAAGGGCGGAATGAATTCTCTTGATATGTATCTGTCGATTATTTTCAGAATTTAACCATCACCTTTGATTGGGGACAACTGCAAGATCCAAATTGTTTCCGCCCCTTGGCATATTATTTTTATTTTGCTTCCTTAAACCCCTTCACCTATATGGGGGAAAAGCCGGCTGAATCTATTCTGTTCAGGGTTCAATTATGGAACGTTCTATATCTTCAAGCCTTTTTTGAAGGTTATGCAATTCCTCTAAGACATCCGGTAATTTCCTGGATGCCACCTCCATCCTTAACTGTTCCTTGTGGGGTCTGGCAGGCCTGCCAGAAACAAATGAACCCGGAGGTAAGCTTGTTGATACTAATGTGAGGCCGGCGATAATACTGGAAGATCCAATCTTGATATGATCAACTACACCAACCTGGCCTGCAAGAATAGAACCCTCACCAATCTCACTGGATCCACCTATACCAGTCTGGCCGGCTATAATACAATGTTTACCTATTTTTACGTTATGTCCTATCTGAACTAAATTATCTATCTTCGAACCTTCACCGATAACTGTTTCACCCATTGTACCCCTGTCTATACATGTATTTGCCCCAATTTCAACATCATCTTCAATAATTACAGTTCCTACTTGCGGAACTTTATAATGTTTGTCTTCAGAAGTTACAAAACCAAACCCACAACTGCCGATTACTGCCCCGCTGTGAATGATAACGCCTTTACCGATAGTAATACGCTCTCTTATAACTACATTTGGATATATAATGGTTCCCTTACCGATCCTCGTATTTTCTCCTATATAAACACCTGGGTACAAAATGACCTTTTCCCCTAAAACCACACCGGATTCGATAGTCACTTTCGGACCGATACAGGCTCCCTTGCCTATAATTGCATCTTCAGCCACATTACAGGTTTTGTTAATTCCTTCTGCAGGGCGGGGAATAGGAGGTGCAAATAATTTGAGTACCTTTGCAAAAGCAAGCCTCGGATTTTCAACGAGTATACCGGGTTTCCCTTGGAGGTCTTCCCCATGCTTAGCAATAACGGCACCTGCATTGCTCTTTATGGCAATCTTAAGGAGCCTTGTATTCTCCGCGAAGGTTATCTCATCTTTGCCTGCATTTTCTACAGGTGCTGCCCCTGAAATACAAAGCCGGATATCCCCAACCGAGACACCTTCAGCCACCTTTGCAAGTTCCCCCAGAGTAATTCCGTCACTCATGTTTATACACACTCACTTGTAAGTCTGGATCTCTTTGATGATATCAAGCGTAACATCATTATTTTTAAATTTATTTTCTTCATACCCAAGGTTATCCTCAACTGTTTCCATAGAAATACCCAGCCCAATTTCGAGGTTTAATATTGCATCACGTATATCTCCCATAATACGCTCTTTGGCTTGTTCACGCCGGGAAGTGAGATCTTCTAATTCCTCTGCAAACCTAATCTCTTTTTTCTTAAACTCCTCAGATGTTTTTGTATATCTTTCTGAGAGTTCAATCAGCCTCCTTCTGTAAACTTCTTCCTTCCATGCATCGGGAATCTTCAAATCATTATTATCCATACCGGAAAACATATTTTTAATTTCCTTGGAAAGTCTTTCTCTTTCCTTCTCAAGCTCAGAATACATCCAAGCGACCTGCTCGTTTTCATATCTTATAAGCTCTTCCTCAGCAGCAGCTATTTCCCAGGCTTCATATTCTTTATAAATATCATCCAATGCCTTTTGTTCAGAACCAAGCCTTTCTTCAATGATGTTATTGACTGATTCAAGCTCCTTTTCAAGAGACACCCTTTCATCCTCTGATAAATCTAAAAGCTGCAGTTTCATTTTTATATTGATAACGGTTACATAGGTTTCTTTTATTACCCTGTCTTTAAATTTGTCAAATTTATTATTAAGGCGGGCTCTTTCCGCATATAGCTTGTCCTCTAAACTTGACTTGATCTCATTTCTTTTGGTCTCAATACGGATTTTGATTTCCTCTGAGAGGGAAGATTCTATAAAAGCAAGACCCGGTTCAAATACATCAGAAAACCCGGATAATACCGGGCTTTTATTGGAATCAACAGCAGTACATTCACCGAGAACTTCTTCTGCCTCACCTAAACATTGAAATATATCTTCTTCAGTCGATACTGATTCATCGACATAGGTCCGCCACTGCTCCTTACAAGCCTCTATATCGTTATCAAGGCGGACTACTTCCACCCAAAGCGGGTGTGCCTTAATTACATTATCCAATAGGACAAAATATTTCCCCCCGACCCCTAAACTACCAGGTTCAGGAATACCGAGTTCTTGTTCAGGGGAAGGAAAATTATATATTGTATCAGGAATATTAAGTTTAATATCTGTAAAGACAGAAAACCCCGTACCCGGCAGATCCGGTTTTTTATAAAGTTCCTTTTCTTTTTCCTGTTGGTTTGCTACCCGATCCCATAGATGCGATACTGCCTCACCCGGCAAAAGAAAAGCACCCAACCCGTCAGCTCCGGGATCTCCCAAAGATAAGCTGGGAAGGGCTGGGGTTTTTTTATCAACTACGAGAGGAGCCAAAGGCTCAAATTCATTTTGAAAATCATAAAGATACCGGCTCCCATAAGGATCATAGAAACTATCCGTTTGTGAAGTCTCCTGTACTGACGGAAGCCTGATTAAAACCAGAGCCAAGACCCCTACAATTCCGATTATTATACCGAAGATAAACCGCTTCATCAATATCCCGCCAAGGCCCGGTATTTTAAATTCGCCGAAATCAGTTATCTATTATTTCACCCCAAGCTTCTTCAGAACAGGATCAGTGAGATCCTTACCGCCAGTGACAACAATAGGTATAGATATAGGCATAGGTTGTGCCATAACATTTGCGCTGTTATCACGGACAGGGACAAGCGCCTCAAATTCCACCCGCTGGCTAAGAACGATAGAGCAACCTTCGTTTTTAGCAATCTCCTCTATTGCTCCTTGGATTTTATCCTGGAAAGGCTTGTTTAAGCCAACCTGCTTTTCAGCTAATTTCATTTCAAGATCGAAAAGCTTTTTCTGTTTGGTCTGATCATCAAGGCCTTCTGCCTCGGATTCATATTCTTTTTGGAGCTTTTGTGCAAACTCCTCATAATCCTTTTGCGCCTTTGTGTATTCAGGCGAGGATTCCACTGCTGCAATTATTTTTGGTGAATATACATAGCCAATTGGTCCTGCCCCATCTGCGGCTTTCAGGCCCTTATCACCAACAAAACTTAAAACGACTGCCACAGCGGCAATAATAACTACCGACAAACTCAGGAGCCTTGTACGGAATTTCGACATTCCTACACTTCCTTTCACCGACATTCACACTAATGTTACCATACATTCTTAATAACTTTCCAGGCTTATGCCTTTATCAAGGATATATTAAAATATACATTATTTACTTAAATTTCCCGGGGTGAATTATTTAGAATGTCTGACCAAACCCGAGGTAAGCCTGGCCCCCCTCTCTTCCTATCCCATAATCCACCCTAAGCATTCCAATGGGAGTTTCCACCCTGACACCGACACCTGCACCTGTTGAAATACTGCTTTGCTCATTTATTACATCTTTAATCCATACAGTGCCTGCGTCTACAAAAACTACACCTTGGACACCTTTTAATATCCGGAATCTATATTCAGCATTGGCAAAGAACATACTGTCCCCGCTGAATTCGCCGTAATTATATCCTCGTAGAGTTTCAGAGCCCCCGATACGGTATTTTTCGTGCGGAGGAAGGGACCCTGAAGATGTACCGCCTGATACTCTTAATGCAAGCACTTGATTAGGCCTGACCTCTTTATACATACTGCCTTCTCCTTGGTACTTGGAGAAAGTGTAGCTACCTCCGAGAATCCCGCCTGCAGTTTCTACGGAGGTCTTCCAGTAATAGCCTTTAGTCGGATTCATATAGTAATCCCTTGTATCCCCAGCAAGGGCTAATGTAAGACTCCTTGTATCTCCGCCTGGATCTTCTTTCCATGCCCATTTTGCTTTATCACTGCTGCTGCCCTCTGCAGGTAATGGCTCGTACTCAGTCCCGTCAATTCTGAGGGATAAGGACAGTCTTAAATTCTCTTTTAAAGGCCTCCCCACGGTAATATTTCCACCTTTTGTGAGTTCGTTATACCTAACCCTGCCGGGAGTGGATCCATCCCCCTTCCATTCAAGTTCATCCTCCCAGATTTTATCATTATCAGTATTCTTAGTTATCACTTGGGTACTGCTGTAAAGATTAATACCGAAGGAGGTTTGTTTAGAATCAATCCATGGATCATAGAACCCTAAACTATAAGCGCTGCGGCCTTTTCCAAATTGCCAGTTGACATTTACAGTCTGATGCCTTCCGAGAAAATTAGATTCAGATACTTCAATATATCCGATAAACTTTTCAGTGGTACTGTATCCCGCACCTATTACCGCTGAGCCTGTCCTTGCTTCTTTAAGAACATAAGTTACTATGTAGTCATCCCCTGTATCCGCCACATCTAACTTTATATCTATATCCTCAAATATTCCGAGGTTTCCTAATCTTTGTTGATCTTCACGAAGTTTATTTATATCTAGTAATTCACCGGGTTTAACTGTTATGTGCCTTCGTATGACATGATCCTTAGTTTTTTTATGTCCCTCAATCCTGACATCAGCTATACGAAGCTCCATAAGCTTTATTGTGATATCTCCCTGTTCCGATATGTCTATGTCCCTTATTTTCGCAGAATAGCCTTCATTGTAGTAGTACTTTAGGATCCGCTCGAGATCACCATTGAGTTTTTTGAGATTTAAGATCTCCTTTGGCCTTACACTCATTAAAAGATCAAGTTTATCCCGGCCGATTGCTTTATTACCCTCAAAGTTAACCGATGCCACTTTGGGGTTTTCCACTACTTCATATACAAGCTTTATTCCACCTAAATGAGGATAAAATCTGGCCCCGACATCAAAAAACAACCCGATCTCACTGATAGCTTCAAGATCAGCTCTTACTGCTTCCTCTGTCAGCAAGTCTCCGGGTTTTACTTTAATGACCTCTGTGACTGTTGCCTGGGAAATAGATTGAAGCCCCTCAACATCTACCGCAACTATTTTCTCACCTGTCGGCACCTGCGCCAGGACACAAGGGGACAGTAAACCAGCAAAGGTTATAACAGAGACCAGAATAAGGGCTGTCATTATAATAGCGCGGGGCCGGATACCCCCTCCGGCTCTTCGTGGTTGCGCAGATAATAGACTCACATTTGTCCCTCCTATTCGACACACATGTATTCATTTGTTAAAGCGTTTAACGTTCTCCGGGAAAGCGATTATTCTTGCCGGATCGGATAGAAGCATGGCTATCATCTTCTATCTGCCTTACGTAAATCCTTCCCATTTGCTTATCCAAATATTGATGTTACCAGTAAATCGTCCCATATCTATAAAGCTAAAATTTAAATCGGGCTTCAATACTGAATATCTTCTCTCCTCTTTCATCAAACCTACCGGTCAACACTATACCCGGCCTATAGAAATAATCAAATTTCAGAATTCCGTGTGATTCTGGACCCAATGATTTTTCATAACTGAGATATAAACTATCTATAATGTATTTCCCTATCCTTAATGTCAATTCATTGGATGTACTCCTTCTGAATCTGAATTCATCCAAAGCCAAAAGATCCTCGAATGCCCTCCCTATACCCCCTGTCATTCTGAGACGGAGTTCCTGTTCAAAAATTCTCGCCAATTCCTCTTTAACAGCGCCCTCGATATCACCGCTGAGTATTTTTGTCAGAGCACCTGGGTAATTCAATAAGGCCAAAATTTCATCATAAGCCATAGGAGGGCTTGATGATAATTCCAGGATTAGATCGTCAGGGGGAATCCCATGAAGTTCAACAAAGATTTTCACTTCAGCTGAGGTCGTATCTGCTTCAATTTCAAGCTGAGGCATAACACCGCGCTGTTCAGAAAATTCGGCAACAGCCCGGCGTATGGCAAATTCATTTCCAACATAAGCAAACCATCCTCTCCGGGCTTCCATCGTACCTGATATCCTAGGCTCCGCAAGTGTACCCTTGATTTTTACTGAACCTGATGCCGGAATATCCATAATTCTGGTCCTCAGGCGAAGATCCCCTTCAGTTGCCACATCCAAATCTAAATCAGCATTAAACAGGGGCATTCCTGTGAAAGACCATGTATCAGGTGAAGCTATCGTCTTAATCAAATTAATGCTGCCGGAAATCAACGGGTGGTTGAAGGGGCCTGATACTTTGATATCAGAAGAAATAAGGCTATGGAAAACACCTGTATTTATAAGGGCATCCTCTGTCGTTAAGTCCAAATTAAACCCTGATTGCCTTTCCTGATCTGAAAATACAACCTCACCCCGGGCCCTAATTTCCCCGTCCCCGGCGAGGCATACGAATCTTTCGATTTCTGCGTATGTCCCTTTAAACTTAACTCCGGCATCAATTTTTGTAAAAGTATTAATAATAGGAGAGAATTTTATCGTTCCGTTGTTTATTTCAGCGGAACCGTATAATTTTGGGGCTGCGGCCGTCCCTGTAATATGGAGATCAACATTTGTCTCGCCTTCCGCCCATTCGACTTCCTTAAGAAACGTAGAGATAAGCCCAAGTCTTGCTTTGATTATCCTCACTTTTATATCCAGATCTTCAGTGGGCGGATAAGCTGTTATCCCTATTGCTTCAAGCCCCTTTTTCGGAATGGGTATAGTGCCGTGTATAGTAGCCCTATAATCCCCTTGCAGGATTTCACCATCGCTTATAATAACTGTCCCGTTTTTAAATGCCATCTCAGCAGTTATAAGATGAAAACCTATATCGCTAATACTGCCTTCTGAGATCCTGAGGGATAAGACCACAGACGGATCTTTGAATTCCCCTTCAATTTTCATAGCAAAATCCGCATCACCCTTAAACGGATAATCCCACCCTGCAACAGATGATAAAACACTGATATCAAAATGCCTTGCAGAAGCAATAAGGGATACCGCCCCGTCTATATCCGCATTACCCGTTGCTTCTAAGTATCTGTTTTCAGCTTGGAATAATTGTAACAGCTTGATATCAACGGAGCCCTCTGCCACTCCTGCATTAAGTGATGCGGATTTGAAGGGAATCCCTCCTATAGCCAGATTATCGGTATTAAGTTCAAGATCCACAATAGGCTCCGGTAAAGCCCCGGATATATTAATTTTGCCTGTGAGTGTACCTTCCACCGGATCACTCCTGCCGGGAGCTAAAACAGCAAGAACAGTTTTTACATCCAGCCCTTGGGCGTTAAGAACAAAATCCATGGGGTGATCTCCGATAAGCTGAATACCCCCTTCAATTTCAAGAACCCCGGTCCCATCGGAAACCCTTGCATCCGTTATACGGACTTCCCCGTCACCCCATATTAAATCACATACTATATCAGGGATAATTGCATCGGATATCATTACATTTTTAGCTGAAACCTTTCCCTCAATCCTAGGCGAAGTGATTTCTCCGGTTATATTACCTCCAAAACCGGCGGACCCCCCCTTTAAGAAATCACCGGGTATTTCCAAAGGGAACTTTAATAAATCAAAATCCTGTATATTAACGGTAAGATCAAGCGTACCCCCTAGGCTGATACAGCCTGATGAAGCAATCCTCAGAGAACCTATTACAGCATTAAGATCATAGATATCAATTATATCGGCTGCATATTTAAAACCTGTGCTGATATTATCTAATTTTGTTCCTAATACCTCACCCTCCGAAAGTCTGATATTCCCGTTAATTTCAGGGTTTCCTAAGGTCCCTTTTATATCTACTTTCCCCGAGAGAAGCCCTTCCAACGGAATTTCTTCTTTATTTATAAGGGGCAATATTTCATCTACGGGGAGCCCCTTGAAATTAGCTGATAAATCCAGGCTTGGATCTTCAGGATGCAATTTTATTAATCCACTGACTTGACACCCGGCATTCCCTTGTGTAATTAAGATATTTGAAAGACTGACAGCGGAGTCCTTAAAGCCCACCCAGCCGGTTATTGAATCTAATTTGATTCCGTTAATTACAGGGGCGGTAATTTCGACCAGGCCTTTTAAAGAAATATCCTTATTTTTACTTGAAACAGTCCCTGCGAAACTTCCGGTACCGGAAATTCCTTCATACCCGAATATCTCCTCTATTTTTTTAAGATCAACTAATTCCGCAGCCAGTTCCAAATTATAGTTGGTGCTGTCGTAGATTATGCCCTTACCTCTTAGTTGACTGCCAAAGCTTATCATATCAAGCCGATCAATCATTATCCTATTGTTATCAGCTTTAAATTCCGCCTTTATATTATCAAACGGATAGCCCTGGATACTCCCTGATGTCACACTGCATGATCCTATGAGACTGTAAACACCCTTTTCAATTTCAAGAACAGCCCCAGCATTAAGAACGCCTGAAGCCTCAATATCCTCTAGTGGGATATATGAAACTGCATCTGCCACTGAAGCCTCCTTAATATTAAAGGATAGCTGCGTCCATGGATTTATAACAGGTTCATCTTCCGCTTCCTTAAGCAATACAACACCGTCGACATTAATCTCCCCGCCTATTGCGGAAATCGCCACTTCATTGAGGGTTATTGCGTTATTTCCATACCTGAATCTCCCCTTGGCTTCATCGGCTTTAATAGGCTTATCTGTAATATCCCAGGATAAATCAGATAACGCAAAGTCTCCGTTTACCCATACTTCGGCGGGAGAGCCGATAATATTTAAATCTACTTTTCCCCTACCTTGAATATCACCTGCCATATCAGGGATGAATACTTCTTTGGCACGGGTGAGACTGATATCCTCAAAAAACACATTGATATCGAATTGGGGATTTAAAATATTCGTTACAGAACCTTCAATAATAACAGGGGAATCCAGGAAATTCATAAGGAGATGTTCCAGGTTTAAGTCGTTTCCCAGGAGCCTGACTCTACCCTGAACATTTTCCGCAGGTAACTTTATTATAGGGTGTTCTATATCTACACCGGACAGTTCTATTTCCCCCATTAATTCCGGACCCGGATAAAGCCCTTTAATT
>JAAZLO010000133.1 GCA_012689375.1 Bacillota bacterium | reverse complement strand
TTCCCCTTGACGGGTTCTGACAGAAATTCTATAATCACAAAGGCAAAATAAATTAATTTATCTCTTGACTTTTAATAGCTGGTCTTTAAATTTATTCACTTCCTAACTACGTTTCAATTCCTTATAGGTAGGCTAGGTACGGAGGGAGGTAGATATAGCAAGGATGCTCCATATCATGTTTCAATTCCTTATAGGTAGGCTAGGTACATTAATAAAGGACTATAAGGATGGTTTGAATCTTGGGTTTCAATTCCTTATAGGTAGGCTAGGTACTTTTTTATGATTTTTTTGCCACCTCTAAGATAATAAAGATTGGTAGCAGGATGATGAAAGTTAGTAGTAGTAGCATATTTTTTATTCTCCTTCATATTCATTATAGTTAGTTTCAATTCCTTATAGGTAGGCTAGGTACTTTGTTTTTACCCAAAAGTTACACAAAAGTTACGTAGTTTCAATTCCTTATAGGTAGGCTAGGTACCAGGAAGGGAGGGACTAGACCAATATTAGAATACATGTTTCAATTCCTTATAGGTAGGCTAGGTACGAGTCCTATTAAGTCGAAGTCTTTAAGACTTATAGTAGTTTCAATTCCTTATAGGTAGGCTAGGTACAAAAAAGATTGAAAAGATGTCCTAAAATGTCCTACGTTTCAATTCCTTATAGGTAGGCTAGGTACCTTCCATCAATTCGTAAATCCTTCTCTTACTTAGACTGTTTCAATTCCTTATAGGTAGGCTAGGTACGACGACTCACCAAATCCAGTGGGAGTTTTATAGCGTTTCAATTCCTTATAGGTAGGCTAGGTACCGGAAGACATTGTTCTAGGCTACGACATTAGGCTAGGTTTCAATTCCTTATAGGTAGGCTAGGTACGGCCCCTCCAGTTAGTGAACCACCAGTAAATAGGGTAGTTTCAATTCCTTATAGGTAGGCTAGGTACCAACCTTCGTCTATAGCTTGCTTTTTTAATGCATTGTTTCAATTCCTTATAGGTAGGCTAGGTACGGAATTGATAACACCTTAACAGGTGTATCTTTTATAGTTTCAATTCCTTATAGGTAGGCTAGGTACGAGAAGAAGTTACAGGATTATATATCAGCAAACCGAGTTTCAATTCCTTATAGGTAGGCTAGGTACTGCTAGTGGATTGGCTAGTACTGGTGTACATCAGGGTTTCAATTCCTTATAGGTAGGCTAGGTACAAGCGATTCTCAAAGGCCATATTTTTTGGAGAAAAAAGTTTCAATTCCTTATAGGTAGGCTAGGTACCTGCACTTGTAACATGATTTTTGCCTGTATAACCTGGTTTCAATTCCTTATAGGTAGGCTAGGTACCCCTTTCGTGCGGAGCAAACAGATGGCGCAAACGAGTTTCAATTCCTTATAGGTAGGCTAGGTACAAAGTACGGGTAGTTTTCCTCGTCTATCATTCTTTTGTTTCAATTCCTTATAGGTAGGCTAGGTACATAAGGACCATTGGTTCATCGTCTTCGTCATTGAAGTATCAATTCCTTATAGGT
>JAAZLO010000067.1 GCA_012689375.1 Bacillota bacterium | reverse complement strand
GATCAGGTGCAAAACTATATCTTTGGGTTTAAGCTTATGGCGATATTTTCAATTACCACTGCAGTTATCGCCTTGTTCCTTCAATTACGGTTTCCAACACCGACATCCAATCGAAAAGAGAAATAAGAGATTTTTATTGACAACCGGTATCTCTGCATGGTAGCATCTTAAATAACAATCAGAATAACTTTTGTGATGAACAGGATTAGTAGGCGTATCCCTACCGGTTAAGCGAATCAGGGGTAGTGAAAGCCTGATACCGGGAAGCACGGCTGAATGGGCCTGGGAGCAATAGGCCGGAAAGAATTTAGTCAAGTAGGGTCTATCGGGTTCCTCCCGATACAGGGGCAGGGTATAAGAGGGATGTTCCTTCCGTACCTGGAGAGAATCAGGTAAGTATTATCTGCTATAGGGTACTTTCCTAGATTAATTGGGGTGGCACCGCGGTGAATACCCGTCCTCATGTCAGGGCGGGTTTTTATTTGTACCAAGTACTGTAAAGGAGGCAATTAAAAAATGAAAAGAAGATTTGGAATTCGATTTGGGAAGGTTCAAAATTTAGTAGGGGTGTTATTTGTTATTGTTTTGATTTTGCTTGTCAGGACGGGTCCCGCACAATGCAAAGATCTTCCACCTGTTAAAATTGGGGCTGCCGGACCGTTTACAGGAGATTTCTCTAAAATAGGGTTGGATGCGTTAAATGCCATTAAAATGGCAGTGGATGAGGCAAATGCTGAAGGCGGAGTTAAAGGCCGGAAAATCGAGGTAGCTATCGGGGACGATATGGGTGATTCATCCAAGGGGCTTCTCGTGGCTGAGAAATTTGCCATGGATAAAAACGTCCTTGGAGTAATAGGCCCTATGAACAGCGCGACCGTCAGTGCTTCACTCCCTACCTATGAACGAGCAGGTCTTGTTATTATCAGTCAGGCTGCCACTACCCCTGATCTTACGGAACGGGGATATAGTGTTATGCACAGGATATGTCCGAGAGATGATGCACAAGGACCTGCATCAGCCAGGTTTATTGTTGAAGTCATTCAAGCTGAAAATGTATATGTTATTGATGATAAAAGTACTTATGGTCAGGGTCTTGCAGATCAGGTATCTTCAGCCTTAAGTGAGCTCGGAGTTAAGGTATCTAGGGGTCAAATCACCTCTGAGGATCGGGACTTTTCACCGATTTTAACCCGGATTAAAGCCCTGGATCCTGATTTGATTTATCTTGGGTTTTCCAACCCGGCGCAAGCCTCAGGATTAATAAAACAATCAGTAGGACTCAATCTTTCAGTTAAGTTTATGGGTGGGGACTGCATGAAGGAAAAGGACCAACTAGTGGCAGGTTCAGGAGGGGCTGCTGAGGGAATGTACGTAACCGCACTTGGTAGAGATATTATGGAAGTCCCGGCTGCAAGTAAATTCATAAAACAATTTGAAGACAGATACGGTGCAATGAGTGTATTTTCAGGGCAGAGTTATGAGGCTACAAAAATACTTATTGAGGCATTAAGAGTGGCTGCAGGTAATGATCCCGGTGGCCTTACAAGAGCTAAAGTATCAGATGCTGTTCATAATACCTTTAACTATGAGGGTATATTGGGCTTTCCTATAAGTTTTGATGAAAAGGGTGATGTAGTAGGTGCAAGCATTTACGTGTACAAGGTAGATAAGGAAGATTTTCTGGAAGTTAAAGAATATCCTCCGGAGGATGTCCGGTAAATGGGAGGAATTTCGGCCCAGCTTCCCCAGCAGATAATAAACGGTATTACGTTAGGCAGCGTCTATGCTCTTTTAGCGTTAGGATATTCAATGGTCTATGGGATATTAAGGATGCTGAATTTCGCCCATGGGGACGTATTTATGTTCGGCTCGCTGATAGGATGGGGGATTCTCCAATTATTTATTGCGGGGGAAACCGTCTCAATTAAATCCGGATTAATCCTTATCCCTATGGTAGTTGGTGCAGTAATCGGCACTTCGATTCTGGGGAGCGCAATTGAACGATTTGTATACCGCCCCCTTCATAAGGGTTCAAGGCTAACGAGCTTGATATCGGCGCTTGGTGCATCAATAGCCCTGCAGAACGTGGCTATGATTTTAACGCAAGGGCGTACTAAAGCTTATCAAACCGGACATATTTTAGCATCTGACGGGCCAATCAGTATTCTCGGAGCCTCTGTGTCTACAGTCCGTCTTATGATAATTTGCGTATCAATCGGATTGATGCTAACTATGGATTATGCAATAGCCCATACAATGCTGGGTAAAGCAATGCGGGCTATAAGTCAAGACAGGGAAGCTGCAGAATACATGGGAATTCGAACTCGAGAAATAATTCGTATTGCATTTATTGTCGGGTCCGGCTTAGCTGGAATTGCCGGTGTTATGATAGGGCTTTACTACACGCAAGTGGATTTTATGATTGGGTTTTCCGCAGGCATGAAGGCCTTCACTGCCGCGGTTCTGGGGGGCATAGGAAGTATTCGTGGTGCAGTTGCAGGTGGGCTTATTCTTGGACTTGCTGAAAGTCTGGGGGTTTTGTTTTTGGCGCCGGTATATAAGGATATTATTGTATTTTCAGTGCTTATTGGGGTTTTAATATTGAAACCTCAAGGTATTTTGGGCGGATCTGCAAATGAAAAAGTATGAACAGGGGGGAGGGACTTTGAATTCCGGCTTAAAATCTAAGGGAAAATCATGGGTTCTATATTTAGGGTACGGTGCTTTGGTGGTTTTCCCTCTGATTACAGGAAACTTTTATTATATGAGATTAGGCGGCTCCATAGCGCTTTATCTTATACTCGGTTTAGGTTTAAATATTGTGGTGGGTGAGGCAGGCTTACTGGATCTCGGATATGCCGCATTCTATGGGATTGGGGCATATACCTATGCTTTCCTTGCATCTCCACAATTCGGACTTCATTTACCCTTTCTCCCGGCTGCCTTTGCCGGTATATGCGCGTCGATTTTCGCTGCATTTCTTGTAAGCATTCCCACCCTACACCTAAAGGGTGATTACCTGGCAATGGTAACTTTAGGTTTTGGGCAAATAATTTATATTCTGTTGAATAATTTGGATAGGCCCTTTAATATAACAAACGGTCCCAATGGAATAGTCGCCGTGGATGCACCCAGGATCTTCGGAATAAATTTTAACTCTCTCGGAATGTCGTATATCCTTTTATGGGTAATTACGGTAATTGTATTTATAGTTGTCAGCCGTGTAGTACGCTCAAATACCGGTAGGGCTTGGTCATCTATTCGCGAGGATCCAATTGCTGCGGCATGTATGGGTATTAACGTAGCCAGGTATCGTGTAACTGCATTTGTATGGGGGGCTGCACTTGCAGGTCTTGCCGGTGCTCTGTTTGCTTCTTGGCAAGGGGCGGTATTTCCCCAGAATTTCACAATGCAAGAAACTATAACCGTTTATTGTATGGTAGTGTTAGGCGGTTTAAGGAGTCTTCTAGGTATTATATTGGGTGTTTTTACTTTAGTTATCATTCCTGAACTATTACGTGCCTATAGTATTTATCGTATGTTAATATATGGAATTGCCCTTATTTTGCTTGCGATATATAGGCCTGAAGGGCTTATTCCGCAAAGCGTACCATTAGTTACGATACCTACCGGAAAGGATCAGGCGAGTTTGACCGGAATATCCGGGGATAAGGGACATGCCATTAAAATCCAAGATATCACATGTTGTTTCAATGGGCTTACAGCCTTATCCAAAGTGAATTTTAATGTTAAACAGGGAGAAGTAATAGGAATAATCGGTCCGAACGGTGCAGGAAAAACCACGTTATTTAATGTCCTGACCGGTGTGATCAAACCCCAATCAGGACAGGTTACGATCTTGGGCAATGATGTTACATATATGCCGCCTCATAAAATTGCTGAACTTGGCATTGTAAGGACGTTCCAAAATATAAGACTGTTTGAAAACCAAACTATCCTTGAAAATGTGCTTGTCGGTTGTCACTTACGTCTTAAGGGCCACATACTCAGTGCGATCCTCGGTACTAAGGAATACCTTGGAAATTTGAATGCTCAGATATATAAAGCCGTCAATGCTTTGGGATTTTTCGATGAAAATTTAGTTGCCCGTGCATCTGAACGTGTGAAGGATCTTTCATATCCTGAGAGACGTAAAGTGGAATTTGCCAGGGGGCTTGTTTCCGTCCCCAAAATTCTTCTTTTTGATGAACCAACGGCAGGAATGACCCCTGGTGAGGCAGAGGGGGTTATTCAAGGAATCTGCAGCCTTAAAAAGCATGGTCATACAGTTCTTGTTATAGAGCATAGGATGGATGTAATAGCTGAAGCCTGTGATAAAGTAATTGTTCTGGATTATGGTAAAAAAATTGCAGAAGGAACCCCGGGGGAAGTAATTAAGGATCCTAAGGTCATCACAGCGTATCTTGGTATAAAGAAAGAACAGAGTGCAGCTAGTTATAGTAAACATAGGATTGGGCGAAATAAGCAGGTAACCGATATCAGAGGATCCCATCCTACTGCTAAGCCCATTCTTGAATTAAAAAACATCCATTCATCCTACGGCCCGGTAAAAGTAATCCAAGGTGTAGACGCGCAAATAAACCCAGGTGAACTCGTTGTGTTTTTAGGAAGTAACGCATCGGGAAAAACGACTATGTTAAAGACGATTTTGGGGGAAGTCCCTTTAGTGTCAGGGGAGATACAGTTTATGGGTGCCAGGATTGACGGTATGCCAACTTCTGAAATTGCAAGGGCAGGGATTGGGATTGTGCCTGAGGGCAGAAGAGTATTTCCTGGGCTTACAGTATTAGAAAACTTGGAACTTGGGGGGTATAGAATAAATGATCGCCGCTTAGTCAAGGAACGTATTGATACGGCATTAGATCTCTT
>JAAZLO010000066.1 GCA_012689375.1 Bacillota bacterium | reverse complement strand
TGCGTTAAGGCGTGAGCAAGCCTTTCAAACCTATGTTTATGCTGTAGAAATCTTCTTTCTCCGTAATCCCTGGCTTGTTCCGTGGTAACAAGAAACGGCCAATCACTGCTCTGGAGCAGTAGCACCTCACGGATTGCCTGATTTAGAAGTCTGATTTTAAGGGTTGAACCCTCTCCCTCCCGTTGCCTCCTACAGTTTACTTTCAATGCTATGTCGCGGATTTCCTTTTCTGCATTGTGAATTTCTTGCCACATCCAATTGGTCATATCATTATCCCAGACATAATGACCCCCCCCGAGGCCCCATGAGCTTTCCAGTAAGTCAATTTCTTTATCCGGCGGGTGATTTTCCAAATACTCCGAGACAGACATAACTTCAACGTGGGGGCTCTTCTCAAATCCCTCTAATGTCCACTTTAACCAATCAAGGCCTTCCATCCACCAATGTCCGAAGAGCTCTATATCAAACGGAGCCAAAATTACACCGTGCTTTCCAGTTTCTAAATTGAAATCTGTCAAAAGACGTTCCACCAAGCCTACAAAATGGCTTGCATGCTCCCTTGCCTTAAAAAGGGCAGCATCAGGATTATAGACTTCCTTTGCAGAAATATCTACAAGCCTACTTGTTACTTTCCAATAACCGAACCCGGAAACCGGATCACGTCTATGGAATTCCCGGTAATTACCGTCACCGGGATAACCCCATTCAGAAGACCATACCTGTAACGCGGTACGCTGGTTCCGCCCCAGAACAGCGATATCGCTGCCTGAAACTAAGTACGGAAGACAGGCTGTATAATCCCGTTTTGCCGTAATAGATCTCCTTTGCGGTTTTCTAAGGCTTCTATCTGAGTATACATCTATGGGGGACCCTCCTTCAATAGCATGGGCATCTACAAAAAAGCAGGAATATCCCAGACTTTTCAGATCTCTTTCAATATTTAAGGAACCTGACGGAGGCCGATATCCGCATTCAGGTAACCACACTCCGGAAGGAGGATGTCCGAAACTCTGATGATAAACGTCATGTCCAAGTTTAAGCTGGGAATAGACAGAAGCCCCAGTTGAAAGAAGCGGTAAATAAGCATGTGTGGCAGCTCCTGCTAAAATCTGAATCAATCCTTCATCCTGAAGAGATTTAAAAGCATTAACTAAGGATCCGTTATATTGTAAATAGAAATCGTCTCTTACTTTTTCATAACGTTCTTTATAAAATCTTGCAAGCCTTTGAAAAGCCCATTCACTTTCAGCCCCGAATCTTATAATATCCGCTTCCGCTGCAGTAATTTTCGCCTCCAAATATTCATCAAATCTCAGCAACATGTAGGGATCCTGTAGTTGATCGAGTAATACAGGTGTAAACCCTATTGTTATGCTGCCAAAGTCACCCTTTGCAGCCAAACATTTTATTATGTTTAAAAGCGGTATATAAGTCTCTGCCATTGCCTCAAAAACCCATTCCTCACCGAAAGGCCATACTCCTGCCTTTCTGCAGTACGGTAAATGACTGTGAAGAACAAGTAGAAAAGATCCGACTGACATTACGCATCCTCCTTATAAAGTAGTTTCGCTCCCTTTTAAACAGTTTGGAAGCTCCTTTCCTAAATCCGACATATTTAGTGTAAGTCATACGGCCTAACAGTATTCCGATAGTATAAACATTGACAGCAGTAGGGATATTATTACAGAGGCTCCACACTACAGCAGCCACAATTCAGTGGGGAGGTAACATGATTGCGGAATTCCAAAAATATGATTAAAGACAGCCTCGATCGACAGATCGATCCCTCTGAGGCAGTGGAAATTCACGTTCCCGATGTTATTCCGGAGATTCAAATCATTGAACCCCATGAATTACATGTCGGTAAAAATCCTGATTATCGCAGAAAAACGCAAAGAGATATTTGGGATAGCCAATATCGGCTTCCCGATACGTATGGATCAACCGAGATAGTCCTGATGGTACGGGATCCGTACTGGGTTTACGCATATTGGGAAATTGCCGATGATATCCCAAGGGCGGTGACTGCAGCGTTAGGACCTGAAGGCCTCCGGACATTCCGTAAAGCCCTCCGGGTACATGACGTGACTGATATAGAATTCGATGGTAGTAATTCCCACAAGTATATCAGTATTGACGTTCACGATAACGCTGACAATTGGTATATCAACGTTGAGCGCCCTAACAGATCATATTGTGCAGAATTAGGGTTTATCAATAAGGAGGGAGCCTTCGTCTGTTTATCAAAATCAAATACGGTAAGAACGCCCAGAGCAGGCGTGTCAGAAATTGTTGATACTGAGTGGATGACGATTTCCGAAATAGAAAAGTACTGCCCCTTCCATTCCGGAGCCCCAGCATCTCCTGAAATTATTTCTCAAATAGCAGAACGAATGCATCTGGATGCAGGTTCTGAATTCATGGGTAAGGGACCCAAACAAAATCGAAGGGCAAATCCATATAAATAAAAAAAGGCAGGTTTTTAATATGGGAGAAGAAAAAGGTTATCTGGCTCTTATACTTCACGCACATTTACCATATATAAGACACCCTGAACATCCAGATTTCTTTGAAGAAACCTGGCTTTATGAAGCTATTACCGAAACATATGTCCCCCTTGTAAAGGTCTTTAATAGCCTGGTCAATGACGGAATAAAATTTAGGATAACGATGTCTTTCACCCCGCCTTTAATATCAATGCTTAGGGATTCCCTCCTCAAAGAACGGTATCTCCGTCATATAGAACGTCTTATTAAACTTGCAGAGCAGGAAACTGAAAGAACCCGATCCCTCCCGGAGTTTAATGAAAATGCAAAAATGTACTTGGAGAAATTCCGTGAAGCAAAAAGAGTATTCAGGGATGAATACAAATGCAATTTAATTGCTGCCTTTTCCTCACTCCAAGATAAAGGGTACTTAGAAATAATTACTTCCCCAGCAACCCACGGATATCTACCTCTCATGGAAATATCCCCTGTAGCAGTCAAGGCTCAGGTAAAAATAGCAGCGGATTATCATAAACAGGTCTTCCACCGGAAATCCCGGGGGTTTTGGTTTGCCGAATGCGGGTTTAATCCGGGGGATGATAAGCTTCTGAAGCAGGAAGGCATGAGATACTTCATATTAGATGCCCATGGGGTACTCTTCGCATCCCCTCAACCCAGGTACGGAGTGTTTGCTCCTATATATTGTGAATCCGGGGTTGCTGCTTTTGGGAGGGATATAGAATCATCTAAACAGGTATGGAGCGCAAGGGAAGGATACCCAGGAGATTACGATTATAGGGAGTTTTACAGGGATATAGGCTATGATCTCGATTACAATTATATAAAACCATATATACATTCAAGTGGGATACGTACAGGCACAGGGATAAAGTACTATAGGATTACCGGGAAAACCCATGACAAGCAGATCTATAACAGAGATCGCGCCTTGAGGAAGGCTAAAATCCATGCAGGAAATTTCATGTTTAACAGGGAAAAACAAATTGAATATCTGGCATCTGTGATGGATCGTAAACCTATTGTGGTTGCACCCTATGATGCGGAGCTTTTCGGACATTGGTGGTTCGAAGGCCCTGAATGGCTTAATTATCTAATAAGAAAAGTGACACATGATCAGAATGTCTTTAAATTGATAACACCTGGAGATTACCTGGATATATACCAAAGCAACCAGGTATCCACACCTTCCCTCTCGAGTTGGGGGTACAAAGGCTACAACGAAGTCTGGCTTGAAGGTTCAAATGATTGGATTTATCGGCACCTTCATAAAGCTGCGAAAAGAATGGAGGAGCTTGCCAAGGCTTACCCTAATTCAGAAGGCATAAGAAGGCGTGCATTGAACCAGGCTGCCAGGGAATTACTCCTGGCTCAAAGCAGTGATTGGGCCTTTATCATGAAAACCAAAACAGTGGTACCGTACGCAGTCAGGCGTACAAAAGAACACATATCACGGTTTACGGAACTTTATGAAGATATCCGAAATGAATCCATTAATGAAGCCCGGCTTTCAGAGATTGAATACAGGAATAATATATTCCCTGAAATTGATTACAATGTTTATACCGGAGCCTGAGGAAAATGATTCCCGGGAGGTCAAAGTATTTTATTAATCCGCTTTATATAGGCCTCCCTTAGAGCCTTTGCCTCCTTCGGTGAGGACGCTTCACTGTAAATATGAAAGAGAGGCTCCTCCGAATCCGGAAGAACCAGTGCCCAACCTGTTTCGTGATATATCTTGATACCGTCTATGAGTTCTATTTTCTTAGTGCCTGTTTCGTTAATAAGTGTACGCATTACTTTGCCCTTTGCTTCCCAGGGACATCCCACGCTATGTTTGCTCATATAAAATTCCGGAACCATAGAAATTAATTCTGAAAGACTCATGTTATCCCTTGCCATACTCTCCAGGATCTTCCCAAGAGAAAATAAAGCATCAAAAGGCGGCTGGAATCCGAAAAGCCCTCTTTTCCCTGCAAAGACTCTTTCTTCAATAGCCCTTTCCATAACAGATCTTGGGTTGACCCCGGTCCGAACCACATGTCCGCCATAAACCTTTGCCATATCCTCAATGATTCGGGGGGCAGTAACAGGTACTGTGACAGTGGTTCCTTCCCGGGATCTTAATGCCAGGAGAGATATAAGGGCTGTAAACAGATTGCCGGAGATCTTATTGCCCAGTTCATCAACGAGAAGAAGCCTCTCTGCATTACTGTCAACGATAATACCGATGCTTACCCCTTTAGTTGCAACTGATTTTGATAAAAATGACAGTGAGTCCAGCATATCCAAGGGATGCCTTGGTCTGTAACTTCCCGGGCTATCTTTACAATATGGAAATACTTTGCATCCTAACGCAGAAAGGAACGACGGCAAAATAAGGGATAAGTTCCCAGGATCGTAATCCACCATAACATGAAATTGTTTTTCTTTTATTAAACCTACGGATATTGTCTGAAGCAGACAATCCAGGTATTCCTCTACAAGGTGCGTAAGAAACGCCACTTCCCCGATATCATCCGGGCTTACTCTGGCGAAGTCTTCACTGAAAAAAGCGTTTTCTATTCTTCGCTCCGTTGATTTTTCTATATTCATACCTTTTTCGTCGAGGAACTCTATCAGAACTATACCCGGATCATAAGGCGAAAGCCTCACATGCAGCCCTCCGCTCATTTCTAAAGCTGCAACTGCATATCTGGTTACAGGGGTGATCATGCGGCCAAGATCATATACCTTTGCCCCTCCTGAAAGAAGCCCTGATATAATTGCCCTTTTTATCATACGGGAAGGCTTATATACATCTGAACTTATAACTATTGACGGCTTTTCTCTAAAGCATGAAATATAAGATGCACCTAACTTTACTGCAATTTCCGGAGTTAATTCCAGATTAACAAGGCCCGAAACCCCATATGTCCCAAATAACCTCTTAGACCATTTCGTCCCCCATATGAGACTTGTAGCTATAGTAGTACCTGCATCGATTAATTTCTCGGGCCATATTTTTACGCCGGGCTTAATAATTGAACGTACCCCTAATATAGATCCGGATCCAACAACTGAACCTTCAAATACTTTTGATTTTTCCTTAAGACTTGCCTTACTGCACACTATGGCCCCTCTTAATTCTGCATCTTTACCGAAAAAGGAATCATCCCAAAGCACACTTCTCTTAAGAGAAACTCCTTCACTGAGAATATTATTATGACCTATAACTGTACCCGGACTGATATCTACATTTTGCCTGATACGACAATGATCACCAATTATCATCGGTCCGGCAAGCCCTGCATTACTATGAATTTCAGTACCTGTCCCTATGTAGATTCCCTCTGCAATTTCGTCCCCTGGAATACTTATTTCGACCAGCCCTTGAAGAATATCGTAATGAGTTTGGCGGTATTGTTCAATATTTCCAACATCGCTCCAGTAACCGTCAGCAACATATCCAAACAAAGGCAAACCCTTTTTTAGGATCAAAGGAAAAAGATTTTTACTAAAATCAAATTGTTGCCCTGCATCGAACAACCGGAGTGCTTCAGGTTCCAATATATAGATGCCGGTATTTACAGTATCACTAAATACTTCGCTCCAGCTGGGCTTTTCTAGGAAACGGGTGATGCGGCTGTCATTGTCGGTAATTACCACCCCATATTCTAAAGGAGTTGTAACACGGGTGAGGATAATCGTAGCAATCGCACCCTTTGACTTATGAAATTCCACAGCCTCAATTAAATGAATGTCTGTAAGTGCATCCCCGGAAATCACCAGAAAAGTTGAATCTAAATACCGTTCACATGCTTTAACGCTTCCCGCTGTACCAAGGGGAGTGGATTCCACGGAATAATGCATTGTGACACCAAACCTATTCCCATCACCAAAATAATCTTCAATAACATCAGGCATATAATAAAGAGTGGCAATGATATTATGAAACCCGTGAATCTTCAGAAGATCAATAACGTGTTCAAGCATGGGACGATTTACTACAGGGACCATGGGTTTAGGCCTGTCACATGTAAGCGGCCTCAGCCTTGTTCCTTTTCCGCCTGCCATTACTATTGCCTTCAAACAAACCCCGCCTTTGTTTTTATATTATCTACAGACCTATATAATATCGTGTGAAAAATACCGGGAATATCCGGGTACAGCAGCCTCTTGCGGTTGAAATATCCACCTAGGTGCTGATACTGCCCAGGGACTGGCTTTATATGCCTTATGGACTTCGTCATAGACCTGGGAAGTTTCTTCGGCTATTATGTCCCAATTAAACTTAGTCAAGACATCGCTCATCGCACCGGTACGGATTCTGTCACATAGTTCCTCATTATCAAGGAGAGTTAAAATATTGTCTGCAAGCGAATTCGCATCCCCGGGGTAACATTTCATTCCTGTAATTCCATGCCTTACAACTTCACCTAACCCACCTACATCAGAAACTATGACAGGGGTTTCCGATGCCATTGCTTCCAATGCGGTAATACCAAATGGTTCATATAGGCTGGGCACTACAGCAATATCCGAGCATTTATAGAGCTTATTACGTGTTGCATCATCAACAAACCCGGCAAAGAAAACTCTGTTATAGATTCCGAGGTTATGGGCATGCTCTTTAAGGTGTGCGGTTACAGGCCCTTTACCTGCAATTACAAGCTTTGTTTTGTCTTTGTATGAAAGAACCTTCGAAAAAGCATCCAGGAGAATATGCACTCCTTTTTCATGGACTAATCTGCCGATGAAAAAAATTATTTTCTCATCAGGCGCCGCCCATTGTAGCCTGAATACCCTAAGATCCTCATCAGCAGGTACACTGAACCTGGAAGGTTCAACCCCGTTTGGGATTATAGACAGTTTGTCTTCAGGGAGCTGAAAGACCCACGATAATTCCTCTTGCATGTACCTGCTGCAGCATATAACACGCCATGATTCAAAACCTAGCCACCATTCAACATTACTGATATAGCGCTGTAGATCATTATGAAGACCGCAATTACGCCCGTATTCAGTGGCATGAATTGTACCTACAAGTGGCAAATTAAAGGCATGCTTTAAGACTTTCCCGCAATAGGCAACAACCCAATCATGGGCATGAATAAGATCCGCACCGGTTGCAGCCTGCCTAATTCCGCATTCAAGAAGATTAAGATTCATTTGCATAATCCAAGTGATAAAATCCGGCGGGGAAGGACTGTGAAACGGAACCCTTGATACTTTTACTCCTTCATCATGCTCTTCTTCACAAGCTTTGTCATGGCCGCATGTGATTACATTAACATCGATGCCTTGCTTAACAAGGGCCTTGGCAAGGTCTTCTACATGCCTTGCTATACCCCCCACAACCCTTGGCGGATACTCCCACGAAAGCATAATTATACGCATTATACCCCTCCTCAATTTATTTGCCTGTCCAAAAAGGGTATTTTCTTTATCGGCAGTCCCGGAGAGTATGGTTTGTTATTATGATTTACACAGGATAGAGAATTATTCCCATGCAAGGCGGACAGCGGGAGATAAGATACTCCGGCAGGGTATGTTTACATGTGAAGATGACAGCGGACTTCACGGCCGTTATCCAGTACAATGAGGGGTGGTTCAATATTGTTACAATATGAGTAGGCATCCCTGCACCTTGGGGCAAAGCTACACCCGGGGGAAAGATCAGTAAGATCAGGGACATCGCCTTCAATCGGGATAAGTTCATTCCTTTGGCCTATTTGAGGAATGGATCTTAAAAGCCCCTGGGTATATGGGTGTAAAGGTGAAGAAAGGACATCTTCAATATTTCCTGACTCCACTATTTGGCCTGCGTACATTACGGCAGCCTTATCACAGAACTCTGCAGCAACACCTAAATCATGGGTAACAAGGATTATACTTGTTCCGAATTCTTCGTTAATTTCTTGCATCAAATCAAGCACCTGCGCCTGGACTGTAACATCTAAGGCGGTAGTCGGTTCATCCGCAAGTATAATCTTTGGCCTGCATGCTAAGGCAATTGCAATAAGGATACGTTGTTGCATTCCACCGCTGAATTGATAAGGATATTCAAGGTGCCTGTGTTCCGGGGAAGGTATCCCCACTTGCCTAAGAAGCTCCATTACTTTCGCCCGTTCCTTTTCACGTTCCCTACGTAAGAGACGTTTCGGAAATCCTGAAAGAAGGCCGTGGACCTGGAGGGACTCTGAAATTTGTTCTCCCACACGATATGCCGGATTTAAGGTTGTCATAGGATCCTGAAAAACCATAGCCATGTCTTTCCCGCGTACTCCGCGCATTTCTGCTTTAGAAAATCTCAGGAGTTCCTTTCCTTCGAACTTAATTGACCCTTCAACAATTCGGCCCGGGTGGGGAATAAGTCGCATAATCGAAAGGAGAGACGCACTTTTACCACACCCTGATTCCCCGACAATTGCAAGAATATCGCCTTTTTCCAAAGTAAAATCGATTCCCCGGACTGCATGAACAATTCCCCGTGGGGTGGGGAATTCCGTCTTAAGCCCGGATACCTGAAGTACCGGCAACTCTTCGCTCTTTTTAACGGCGTCCATCCTTTAATTCTCCTTTAACCTAGGATCCAATACATCCCGGAGGCCTTCCCCCACAAGGTTGATGGCAAGTACTAAAACAACAAGGGCAAGCCCGGGTAATGTCGCTACCCACCAGGCATTCAGCATGTAACGGCGCCCATCGGATACCATAGAGCCCCAAGCAGGAATGCTGGGTGGTACACCAAGGCCCAAAAAACTCAAGGAAGATTCCATAACTATCATGTTTCCCATACGGAGTGTCCCCAGGACCAGAATTGAATGAATTATATTCGGGAGGATTTCCGAAATCATTATGGCACCGTCAGTCCTACCGAGAGCCCGGGCAGCTTCTACATATTCGGAAGCTTTCTGAGACATTACCTCCGCCCTGGATAATCTGTAGAATTCAACCCACCCCTTAAAACAAAGGGCCAAAATAAGGTTCCAAAAACCGGGTCCCAAAACCGACATTGCCCCTATTACAAATATGAGGTACGGGAATGCAAGAAGCAGATCAGTAAACCTTGACATGATTTTATCAAAACTACCCTGATAGTAACCTGCTATAAGCCCAAGCCCCACACCTATAACCATAGAAATTGCTACAGTCAGAACTCCGACTAATATGGAAACACGGGCACCGTAAATAATCCGGGAGAGTATGTCTCTGCCGAGCTGATCTGTACCAAGAGGGTTTATACTTCCAATGACAGGGGGCACGAACCTCTTTGCAAGGGCCACTTCCCCCGGACTATGCGGGGCTATGTAAGGCGCGAACACCGCACAAATAACATAAGCTAAAATCACAAAGCCTCCGACAATCGCGCCAGGGTGATTTTTTAATTTAAATAATATACCCGATATATTCCGAAACCCGGACCACGGACGCCTGGATATTCCGGGTACAGGTGTATCAAGGGTATAAGTATCAGAACCCAGCGAGCGCCTTTTAAGGCTGTCAACGTGTTCGGCATTTACTGACATCGTCCACCTGATACCCCCTTTCTAAAGCGTCATCTTAGGATTGAGATAAGTGTAAAAAATATCAGTGGCAAGGTTGATCACTACAAAGGTTAAAGCATAAACCATAACTGCAGCCTGAACCAGCGGATAATCCCGGGAAAATATTGCATCCACCACTATCCGCCCGAGGCCCGGCCATCCAAAGATAGTCTCCACTATCATATTTCCCCCAAGCAATGTCCCTACCTGGAGCCCAACAACTGTCACTGTAGGGATTAGAGCATTGCGTAAGGCGTGTTTTATTGTGACAGTCCGATCAGGCACACCTTTGGCCTTAGCAAATAAAACGTAATCCGTTTTCAACGCCTCAAGCATACTTGATCGTGTTACTCTTGCTACCACTGCAGCTACCCCCGCTCCCATTGTTACCGCAGGCAAAGCAAGGTACCTCAAGGCATCTTTAAGTGCGCCTGTATTTGCAGTAATCAGAGCATCCAATGTCATAAGACCTGTTATGCTTTTAGGTGCCATACCATAGGTAATCCTCCCTGATGTAGGGAGCCAGCCGAGCCCTAGGGAGAACACAATAATCCCGATTATCCCCAACCAAAACCCAGGCATGGAAATTCCCAAAAAGGATGTAGCCATCCCTATACGATCAACAATAGAATTTTGGTATCTGGCAGAGGCAATCCCAAGGGGAATACCTAATATCAGCGCAAAAAGGAGTGAAAACAGGGCTAATTCAACGGTGGCAGGGACTGCTTCTAGGATAATTTCCTTAACAGGCCTGGCTCTTTGCAACGAGTAACCCATATCTCCCTTAAAAAGCCTCCCCAGGTATAATACAAGTTGTACAGGGAGTGATTTATCAAGATCAAACTGGGCTCTTAAGGATGCCATTTCTTCATGGGTTACTCCCCCTGCTTCGCCCATCATGATATCCACAGGATCCCCCGGGATCATTCTCATAAAAAGGAATGCAAGTATCACTACTCCAAGCATTATCGGAATTGCGGCGAGTATACGTTCTATTATCTGTACCTGTGTTCTTGTCATCCCAACCTCCGTTATCTATATATCCGCCGGTTACCGCTTAACGGAATAGCCTGCCTCTTCCAATAGAGTCCTGGCTTTCTCAGGATCGTAAGGGTATGGTGCCAGATCAGGGTTAAACCCGAACCCACTTGGCAAGAATGCGCATGCTAACCTAATTGCATCTCCGCCGTAAATGGATTCAAGGATTACATCCCAATCAACTGCATAATTCATTGCTTGGCGGACTCTTATATCATCAAACGGAGCCCGACGGCAATTTAACTCTACACAATACACCCTGGTCCCTTCCACGCTTTTAATTTGGATATTCTTATCCTTACTGAGAGTTACGGCAAGATCTGGAGGTAACTGCTGGATAATATGAACCTCGCCTGCCTTCAGTGCGGCAACTCTTACTGTCGCTTCAGGTATCATCCGGAAAATAGCGGTCTTTGCAGGGGCAATCCCTATCGGAGGAATCTCCGGTGAACCCCCATAATATTCTTCGAACCTTTCCAGTACTATCTGATCATCCAGCCGTCCCTCCTTAAACTTGAAGGGCCCTGCCCCAACTGGCTTTGCTGCAAACCCACTATCCCCGACTTCTTTGATATAGCCTTCAGGCACAATCTGGAAGTGAACAAGTGCCTGGGGAAATATGGGGAAAGGATTGGCAAGCGTAAATTCCACGGTGTATTGATCTATTTTCCTGACAGATTCTAATGGGCCGAGAAGTCCTGCCCGCGGTGATGTTTGTCCTGCAATTGCTCCTTCTTCCATTATTCTCTTAAATGTAAACACAACATCATCTGCATCAAGAGGATCTCCGTTATGGAATTTTACGTCTTTTCGCAGGTTAAAGACGTAAGTATTATCAGATGGAACAGTCCAAGATTCAGCTATTTCAGGGACAACTTTTCCATCCCAAGTTCGGGTAACAAGACCGTCAAATATGTTACGCAGGACTGTTTCTGTAGGCCTATCCCTGTACATGGCAGGATCAAGGGTCACAATCTTGTCCTCTTTCATAGCCACCACAATGGTGTCCCCCTGTGTAATTCCTACATCATGAAGGTTTATCCGGGAATCCATGGAAGGTTGCCAGTTTGTAATTTCTACCCTGGCTGCCTCAACCTCATTGAGCGCATATCCGAAAATCCAAGGTGCATCATGAAAAATGATATCCTGCGCCTTAAAATAGGCCTCTTTTCGTTCATTCGGATCTACAAGTCTTTGGACTTTATCCAAAAGATGATCTAACTCGGCATTGCTGTATCCTGAGTAGTTTCCCCTGTCTCCCGTTGCAAGCCTGGGTATTACTAAATCGAAAGGATCGAAATAAGCGCTGCCCCAGTCACTTAAATACATTTGCCTTTCGCCTGCTTCAAGCCGATCTTTCAGGGCATTCCATTCCCACAACCTTACTTCCGCTTCGACTCCCACAGCACGGAGGTATGTAGCTATGATTTCTGCCTCATCAGCTCTGTCCGCTACAGCATCAACAATTATTGAAAGGGTCTTACCTGACGCCTGAATCGGAGAACCGGCAATAAGACCGGTAAAAACCAAAATGGCGGCAAGTACAACCAAAGCTGTCAAACATCGTGATAAACCATGATCTTTTCCCTTTCCCATTATTCGACCTCCTCATATTGTCTTCTTTATTTTAGAACTCCCTCCCAGGCTTTCCCTTTGCATTCTTTACCTACCTTGCCTGAACAGGATATCAAGCCCCTCATGGGGACATTTAGTAAGGTTATCCGCCATAAGCAATTCATGGGGGTGCATTTTGTACCTGTCCCATAAAATCATCTTATGCAAATCATTACTGCGGTGAATCGGAGATAACCCCTGTGGATGTTCTGTATAAGCCCCCGGTAAAATATGATGAAAATGTTTCATACGGACCTCCCCCTATAAAAATCTAATCCTTCCGAACGGTATTCCTGTCATCCTGTCCATTTCTCCGTAAATAATGATGAGCTCTTCCAAAGCATTTACATGGACGGGGTAAAAACCGAAAGAATTACAAGGATTGGATCAATAAAGATCAGTTAACATAAACCGTATAACCGGAGCCCTGTCAATATTATCTTTTCAGCGTAAATTGGGGAGGCTAAGCAATCGCTTTGGAAAAAAGCGATCCCCGGAAAAAACAACCCAAGGGGCTCCCTTGGGTAAGATTCGGTGCCCCCTTTCTACGCTTACGAGGTTAGCTGACGGACTCGGGCTGAAGGAGCTAGCCCTACCTGCCTCAAGGACAGGATTCGCCCCGACCTGGGACTTCGGTTCCCCCGCTCTTCCATACGGAAGACTCAGCGGCTGCGTTTGTTTCTCAGACAAAGCACAGCACAAGCAACGCATATATTATATTTACTTATGCTTATTATTAATACTATATTACTTATAGAGCCTAAATGTGTCAATGGATTATTTTCCCTAAAAGGCTGTCTTTTCCATTATATATGATCCGTTCGTAAAATGATTCTGCCAACACTTTTGCCCCTCCTATTGATTCCAGATGATATAATAAAGACTGATATATGATATGAAAGTAATATAGGATCCTGCAATATAGACAGGAGGCTGAATCTAAGGGGGCCTTAATAAATGCCTGTAGCAACAAACCAAAAAACACCAGAGAATAACAGGCCGCTTTTAGTTACAGAAAATCTTAAGAAACACTTTATCATTGAAGAAAGCCTACTTGCCAAATATCTGGCCGGAACAAAAGACAGAGTTGTCAGGGCGGTGGACGGAATAAATATGAAGATATTCCCAGGGGAAACTCTTGGCCTGGTAGGTGAATCAGGATGCGGGAAAAGCACCCTGGGCCGAACAGTCGTAGGCCTCTACGAGCCTACTGAAGGGAATGTCCGATTTCAAGATAAACCCTTATGGGGCCAGGGATCCATATCCAACATGATCCTGAGACGACAAGCACAGATCATATTTCAAAACCCGTACAGCTCCCTAAATCCACGGCACACAGTCCGCCAAATAATCGGTGTTGCCTTAGATGCAAGGGGAACAAAATCTATTGATAAAGAGGCTGAAACTGTTGGCTTGCTCAGACGTGTAGGATTAAGATCAGACCATATTGACAGGTACCCGCACCAGTTCAGCGGGGGACAGCGCCAAAGAATCGGTATTGCCCGTGCCCTTGCCACAAATCCTATGTTTATTGTGGCAGATGAGCCTCTATCATCATTGGACGTATCTGTGCAGGCACAGATTATAAATCTCCTGGAAGGACTGCAGGAAGAGTATGGTTTATCATATCTTTTTATTACGCATGATCTTCGCGTGGCATACCATATAAGCCATAGGGTGGCTGTGATGTATTTAGGTCAAATAGTCGAAATAGCAGAAACGGATATGCTTTACAAAAACCCTCTGCACCCTTATACTCAGGCGCTCCTTTCCGCAATTCCATCTGTCAACGCGTTTCATAGAGGGGAACGGATCATTATCGAAGGAACAGTGCCTACTCCTATTAATCCACCGAAAGGATGCCGTTTCCATACAAGATGTAAATATTCTATGCCTATCTGTGAAGAAAAGGAGCCCCAGCTTTTACCGGTTGATATTTCAGAGCAAAAAGGACATTCAATCCGCTGCCATCTGCATTTGAGCTGACTAGAGGGGCCTATCACCATACCATACCAGGCTGAGTATTAAAGGCTTCGTTTTCATTCCTTATTTGGGTATTCAGCTGTAGAGAATTCCCCATCAAGGCGTCCTTGAGAAATTCAGCCAAAGGTACTGTACTACTTTATGCCTACTACATCTGCCAGTTTTGATTTTGCTATAAGACAATTTATATTGGCGCCGATCAATTCAGTTTCTGCATCGTAGAGACTGACAATAGCGGCCATAACGTCCTGATGCGTTGTGGCGCCTGCCCCATACTGGGCTTTCCGAATATCCAGGGTTGCCGTTGCTTTTGATAAGGACGCCTCAGCTAAGGAAAGCCGGGCTTCTGCTTCAAGCAAATCATAATACGCTGTGGTTACTTCTAAAATTATTTCGTCTTCTATATCTTTAATGTTTTGATTTGCCATCGTTACTTTATTTTCTGCAGATTTTACATTAAGTTCGGCTGAATAATCTTTCGTTAGACTCTTAGATAAATTAATACCGACAGACCAGGATCCGTCACTGCGAAAGCTCCCGCCGAGAGAAACCTGGGGTAACAGCCCTGACCGGGCTATATCCAATTCAATCTTGGCATTAGTTAAACTTTCCTCGGCCAAGGACGGTTCCTGCCTATGACAAAAGGCGAGTCTTATATATTCATCTAAATCTAATAGGGGATCCTGTATGTAATCGCCGATCGGCACTGGATTAAGAGGGTTATTAAGATCCCGCCCCATAAGCTTATTAAGAGACATCCTTGATATTATCAAATTATGGTACGCGGCATCTACAAGTATTTCCGCAGATTTCACACTCTGTTCCGAATCAAGAAGATCCAAATAACTTGCATTCCCTTGGCTGTACTGTGATTCTACAATAAGTAAATGATCTTTCATTCTGCCAAGGTTTATTTGGGTAGCTTCATATTTTCTTATGTCATTGATTATACCATGGTATGCAGCCTCAAGATTTGTTTCGGCCCTCCTTATTGCCTTTTCTAGCTCAAACTCAGCATTTTTTACCGCAGTTTTAGCGAGTCTGACCTGATCCTTATGAGATTCGCCACCTGTGCCGGAACCTCCCCCCGGACCTCCGGATTCTATTGATATTGATCTTTTCCCAAGAATAGGGTATGAAACATTTATACTCCAACCATCGTCCCAGACAGAACCCTCTAAGTCTTTTTTGGAATATGAGCCTTTTAAAGAAAACAAAACATTGCCATTACCTACAGGTAAATTAGCGTCAAGGGTTATATCGGACGATATAGACATGCCGTCCTGTCCTTCCATTTTATTGGTTACACTGAAAGGAGAGGCTTTTAAATCTAACGAAGGCAATCCTAAGGATTCTGCCGCAAGAAGCCGAAGGTTTGTAACTTCAAGATTGTTTCTTGCAGATATAACAGTTGGATCATTGGCTAAAACCAAATATAAGGCTTCATCAAAAGTAATGGTATCTATGTCTGAGGCAAGTACTTGGGAGGGGTAAAGAACCCCTGTTGGATAAATCATTTGTGCCACAAGTAACAACAGAACAAACACAGTACTATGTATTATCCGGGGAATCCTACTCTTTTTAAGAAAATATTTATGTGTAGCACTACTGTCCTTTAATTTTTTAGCGCCGAATATCAACATCGTTTTAATCCCCCTGCTTTGCTCCGTTTGTTTCAGTCGCCGGATAGTCTACATAATTCCTGTACTTGAGCCAGGCCATATCATAATTTATAAACGCCTGAATTTCAGCTAGTTTGGCTTCAGTTAGGCTAACTTGTGCGCCTAACAAAGTGTTAGCTATTTCCATACCATATTCATATCTAATCTTCATGATTCTATAGTTTTCTTCTTCTTGGATAGCAACGGCCCGGGCTACATCCATTTCCCTCCTTCCGTTTTGAACTGCGAGATAAAGCCGGTATGCTTCTATTTGCACACTTTGCTTTACCTGTTCAAATTGAATCCGAATCTTTTCTTCGACATTTCGAAGGAGACTTTTGGACAGTTCAGGTGTATAATCATTATCCGAAAACATGACTTCCAACCCGGCAATTTCCAGAGCGTCCCTTGCCTCTGTAATTTCCGGCCGGTTTTCGAGGGCCTTGGCTAAATCCTTCCGGAAATCCGGTTCCTCCCTTTCCCCTGCCATAGATTCGGGCACACCTGTAGCTACCACCCTTGTATCAAGATTAAGACCTAATACCTGATTGAGAGCAAGAGCAGCAAGTTTAAGATCCCCTTCAGCAGATAAAGTCTCGGATAATGCTTTCTGAAGTTGAATTTCAGCAGAGCTTACTTCGGCCTTACTGGCGAGGCCTGCATCATACTTAAGCTTCACAATTCTGACTGTATCCTTCGCCTGTTCTTCTCCTTGTTTTCTGATGTCTAAACGCATCCCTGCCGACAGCAATGAATAATATGCTGTATCCACATCTAATATCAACGCTTGTTTTTTCGCTATAAGGGACCTTGCTGTATTTCTCTTGGTATTCTCGGCCTTTTTTGTTGCAATTACCGAGGGCTTCATAAGTGCATCTGCCTGGGACATCCGAAACTCTATTTCGGCGGCTTCAAAATCTAATTTTGCCATCGCATACGAGGCATTTCTGGATAGGGCAAGCTCCCTTGCATCATTAAGATCCAATACCATTTGTTTTTCATTTGCTAAGACTTGCAAAGTGCAAAACACATCTGTAATACCTAACAAAAGGATTAATAATATGGCTATCCTCGTTATCATGCCATAGTTTCCTCTGCTCAAATTCATCCCCCCATACCTGTTACATATATGTTCTTTCAAGTATTATATCTTCCTGCCGATCTTGACGGATCCTGAATTTTAACCCGCACCAAAAAAGGACGCCCGATCCTAAGCTGTAATTCCTCTCCACAGCCTAAAACCGGACGGTAATATCCTACGGCAAGATCCTCCCTGGTATTCTCATATCATAGGGGTTTGAACCGGCCTGTGAAGAATCGCAGCACCGGAGGCTCATACACCCATTCCAAACCTTTAATGTTATCCGCTTTTTCAAAAACGTCTTTTACTGAATCCACTACGTAATCCAGATGTGATCTTGTATATACCCTTCGTGGAACAGTAAGCCGTACAAGCTCTAGTTTGGGATAGTAATCTTTGCCTTCTTTATCCCTACCGGCAGATATAATCCCCCGTTCCATAGTTCTTATTCCTGATTGCTCATATATTGCGGCGGCCAATGCCAAAGCCGGAAATTCATTCTGGGGAATATTAGGAAGGAATGTCCTGGCATCAATAAATACTGCATGACCTCCTACAGGTTTTACAATTGGGATCCCTAATGAACTCATATTATCCCCCAGGTACCTAACTTGTTCCACTCTATGCCTTATGTAGTCATAATCCATAGCTTCCCTTAACCCTCTAGCAAATGCCTCCATATCCCGGCCGGTCATCCCGCCGTAACTAGGCATTCCTTCATATACCACAACCAAACCGGAAGCCTGCCTATAGAGATCCTCATCATTTACAGCAAGAAAACCACCCATATTGACAATCCCGTCTTTCTTCCCGCTCATGGTGCACCCATCTGAATAAGAAAACATCTCCCGAATAATTTCGGTAATGGTTTTGTTTTCATATCCTGGCTCACGTTTTTTTATGAAATAAGCATTTTCAACACAGCGTGTTGCATCGAATATAACAGGGATCCCATATTTTTGGGACATTTCATATACGGCTTTTAAATTAGCCATACTTACAGGCTGCCCTCCGGCCATATTTACCGTGACTGCAACACATATGTAGGGGATTTTCTCCGGACCGACTTTTTTAATGAGCGCTTCATATTTTTCAAGATCCACATCGCCTTTAAAAGGAATATCATCACGCTCAGGCTCATGAGCCTCATCCCTGATGACATCGACAAATATCCCGCCTTGCAGTTCCATATGGGCCCTGGTTGTGGTAAAGTACATATTCCCCGGGATATGCATTCCAGGCTTGATCAAAATCAATGATATCAGGTTTTCAGCCCCTCTTCCCTGGTGAGTCGGGACTACATACTTAAACCCGAATAAATCCTTAACTGTCTCTTCCAAATGAATCCAGTTTTCACTACCTGCGTAAGCTTCGTCACCCAGCATTAATCCTGCCCATTGGTAATGGCTCATTGCATTAGTCCCACTGTCAGTCAGAAGGTCGATAAATACATCTTTAGATCTTAATAGAAATGTATTATATCCTGCTTCCTTAATCCTTTCAGCCCTCTCCTCTTTTGGCAAGAGAGTTATAGGTTCTACCATCTTAATTTTATAGGGTTCCGGTATATACTTTGACTCCACTCGCGCTTCACTCCCTTAATGATATGGTTTAATGTATAATAGATGGCAATGAGACCTCTTCCTGATGTAATATAACTTTCGCCATAGCCATGATAGATTACCTCCTTTTTAGCCCCGGAAAAATTAAAATATAGATCTATATTTCCTTAAAGACTGTATTTGCCAAAAGTCTCCTAACCCTTAGAATATGCTTATTTGATCTGGTAAACAGGAGTCTGTTGGTGAGAAATACAACAATCAATTCGCCCTTGGGATATATCCAAATTACAGCACCGGTAAAACCTGTATGTCCAAAACAGCCCTGAGGGACAAGATCCCCCAGTGGCCCACCAGGGACAGCAAGCTGCCACCCAAGACCCCGCTCATCGTCTCCAGGAAGATTTACAGTCCAATTTCGTTGTGCAACACGAACTGCAGCATTGCTCAGGATTGATTTCCCTTTATAAGTCCCGCCGTTTAGGTACATCTGTCCGAACTTAAAAAGATCCATGGCTGTAGAAAACAGGCCTGCATTTCCTGCTACCCCGCCGAACCACGCTGAATTCTCGTCGTGAACCACCCCACACGGAATATCCCCTGCAATATGCCGCAGAGCCCATTCGCGTTTATTAAGTCCGGCAAATGCAGCCATTATTTCCTTCCCCCGTAAAACAGCGGATCTTGGCTCAGTCGGTAAAATCCTTGCCCGAATATTATCAGGCAAGGATTTGTCCAAAGGCAAAAACATTGTATCCTTCATATCCAACGGGGTGAAAATCATTTCCCGGGTGAAGTCATCCAGTCTCATACCTGAGACTTTCTCTACTATCCATCCTAACAAGATAAATCCCGGGCATGAATACCGGACTCCTGTTCCGGGGGGCCGGCTTAGTTTTAAATTACGCATGAAAAATGGGATGTCATCACGATATACACCTACCTTAAAAGGGGGTACCCAACCCTCAAATTCCAAGGTATGGGTAAGAAGGTGTACAATACGCGCACTTCCAAGAGGGTGATCGAGGAGACAAGGTGCAAAATGCCTGACAGAGTCATCAAGTCCGATCTCTCCCTGATCAATAAGAATTAATATGGCAGTAGTAGTCGCAATTACTTTTGTCAACGATGCTATATCAAATACGCAATCTACAGTCATCGGAGTAGGATCTGCATTAAGGTTCATATAACCAAAGGCCTTATGTACCAATATTTCTCCCTGCCGGGCAACTAAAAACACAGCACCTGGATATGCATGTTTTTCCGGATCAGTGCCACACCACTTCCGGATAACATCAAAGGCTGTTGAAAAATTACTCTGCCTGGTGAATATATTAATTTCTCCAGATGTCATCATTTTTAAAAAAGCCCCCTGACATACCGTGCGGCTTATCGTTAAATTGCTTTCCGGCCCGCTCCAGCAAACTGGCTGTTGTAAAGATCCGTATAAAACCCATTCATGGCAAGGAGTTCCTTATGAGTACCTGTTTCAATAATTCTACCGTTATCCATAACAAGTATTAAGTCTGCATCACGGATTGTCGAAAGTCTGTGGGCTATGACAAAACTTGTCCTACCGTCCATAAGATCCATCATTGCTTTTTGAATTAAAATTTCAGTCCGTGTATCGACACTGCTTGTGGCTTCATCGAGAATAAGGATCTGGGGGTTCGCCAATATTACCCGGGAAATCGTCAATAGTTGTTTTTGTCCCTCCGAAATATTGGAGGCATCCTCATTAATCATAGTTTCATACCCGTTAGGCAGGGTCTTAATAAAATGGTGGGCCTGGGCAGCTTTTGCCGCTTTTACGATCTCATCGAAGGTGGCGCCCTCGCGTCCATAGGCAATATTGTCCCTTATGGTACCGTGAAACAACCAAGTATCCTGGAGAACCATTCCGAAAATTGAACGTAAATCCCCGCGTTTAAGTTTCCTGATATCAATACCGTCAACGGTAATCCTTCCTCTGTCAATTTCATAAAACCTCATGAGTAAGTTAACAAGAGTGGTTTTACCTGCACCTGTCGGACCTACAATGGCAATTATTTGGCCGGGGTTCACATGGATATCCATATCTTCTATAAGGGTGTCTTCCTTTTTATAGCTGAAGCTTACATCTTCAAACGCTACATCCCCTTTCGGGAATTCTATAATTTTTGAATCCTTTTTATCCGGGATCTCTTCCTTTTCGTCAAGGAGTTCAAAAACCCGTTCAGCTGATGCAATAGTGGATTGTATAATATTTGCGATATTCGCAGTCCTAATTATTGGCTGGGTAAAATGTCTTACGTACTGGATAAAAGCCTGTATATCACCGATTTCTATTGCCCGTCTTGTAACGAGGATTCCACCCGCCACCGCAACAACGACATAACCCAGATTATTTATGAAGCGCATAAGAGGCATTATAATACCTGAAATAAATTGTGCCTTCCAGGATGCATTAAAAAGCCCTTCGTTGATTTCATTGAACCTCCTGATTGATTTCTTTTCGTGTCCAAATGCCTTTACTATTACGTGACCTGTATACATTTCCTCGACATGACCATTTAATTCACCTAATGCTTTTTGTTGATCTGCAAAGTACTTTTGTGAGCGGGATGCTACCAGACGCGTTATTATAAAGGACAACGGTAAAGTCACAAGGCAGATTAGTGTTAACATCGGGCTTATTGATAACATCATAATAATACTCCCTATGAGGGTTACCACAGCCGATATAAGCTGTGTGATACTTTGTTGTAGTGTATTACTGATATTATCTACATCATTTACCGCCCGACTTAATATTTCCCCATGGGTCCTTGAATCAAAAAATGAAAGAGGCAGCCTGGATAATTTTTCATTAATTTCCTTCCTCATGTTATAGACAGTCTCTTGGGAAACTTTAATCATTACTATATATTCAAAGTAGGTGAAGAGGGCGCTAGCTGCATAAAGTCCCCCTAGTATAATGAGGATACGCAAAACATAATCAAAATCAATGCTTGCCCCGGGCACACCCTGTATCCTCCCGATACTGCCTTTAAATAATTCAGTTATTGCTTTCCCCATGATTTTAGGCCCGACAATGGTAAAACCTGTGCCTAAAATTGACATAAAGATAACTGCAATAAATTGGAGTTTATAAGGTTTTAAATATTTTATAAGCCTTTTTAAAGTACCCTTGAAGTCTTTAGGTTTTTCAAGGGGTGCCCGCATACCATGCCCGCCCCAGCCCCCCCTAGCAAAGCCCGGACCTCGGCTGAATTTTTGGCCTGGTCCTGACTGAGAGCCCAAGCCGGACTTTCCTGTTCTTTCACAGGTACTGTTCAAGCCAATTCCTCCTCTGAAAGTTGCGACATTACAATTTCACGATATACATTACAAGAAGCAAAGAGATCTTTATGTTGCCCTGTCCCTTTAATTTCACCATCGTCTAAAACTATAATGTTATCAGCATCCATAATCGTGCTGACTCTTTGCGCAACAACAATCACGGTAGATTCTTTAATCTCCCTCTTTAAAGCTGTACGTAACTTTGCATCAGTCCTAAAATCAAGGGCTGAGAAGCTGTCATCAAAAATGTAGATCTCAGGCCTCCTAACTAATGCACGGGCAATGGAAAGTCTTTGCTTTTGGCCCCCTGACAGATTTGTTCCGCCCTGCGCAATCATGGAATCAAATCCGCATTCCATTCCTGTAATAAACTCTGCAGCCTGTGCGACTTCAGCAGCCCATTCCACTTCCTCAAATGTGGCGTCTTCTTTGCCATATCTGATATTATCAGCTATAGTACCTGAGAACAGGACTGCCTTTTGGGGGGTAAACCCTATTTTCAGCCTTAACTCCTCCTGGGACATTTCTCTTATATCTATACCGTTGATTAAAATACCGCCTTCTTCAATATCATAAAGCCGGAGAATTAGATTAACTAATGTGGATTTGCCTGAGCCAGTCCCCCCTATAATCGCCGTTGTTTTACCGGGCTCAGCCTTAAAAGAAATATTACTAAGAACAGGTTTTTCCGCACCCGGATACCTAAACGTAACGTTTTTAAATTCTACATGACCCTTGGTAATACCGTTGCTTCCCTTCCTCTTCCCATCTTTAATTTCAGGGATAATATCTAACACTTCATTGATCCTTGTGGCAGACGCTGAGGCGCGCGGAATCATGATAAACATCATAGAAACCATAATCAAAGAAAACATAATATGCATAATATACTGTATAAATGCCATTAGCGAGCCTACATGCAGGCTACCCTGGTTAATACGGATCCCTCCGAACCATATAATGGCTATTGACATGAAATTCATAATTATCATCATCAAAGGCATGGCAGTAGCCATTATTTTATTGACTCTCACGGCAGTATCTGTGAGATCAAGGTTTGCCTCATCAAACCGCCCCTTTTCGTAATCAATACGATCAAAGGCCCTTATCACCCGTATACCAATAAGGCCTTCCCGAAGGACACGATTAACCTTATCAAGTTTCTTCTGCATGGCCCTGAACAGGGGTGTACTCTTTTTCATTACAATTACCACACCGATACCGATTATCGGGATAATCACAATGATGATTTTAGCCAAAGCCGCGTCCTGAGAAACAGCCATAATAATACCACCTACAAACATCATAGGTGCAATGACTATCATACGTAAGGCAAATACCACGAGTGTCTGGATTTGAATGATGTCATTTGTAGTCCGTGTTATAAGGGATGCAGTCCCTATTTTGTTAAGTTCGTTTAAAGAGAATCCTTCTACTTTAGTGAAGACCTCACCGCGGAGGATTTTTCCAAACCCCATGGCAACCTTAGAAGACAGAAAAGCAGCAAGAATTGTACATGCTGATCCTATCGCAGCCACAAGCAACATCCGCCCTCCGACTTGAAAAATATAGCTTGTATTTCCCATAGCCACACCGGTATCAATAATATCCGCCATTAATCTCGGGAGTAACAGATCAAAAAGAGACTGAAAGAAAACAAGAATCAATATGACTGTTATAGAAAGCTTATATGGTTTTAAAAATCTAAACAACTTAGTCACGTATTACCATCCTTACCAGCGGGATATATCAAATATCGGAAGCTCTGACACTGTCAAAGTAAGAGAGTACCTGTGATAACAGATCTGCAAGGAGATTTGTATTTTTTTCCCCCAGATACTCAACTAATCCCCCAAATAATTCGTGAAGTGCCTTAGCAGCCTTCCTTAGAATCCTTTCACCTTTTTCCGTAATCTTAATCCGGACAGCCCTTCTGTCTTCTGTGTCTATATTACGCTCAACAAGCCCTTGGGCTTCAAGACTGTTTATAAGCTGAGTGACTGAAGGTGATGTAACCCTGAGAAAAGTGCTGATTTCTGATATTTTAATCCCGGGGAAATTCAAATCCGTATTCTTTTTGATGCAATAAAGGGTCCACATTTCACTGGATCTCAGGCCTGCCACAGGACTCTGGTGCCAATTTGTACGGCTAAGATTCCAACAAACATCCACAAGCCTCTTCGCCGCTTCCCGCCGGTTGCTGTCCATAACAGCACCTCCTACTGACATAAAGATCCGATTATTTAGGTTACTTAACTATATATATGCAGCCCTATTATGTCAAGCAGAAATTCATTTTTCCGCCCTTCATCTCAGAATGACATTTTTATCCTTGCTTATATGGTATACTGTTTACCGGTATATTTCACTTTATAGATCGGCATAAAGTTAAGTAGGGAATCCCTATGTATTCTACGCAACTCAAGAGCTGCCGAATCTAAGGAAAGGGAGACGAAATATTGCAGGCTTTATTTGATTTTCATACGCATTCCATACATTCATATGATGCCACCGCAACCTTTGATGAACTTTGTAAAAACGCATTAAAAAAGGGATTGCAGGGAATATGCGTCACGGATCATATGGATTTCGATAAAAAGGACCCGGGATACGGCTACTATAACTATGATGCCTATATGAAAGATGTAAATAGGTGCAGAGAAATCTACGGAGACAGGCTGTTAATTAAAACCGGAGTAGAAATTACTTATCAGAAAGAATTCAAAGATAAAATAAAGCAATTCCTTGGTAATCATAAGTTTGATTATGTGTTAGGCGCAGTCCATCTAATTGATCATGTGTTTTTCCTAAATCCTGAATATATCCTTGGGAAAACAATAAATGAGATATTCGAACCGTACTGGCAAGAAGTGTTATCTATGGCAAGAAGCAGTTTGTTCAGATACATAGCGCATCTGGATTTTATTAAATCCGTTGAGTTCAAAGACTCCCGGGAATTCAGAGTAAACGACTGGATGCCTGAAATAACCGAAATCCTGGAGAACATAATAGAATCAGATGCTATTTTGGAAGTGAATACCTCCGCATTAAGGCGAAGACATACAGGACCTTACCCGGGCTGGGCCATTCTAAAACGTTATAAAGAATTAGGCGGTACTTGCGTAGCAATGGGCTCAGATGCCCATTCAGCCCAACATGTCGGGTTCGGCTTTAAAGAAACAGCCCGCCGGGTACGGGAGTTAGGTCTTAAAATATTACGTAAACAGGATGTTTAGAGTTAATCCTTAAAACCAGGGCGCTAATACTCACCTACGTTTTATAGGAAGGCACACTATGCCCAGAATTCCCGGGCCGCCGTGAATAGCCAGTGCAGGCCCGATATCGGAGACTATTATTTCTTCATAACCTATGAGGGATTTGAGTCTCGCACATAATTTATTAGCCTCATCTATTGCATTTCCGTGTACCACGGCAAGTCTGAATTCGGGCTGGGCTCCTATTGCCGTGACAGCCAATTCAACAAGTCTGTCCAAGGCAGTACGGTAGGTCCTGACCCTGTCCACAACTTCAACAACACCTTGCCTTATAGATATTAGGGGCTTGATAGAAAGCAGCGATGCCATAAGTGCTTCCCCTGTACGTACTCTGCCACTTTTCAGAAGGTACCGGATTGAATCAATCACTGCATAAGTTATAATCTCAGGCCTAAGCTCTGTCAACAGGCAGAGAATATCATCTTTGGTTTTACCCCTTAATATAGCTTCCGCCGCTTCCAGCACCAAAAATCCGATTCCCATTGAAGCAGATTTAGAATCAAACACTTCAATATCCGCACCTGGGAAACGATCTTTGGCGATATTTGCCACCTGGCATGTCCCGCTCCCTTCGGAAGTTATATGGATTGATATTATAGTCTTAAACTTCTTGAGCAGGCCCTCATAGATGTTGATAAAATCAGAAGGGGAAGGTTGGGATGTAGAAGGCAAGATGCTCCCATTGAGTTTTCTATAAAATTCTTCCCGTGTAATATCAACTCCATCCTTATATGCCTCAGATCCGAATTGTATTGGGAAGGGTACCACGGTAATATCATATTTATCTACGAGATCCTGTGGGAGGCTCGCAGCACTGTCCGTTACAATTGCTATCTCACGCTTCATTTAATTCCCGTGCCCGACCGTCTGCCTTGTGTAAACCCAAGCCGGGGACGGCCTCCCCCCTCTGCAATTCGGTTTTAAGAGGTATAAATTCATGCTAAACCCCGCCTGTATCAATAAGGTTACCTTTTCTATAGAGTAACATACCTTTCTACAGGTCTCTTGTGATCCCTGCCTTGTAACGGGAGTAACAGTGTTATTGTTGCCCGACTAATATGGTAATAACTTTTCACCGGCAATGTGATAATAGCCCTGTCTTCCTGTCACTAAGGAGTAGCGTAATTACAAAAATTACGCCGGCAAACGCTGCCTGGATCAGGATCATGTGATAGATAGATCCTAAAATATCAGGGGTAAAGGCAGAAAGCCCACTAATTGCATTGTTTGCTTTGATAAACCAATACGACGGTAGAAATTTAGCAACGGACAACACGGGTTCGCCCATGACTTGCTGAGGCACGAACACTCCTCCCAGGAAACTCATACCTAAAGCAATTACATTGATTGCACCTGCCTGGGCACTTGAGTTTCTTACAAAGCCACCGATTAAGAAGCCGATACCCGCGGATACAACGGCAAAAGTTAAGGTGTTAAATGCGTATAGCGGAATCAGCCCGGAAGGGAACAGATCCCTGCCATATAATATGAAGCTTCCCAGCATAAGTATTCCCCAGCAACCTAAGGCAAATATACTATGGCCAATTGCTAACTGGAGGCCTATGTTTCTTTTGGATAAGGGGGCGCATAGATTCCGCATATGTAGATTTAATTCATTAAATGTTATCATTACTGAACTTATACCTGTTATAATCATGGCGAGCAGAGCATAAGCACAGTAGGCGTAATAATGGGAATATGGTTCATTTAGACTATCGGGTTTGCCTGAAGTTCTCATTGTCACTTGAGTATCAATATCCAAATCAGCTATTGCAGCCGCAATCATTTTTGTTTTTGATTCTGCCTTACCATAAAGGCTATGGAGCCTCACAGTATTAAAAAACTTGTCAATATGCATATCCACATAATGACTGCTTACGGAATCAGGCACAGTTATTTTTTTGATAACAGGATCCTTGTCTGATATAAACGCATCTGAAAACCCCGGTGGAATTATTGCAATGTATTCCACGTCACGATAAAAAAGCGCATCTTGGAGGCTCTCCTCGTTATCCGGGTATGATACCAAACGATAAGATCGGCCCAAATAATTAATAAAACTCTGAACCAGCTCTGTATTGCCGTCCCTGTTAACTACGGCTATAGGAGTCTTTGTTGCTTCAAAGTTGGCAACTGAAACTTTGGGTGCAACAGCGGAAAAAAGGATTGCAATCCCTAGGAAGATACCAAGATTAATTACAAGCGGTACCGCTGAACCTCGCATAACCTTGAAATAAACTTTAAATACTTGCATATTTCTCCCCCCTAAGCCGAGTAAAACTTACTGCGTACATGACAGTGGAAATCACACATAACAGGGCGATGTTTATAAAAAATCTTTTGTGAGTATCAAATATATACAGGCTATAAAATGCATCTGATATCAGAGCCGCCGGGTTAATATATGAAAGGACCGGAGCCTTAGATGAAACAATGTTTTTCATATCGACCCACATTAGCCCGGCTAAAAAACTCATAGCCATACTCGCTCCAATAAGAATCCCGTTTTTCAGGCTCTCATTCCCCCGAATAACTGTCCCGATGAAGTTACCGAAGGAAACCCCCGCTATACACCCTATGAAACATGTAAGTAATATAAATCTAAAACAATCTCCAAAACTTATGCCCAACACTAATCTTAGAAATACAAGGAGGATTACTATCTCAGCAAAACTTATGGAAAGGGCTGCTAAACCATCAGCTAATATCACCTTGATCTTGTGTGTAGGCGCCAGGCTACGGCGTGCTCCTGTTGCAGATAAATCAGGTTGGATATCAATAATATTGCGTAAACCCCAAAATGCACTGTACATACAAGCCATAGCAATCAAGGCATAAAAGTAGGCTACATTAGTTTCAGGGGCCGCACCGGAAAATGATGCTTGCTCTGTATAATTCCTTTGATTCCCTAATTCTTCAAAGAAAAAAGCGGCTGCCTCCGGGTTTTCTGAAAGTATACTTGTAATCACTTTAGCGGTCTGACCATAATCATCTAAAATCGCCTTCAGTATACTCTGGTTAATACCTGATTCCTTTACTGTGAGTCCTATTGTATCGGAAACTGTGATAACCCCAGAAACAGCACCTTCCTTGAGTAATGCCTCGGCCTCTTCCTTATTGGTCAAAATTAAGGTGAGTACCTGAGAATCACCCTCTTCTGATAATGACTCCATCATTCTTTTAAAAGGGATATTCCCCTGATAGGCCCCATTATTCACAACTGCGGCTACAATAGGATTAAACTTCTCCTTCTCGATTGTGAGATGACCGAAGGCAAGATAGAACAGTGTTGCTAGCAAAATCGGGAAAATTAGAGTCCAAAAGACTGTTTCCTTGTCACGGAATAAACATTTAAAACGATAAAGGAATACATGCCAAAACATATTCTCACCTCTCTCAGTCCCTAAGATGCCGCCCGGTAATTTCGAGAAAAACATCGTTTAAAGTGGGTTGTTGTGAGAAAACTTTATTAAATGTAATACCCTGAGCCTTCAGATAATCAAGAAGGTCCAGGAGATTGTGTCCACCGCCGTCATAATGTACTGATAGGTGATTATCGGAATAGTGTGCCTTGGTAACATGGGGTAATCCCTTAATCCGATTGAGGTTATCGGAATCAAACGCATACATTTCTATATTGATAGTTTCCCCATTAGTAACCATTGCTTTAAGTTGCTCTGTAGTACCAGTAACTAGAGTCTTCCCTTTATCCATGATCACAATTTCAGTACATAGCTGTTCAACTTCTTCCATATAATGCGAGGTATATACTACTGTGGTGCCTCCCCTATTAAGTCCACGAATACCTTCGAGAATGTTGTTCCTGCTTTGGGGATCCACCCCAACTGTAGGTTCGTCAAGGATAAGAAGGGTGGGCTTGTGAGCTATTCCACATGCAATATTCAGCCTGCGCAATAATCCCCCTGAAAGCTTTTTAGGGTAGGACTTGCGAAAATCGTTAAGCCCTGTAAAATCGATAGCTTCCCGGACTAAGCTACGGCGGGCACGTGGAT
>JAAZLO010000065.1 GCA_012689375.1 Bacillota bacterium | reverse complement strand
ATAAAAAGGAGAATTATAAAGTGTTTTTGTCTGAAATTCTAGTTATTTGTCGAAGAAATTGTTGTTATTCCCCTACAGTGTCTTATTCTTCGTTTTTAGGGCAGTTTCATCGCTTTACATTTGATTACGATTATTATAGATTATACAATCGTGACATCTGATTAAATCTTAGCAACTCCTTTGATATCGGAATCATGGTTGCCGTCAATAGCAAAATGCAATTGCGAGTTGCAAAATACGATGTAATTTCCTGCGGGTACATATCCTTTGTTTTTGCCTTTCAGGTTATGAATAGCTTTCACAAAGGTCCTCCTGTCAGGATAACCAAATCAAATCACCTTAATGTTTTCAGGGAATAATGTTCTGGTACGTATTTTGCAACTTATACAAGGATGGCAATTAAGTGAATAAAGAAGTGTAAAAAGGTGGTGATTTAACAGAGGGAATAGTATTGAAGGGCGGAAGACACAGGTTTTGGTTGATTATTTGACTCTGAATGGTTTTGGGTCTTGTCAGTAAGACGGGGGAATATTAACAGGGTCGCATCGAAGGCGGGCCTACTTAGGCAAAGTCAACAGAAAGGGGCGGCTATTTAATGTCTACTAGAAACCGGAAAGATTGTACAATTACTCGAATATTACTTGCCGGAGTAATCTTACTTACAATGTGTCTAGGATTTTCATCCAGTGCAGTAACAGCTCAGAAACCAATTAAGATTGGAGCAATGTTACACTTAAGCGCAGTAGAACCTGTATTAGCCCTAATGGAAAAGCGTGGTTTTGAGGTTGCTATTAATGAGGTTGGGCCCATACAGGGTAGGCCGGTGGAACTTATCGTAGCAGATGTGACTAGTATTGAAGAGATGCAAAGTGAAGCAAGGCGGCTCATTAAAGAGGGCTGTAATGTGTTAATAGGCTCCTCTGTGGATAGCTGGGATAAGGCTATTGTACCAATTGCTGAAAGAAACAAGGTTGTTTTATATCTTACTTTGACAGGGGGACCTGAACTCACAGAACTGGGATCGCCATGGGTGTTTAGGACTTGTCCTGTTTCCCCTGATGAAGGTGCATTCCAAGCTGAATGGTTTATTGACTCAATGATGGGGCCCCTAGGTCTTGAAGTTGCTGATGTTAAGGCGGGCCTGGTATACCGTGATGATTCATGGGGTGCAACCATGGGAGAGAATTGTTCAAGGGTTCTGAGGGAAGCAGGTATACCGATAGTAGTTGAAGAGTACTACAGTGGCGAAGAAGTCCGCGATATGACGCCGGTTATCTTAAAGCTGAAATCAGCAGGCGTAAACGCTGTGTTTTCCGGGCACTTCCGTGAAGGCGCTATCCTGTTCTACGAGGCGGCAGAAAAGTACGATTTTAACCCTGCAGTATTTATAGGAACAGGTGCGTTTGAAGGAACGTTACAGACAGTTGAAACACTGGGTGTAAATGGGGCTGAAGGATTACTTGCCAGCAACTACCCACCTGAAAATGCGCCTGAAGACTTTGCACGTGATGTTCCTAAGCTTATTAAGGTCTACAGGGAGACTTATAAAGAAGAAATCGAAACACCACACTATTTGTCTGCCTACAACGGAATAATGTTCCTCTTGGATGCACTCCAAAGAACCGAAGACTTGGATTCTGCAGAATCAATCAGGGATGCTATTGCAGCGACTGATATTCCGGAAGGTGAAATTGGAATTGGGTGGGGGTGTAAGTTCTCCACCGCCGAGGAGCCTTGGAAGGGTATGGTTGGCCAGAATATGAGATCGTTCTTTGTCGGAACGCAGGTTTTCGATGGTGAATTGTGGCAGGTATATCCCTTCGCAGTTCCAGGTAAAGAACTTGCAATTCCGATTCCGAACTGGAGTGAGAAAAGGTAGAGGTATAGGAGCTGTATAAGAGCTCAGGGGGCATTTTGCCCCCTTGCTCTGGCCGGGAATTTCATATCCTGTATGATAATCGGTGCACCCTGCGCCTTTGTTAAGCCAACGGAACCGGGTGCACCCTTACGGCCGGAGCCTTTGCCATCTAGTCTTTCTGAGGTGAACTAAGGAGGATTAGCGCTTGAAATGTTAGCACAGATAATAACCCTGGCTATTTGTAACGGAAGTATATATGCTTTGATGACAATCGGGCTGACTCTGATATTTGGTGTACTAAACATTGTAAATTTCGCCCATGGTGAATTCCTTATGTTATCACTGTTTTCAGCGTATTGGCTCACTACGCTTTCGGGAATGAGCCCCTATGTAAGCTTGCTAATTGTTGTTCCTGTTTTCTTTCTGTTAGGGGTACTTATTGAACGGTTATTAATTAGGCCAATAATTGATAAACCTTTCGTGGCCCAAATATGTTCAACAAAAGGGCTTTCATTAATTATGATGAACGCCAGTCTTATTGCTTGGGGGCCATCCGTGAGGACAGTAAGGGCGAACTTCGCAAAAAGTGTAATTCAATTTAAAAACATCTATATTCCAACTACACATATTGTATCCTTCATTATAGCCCTTGTGGCTCTGGGTTTGTTGTTCTATCTGCTTCAGAAGACATATGTCGGCAAAGCTATCAGAGCTGTATCCCAGAATGCTATCTCTGCTCAACTAGCGGGGGTAAATACAAAACAAATATATGGACTTGCATTTGGTATAGGAATAGCCTGTACCGCCGGGGCAGGTGTAATAATGAGCCCGATATATGCTACCACCTTTGCCATTGGTCAAACATTTTCATCACTGGCATTTCTAATTGTTGTTTTTGGTGGGGTGCGCAGTTTAACAGGAACTGTTGTTGCTGCATTTATAATGGCGCTCGTAGAAGCCCTGGCATCATTTTATTGGACGATTCATATTAAGGATGCAGTGATGTATGCTGTTCTTCTCATAATATTACTCGTGAGGCCAACCGGTCTTTTTGGGTCTAAGAGGGGTTAGTCAGTTGATTGTCGGTATTAATACAAGGAAATGTAGTGATGAAAGAGGCGAAGATATTTGGAAGAGTGGATTAGAACGTTGCCTGCAGAGGGGGTCATCGTATGGGACAAGACGCTAAAAAAGCACCATGGATAGTATTATTTGCAGCATTGTTAGTAGTGCCTCTGCTCATTAGTTCACCGTACTTTCAGGATATTGTATTCTTAGTTTATATGCAGGCTATTCTCTCAGTTGCATGGAATATAGCAGGCGGGTTTGCAGGTGTTTTTTCCATCGGTCATTCTATCTTCTTCGGTGTCAGTGCATATACGATTTCCCTCATGTCAAAACATTACGGAATACCACCGTTAATTGGGGTAATTATAGGCATTGTATTGGTTATAGCGGTATGTCAAACGCTGGGTCGTTTGTTACTTAGGTTGCAGGATATGTTTTTTACACTTGCAACATCTGCGGCACTCCTTATATTTTATCATTCAACGCCATATTTTAGGAACATAACCGGAGGGTGGTCAGGTGTCTCCCTTGGACGGGAATTAGGCATCATAAACTTAGCCTTTGATAATCCGGTCTGGTATTCCATTATTGGTGCAATGGTATTAATAGCAGTGACGCTTTTATCTATATGGATAAAGAATTCTAAAACCGGTTATTATTTCATGGCACTTCGTGAAGATGAGGCAGCTGCGAGCGCTTCAGGGGTAAATGTACAGGCATACAAAATACGGGCATTAACCATTAGTGCAATAATTACTGCAATTGCAAGTGCAATAGCTACCGGTCATATTAGGCAGGTTAGCCCTGACTTTGCATTTTCCGCCCTAAGGTCCATAGAAATGTTTCTATTTACTATTGTGGGTGGAATAGGAACTGTTGCCGGGCCGCTCATCGGTGCTTTTCTTCTTACACCGATCAGTGAATTCTTAAGGGTTCAATTCGGTGGAAGGATTGCCGGTCTTAACCAATTAATATTTGGTGTTGTACTGATTATCATAATACTTCGCCTTCCTGAGGGTTTGGTTTCACTTGCATGGCATAGGCGGAGGGCTGCTAAGCATAATAAGTATGTTAAAGCTGAAAATGCGAAGATCAATGCCTCATGCGAGAATCCCGCTTATAAAGTTCAAGATGAGGTACTGGAAAAGGTACTAAAGGAAAGTAATATGGAAGTGCAAAATCCTGACGATGATTGCCGTATAGAAGTGACTCAACCTAAAAGTCCGGTACAGGAAAAAGCCGATAAGTTATTGTGTGTAGCCGGTATAAGCAAGAAGTTCGGGGGATTGCAGGCATTGTATGACGTTACATTCGACGTCTATAACGGAGAAATTCTCGGAATTATCGGGCCGAACGGGGCCGGTAAATCAACGCTGTTTAATGTTATAAACGGGTTTATCAAGCCGGATTCAGGAACAATTAAGTTTTTGGGGTCACCAATTACAGGAAAGGGGCCGCATAAAGTATTCGAGGCCGGTATTGGGCGGATCTTCCAACATCTGAAACCTCTCCGGAATATGACAATCGTAGATAATGTGAAAGTTGGTGCCTTCGGGTTGACCAGCGATCGTTTCAAGGCAGGACGCCTTGCGAAAGAAGCCCTGGAGAGAGTTGGCTTTAGCCCTAACCGTTATAATTTATTGCCGGGCCAGATTAATGTGCTTGAACAAAAACAACTAGAATTGGCGCGTGTATTGGCTGGGGATCCGAAGTTAATACTGGTTGATGAAATTATGGCGGGCCTTAAGCCTGAAGAAATAGATGAGGTGGTGGAAATCTTAAGGGGTTTATCCTCCCAGGGAATTACCCTTGCAATTATAGAGCATCGAATGAGGGCCGTAATGAAATTAAGTAACAGAATAATGGTCTTACATCATGGGAGGAAACTTTGTGAGGGAACGCCGGCTGATGTTGTAGCTGATGATGATGTTGTTGAGGCCTATTTAGGTGTTACACTTGAGGAATCACAGAAAGCTGCATGGGGGTCTGACAATTAGACAGAAAAGCCCTTAGGATTTTGGGGGGATTATAGGAATGCTCCAGATAACAGAAGTAGATATTTACTACGGTGATGTCCAAGCAATAAAAGAGGTAGATCTTAACGTTGGAGAAAATGAAATAGTATTCTTACTGGGTTCAAACGGCGGAGGAAAGAGTTCCTTGCTCAGGGCAATCAGTGGTATAGTACCTATCCAAAACGGTCAGATACTCTTCAAAAATGAAAGGATTGATGGGCTCACTCCTTGGGATATAGCTGAATTAGGGCTCATTCAAGTGCCTGAAAACCGCCAGCTTTTTCCCCTGATGACAGTATTGGAAAACCTTCAGCTCGGTGCATATTCCCGTAGGGCCAGGGGAAGGAAAGAAAAGGAGCTGGAACTTGTATTTGAACTTTTCCCTATTTTAAAAGAAAGGGCTAATCAAGTTGCCGGGACACTCAGTGGCGGGGAGCAGCAGATGCTTGCTCTTGGCAGGGGATTAATGTCTGCCCCGTCCTTACTTATGCTTGATGAACCGTCATTTGGTCTCGCTCCGAAAGTAACGTATATGTTATTTGATGCTATTGCAGCCATCAGCCGTCAAGGCATCCCTATATTAGTTGCCGAGCAGAACGTTAATGTTGTTCTCCCATTGGCAAAGCGGGGCTATGTTATAGAGACAGGCCAAATTGTGCTGGAAGGTACCAGTAAAGAATTAACAAATAACGATCACGTGCGGCAAGCTTACTTAGGTATGTAGTTGTAGGCCTGTAATCCATGGTTTGAAAAGCGGAGCACCAAAGTATAAGAATCACAGGGAACACTGGTATAAGGAAGTAAACTAAAGAAGAAGAGGTAAAAGGGCAATATTCAGTATCTTTATGGGAGGAATATGACAATCAGGCGGATTAAATCCGGGGATTTAATGAAGGCATCAAAAATGGATGTATTAATGGTTACTGCGGAAACTAATTACTTCATATCTCATAGGACACAGGACGTATTGTGCGTTGTCTATGTTTGCCCGGCCTCATATCTTCATTATTCATCCGGTGTGGAAATCCGGCCGTAGTAACGTACCCTCTTAATTCAATCTGAAGTAAACCGGGAGTTACGGGTTAAAATAACGGTTGAATATAACGGCCAGGATATATATACAGGGAATATTTCCGCAAAAAGATATGGACCATAGGATGGATTATGTAGATCAGTCTGTTGAATTTAATAAACCATTGCAGTTGGTCCAAACCTCACGATTTGAATTTGTGAGAACCGAATACCGGCTGCTTAGGCGGGGGTGAGATGTACATTGTGCGAGAAAACACAAAACAAGGCAGTTGCTGTTATTGCTACACTGGATACGAAAACAGAGGAAGTTATATACATTCGTGACCTCATAAAACGACAAGGATACAATGCTATCGTTATAGACGTCGGAATCCTTGGTAAACCAGGCGTACAACCTGACTTTACCAGGGAACAAATAGCAGACATGGCTGGGATGTCTATAGAAAAAGTTCAGAGCCTATCCCGCATAGATGCTATTGCTGCTATGGCAGCGGGTTTAAAAGGTCTCCTTGTCGATCTCTATAAATCTGGCAAGTTCAGTGCTGCGATTGGTATCGGAGGGGCAACTAATTGCGCTATTATCAGTCCGGGCTTAATCTCACTACCCCTGGGGGTTCCAAAAGTTCTTGCGAGCCCAATTGCATCAGGGGAGACACGTATGTATGTAGAGACATCGGATATGATTTTAATTCATTCTGTTATAGATATTATGGGTGTGAACAGGGTTAGCCGTTCTATTTTTAATACAGCGGTCGGGGCAGCAATCGGCCCCCTTGAATTGGATATATGTGCAGCTGAAAATTTAGATAGCAAGGTTGTGGCAATTACTGCTTTCGGAGTGACTACTCCGGCAACCATGATGTGTGAAAAACTCCTGAAAGGCTATGGATATGATGTCTTGGTGTTTTCTGCAAGCGGAATCGGTGGTATGGCAATGGAGCGATTAATCCGTGAAGGCCTGATTGACGGAGTCCTTGATTTAACGATAACGGAACTTGCTGATGAATTGGTTGGCGGAGTATTAAGTGCAGGACCGGATCGAATGGAGGCCGCCGGTGCTAGGGGTATACCACAAGTAATTGTTCCAGGGGCACTGGATATGGTGAATTTTGGTCCAAAATCGTCTATCCCCTCCCGCTTCAAAGATCGGCTTTTCTATGAACATACTCCTTCAGTTACTTTGATGCGTACCAATGTTGAAGAAAACAGGAAGCTTGGTGCTGTTGTCTGTGAAAAACTTTGTAGATCCAAAGGGCCGGTACGGGTGATAATACCAAAAAGAGGGTTTTCTAAATATGATCAAGAGGGCGGGGAGTTCTTTGATAAGGCAGCTGACAATGCCTTTCTTGAAGGTTTGAATAATGGGATTGACTGCAAAATTCCTATAATAGAGTGTGATGCTCATATTAATGATGAAGTATTTGCAGTCCGGGCTGTCAAGGAATTTTTAGAAATTGCGAAATGACCATAACAAATAAAACTAGACGGAGACTGTTTGGGAGGAGGTAGTCAAAATTGGCTGCTAGATATGGTAGGGCTGAAGTGTTACAGCGTCTGAGAAAGACTGTAGAAGACGGAAAACCAATTATAGGTGCCGGGGCAGGATTTGGCTTGGTTGCAAAATGTGAAGATATCGGTGGTGTTGATTTTATTGTTGTGTATTCCAGTGGCAAATCGCGACGGCTTGGTTTAAAGACTTCATTAATTGGCGATGCGAATGCCCTTGTAAAGGACCTTGGGAAGGAGGTGCTGTTCGTAGTTAAAAACGCCCCGGTAATTGCCGGTATACAGGCTACTGATCCTACAAGGGATATACATGAACTTGTTGACAGTCTGATAGATATGGGGTTTTCCGGTATTATTAACTATCCATCTGTTGGGCTTTACGGCCGAGAATGGCTTAACGGTTATGAAGAGGAAGTAGAAATTGAAGCAAGGATAATGAGAGAGCTCAAAAGCAGGGACATTCTTACAATGACTTATGTGTACAGGCCTGAAGAGGCGAAATTATTTGCAAGCGCTGTAGATTTAGTGATTGCTCACGTAGGGTGGACCGCCGGGGGCCTTGTCGGGAATAAAAACGTACTGACTCTTGAAGAGGCTTGCGATGAGGTCCAAAGCATAATAGACATTGTAAAAGCTGAGAACCCTGACGCTATATGCCTTGCACATGGCGGCCCATTTGTAAAACCTGAAGACACGGAGTGCCTATATGCCCGTACTACTGCAGTAGGATATGTAGGTGCTTCCAGTATTGAAAGGATTCCCATCGAAGAGGCAGTTATCAACTGCGTAAGGCAATTTAAGGGCGTTTCCATGAAATCAAAATAATGGAGGGTATGAATATCGATATTTATAATTCCCCAGTGGTTCTTTAAGTATGAGAATAATAAAAAACAATATTTAGACTAAGATTCTTTTACAAAAATAAGGAGGCAGTAATGATGGGTAAAAAATACGATAATCTATTTTCTCCAGGCCAAATCGGTACCTTGAAATTAAGGAACAGAGTTGTAATGGCACCAATTGATTCGATTTTCCGAACAGAGGAAGGGGCCTTCAATGAACAGCATTGTTTCTATCTTGGTGCTCGTGCCGCAGGTGGTGTAGGACTGATAATTTGTGATAACGCTACTGTCGACTATCCACGTGGTGCTGTTGGCTCTAAAGCAGCCCGCCTTGATCAAAATAGATTCACAGCTGCGTTGAATGAGACCGTCCAAGAGGTGCATTTGTGGGATGCAGCAATAATTATGCAGATATGTCATGCAGGGAGACAAACAACATTAGGCGGAAGCCAAGGAATACCATTAATATCATCCTCAGCAATTGCATGGGATGATTCGGGAACGATACCTGTCGAACTCAGTATCGCGGAAATCCAGGAACTCGTTCATGCCTTCGGTGATGCCGCTGAGCGTGCACATACCGCTGAATGCGACGGCGTGGAAATACACGCTTGTAACGGATATCTTTTATCTTCATTTCTGTCACCTGCCCTCAATATGCGTGGGGATCGGTACGGTGGCTCTACTGCAAACAGAGGAAGAGTAGTTGTAGATATTATTAAGGCTATAAAGGATCGCCTTGGAGATTACCCAATATCCGTAAGAATGAATTGTAGAGACGGAATTCCGGGCGGCTTAGAACCGGAAGAGGCAGCGGAACTTGCTGTTATGTTCGAAGAAGCCGGAGCAGATGTAATACACTTGTCAGCAGGCACTTATGAAGCCTCATCCCTGACATTCCCGCCTATGATGTTCCCGCAGGGTGTAAGACTTGATGATGTGCAGCCGATTAAAAAGGCCCTGACAATTCCGGTGATAGCCGTTGGTCGTTTCACCGAACCTGCTTTTGCAGATAAAGCAATTGCTGACGGAAAGACAGATTTTGTAGCCCTTGGCCGCGCTTTGCTTGCCGATCCTGAATGGGCAAATAAGGCACAGAGCGGTAAAGAAGAAGATATCCGTCCGTGTATAGGTTGTAACCATGGATGCATTTTCCGTATTGACCGTGATCTGTCTATGCGCTGTAATGTCAATCCGGATCTTGGACGTGAGCTTACTACAATTGGTGTAAAAGCGCCGGCTGAAGCGCGGAAGGTAATGGTTGTCGGAGCAGGTCCAGGAGGAGTGGAATTTGCTCTTCGGGCAAAAGAAAGAGGTCATGAAGTAGAGATATATGAAGCTACATCCAACGTAGGCGGTCAGCTTAACCTTGCCCAAATTCCCGATTTTAAAGCGGAAGTAGGCAAAATTGTTAAGTGGTATGGACACATGATTAATAAGAATGGTATTACACTAAACTTTAACCGGCGGGTAACGAAGGAACTTGTAGAAGAAGTTAACCCTGATGTAGTTGTAATTGCTACAGGGGGACAGCCCAGCGTACCCTTTGAACATCCTGAAGGCGGGGAATTTGTAACCTATAAAGATGTACTTGAAGGTAAGGTAACACCTAAGGGTTCGGCTGTTGTAATAGGCGGAGGAGCAACCGGTGCTGAATTAGCTGTATTCCTTGCACGTAAGGATGTAAAGGTTACCCTCATTGAAATGACGGATGTTATTGCCGCAGGTGAAGATCCGTCTATTCAGCAGTTCCTCCTAGGTGAATTCAGTAAACATGGTGTGACAGTACACCTTAACACAAAGGTTGTCACTATATGCAAAGATAAGGTTGATTGTCTGGATCTCTTAACAGGCAATTCAGTAGAAGTTCCCTATACAAACCTAGTAGTTGCTGTCGGTGTCGAATCTGATAGGGCGCTCTTTGATGAGCTACAGGGAACCGGTAGAGAGCTCTATCGTATCGGTGATTGTTATAAAGTTGGTACAATCTTAGAAGCCACTGAACGCGCAGCAAGGATAATAGAAAGGAGATTCTAGCATAAAATGAATGCCCTCTTTATCGGTGGTGATGCGTTCGTCGAAGAAATGATGGCAGACTTGCGTAAATCTTTTCTTGACGGGGCAGCGAAACATGGAATCGATGTTAAAGACATAGGAGACGGTTTAATTATTTCCTACGACGACTTCGAGCGTGCAACTGCAAAAGTTAAACATGAAGCCAAGCCATGCATGATTGTATGCTGTTCATGGACTAATGAAGAGCAGGTGATGCACCTGGTACGCGGGGTGGGTTCTGTACCATTGATAGTTGTTGGTTTTGACGGACCCGCTGATCTAATATCAATTTCAGGGGTTATGGCCACCTCTTCAAACCTGGCTCGGATGCGGATTAACTTTGTGCCGGTTGTTGGAAGTATGTCAGATGAGCGTTTTTGGAGACGGCTGGATGCAAGTGTTAAAGCTGCGAATTGTGTAATGGATCTACAGGGTGCCAGAATCGGCCTAATCGGACATTCGTGTCCGGGTATGGTAAGCATGCTCTGTGACGAGTCTGAATTGCAGCGCTTAGGACCACAAGTTATGCATATAGGCTTGGCAGAGGTAATGCACCTGGCTAAAAAGCAGATGGATGATCCGAATATAACCAAGAAAATCGAAGAAGATATAAATGGGATACCCACGCTTACATGTAAAGGTTACCCCGGCCTCCCCCTTGCCGTATCGGTCTATTATGCCATACGTGGCCTTGTAGACGACATGAATCTAAAGGCTGTGGCTCCCAGGTGCTGGCCAGACATGCCTGAAGTTCTTGGGACATCACCTTGTTACGCCTTATCAAGGCTGGAGGATGAGGGTATAATTACCACATGTGAGGCAGATATTCTTTCCGCTACAACTCAATTGGCTTTAAGAAGCCTCTCCGGTACTGCTACATTTGTAGGGGACACTGCAGGGTTCGATCTGCAGAAAAACTTACTACACCTATGGCATACCGGAGCAGCAGCCACTTGCCTTGCAGGGACGCCCCCGGTTGTCCAGAAAACATGCCTGGATATACCCGGAGTCACGGTAACCAGTACCCTTAAAGAAGGTAAATTGACATTAGCTAAATTGACACGGCCCCTTAATGGAGAATTTAGTTTCTTTATAGGAAGGGGTGAGGGTGTCTCCGGTCCTAAGGGGGAAGGGAACAACGCTTATATCAGAACAGAGGCGCCCATCGAACGTGTAATCGATACGTTAATAAAAAATGCAGTCGAACATCATATAGCACTCACTTATGCTGAAGTAGATCTGGAACTGAAATTCCTTACCGAATTCTTAGGGATTAAAGCAGTTACTGTAGACGATGAGAGATAAGATGTCACCAGCGGATAAGACAGGTATAAACCGGATTACAAGCTAGTTCGTGAGACAGTAGGGATTGGGCGCACATAAACCGTGTGTACCATATGAAGTTTGTGCGCCCAACCTGATCAAATCTAATCATCTGTTTGGATAATTGGACTTTTGTTCGCTGCCGGAAGCTTACAGGATTAAAATAAAGCAAAAAGGAGAGAAGCCAATGCGAGTTCTTATAACAGGCGCTGCAGGCGGAGTCGGTAAATATCTTATTGAGAAACTTACTCCCGGCGTAGAGGTTGTTGCATATGATGTTGTGGAAGGGGCACCCACCCCGGGCGTAAAATGGGTACAGGGTGATATTCTTGATCTAGATAATTTAGTTAAATCTGCCCAGGGGTGCCAAGCCATTATACACCTTGCGGCTATTCCTGTGTACTTCCCGGAACGAAACGTTGATTTTGGGCGTATAAACATCTTAGGCACACAGGTTGTCTTTGAAGCGGCTGTCCGAGCTAAAGTTAAAAGAGTGGTATATGCAAGCAGCATTTGTGCAGATTCTTTCATTTTCTGGAGCGAACGACGCATACCCAAATATTTCCCTGTAGATGAAGATTACTGTGATATGCCTGATGATATGTATGGGCTAAGTAAACTGGTGAATGAATTGACTGCCAAGGCCTATGCTGACAGATATGGATTGGAATTGACGGGTTTGCGGCTTGCCACGATATGGCTTCCTAATCATGGGCCGACTGATGAATGGCTGGGCGAGCTCTTCCTTGAAGAAATGGACAATAACCTTGAATATCTGGATTTAAGATGGCAATATGTTGATGTAAGGGATGTAGTGCAAGCAATTTATCTTTCTCTACAACACAAAACAGAGTTAGGAATAGTAAATGTCGGTGCTGCCGATTGTCCCGGCGGAGACTGGCGGGTATGGGTATCTGATATCTACCCTGATATTACTGAGTTCCGAAATATAGGTAAGTATCTCAAAGACCCGTCGTTACCGCTTTGGTCCATTGAGAAGCTTTCGGACCACACAGGATATAAACCGGAACATAGCTGGAAGGAATATCCTGTATTTGTTAAGGGGCTGGAAAGCTATCTTGCAAGAAGAGATAAAAACTAACAAATTTAATATCGGTTAGATCGTTTTTGTTAGGAAGGCCCGGGTGTTTCAATTAGCAAACTACAACAGGGAATTGCAGATGCCAACTATAGTAAACTAAAAAAATCAATTCACACTGAATAAGCCGGGTTACATCCGGGCCTGGTTATATCATTTAATCTAAGGATCCCACAGGTATCCTTAGATTTTTTCATAGTGCGCCCGGCATGGGCGCAGTCTAACGGGTGCAAGTCCCGAGTGCGGGTTGATAGTGCCAAGCACATAGCCAAAAGCAAGGGTATCCTTGGTGACGAGGAATCTGAAGGAAGCTGGCGGCAAACTT
>JAAZLO010000009.1 GCA_012689375.1 Bacillota bacterium | reverse complement strand
CAACGACAAAATCAGCTTGCAGGTACGTTATCCGGCGGGGAACAACAAATGCTGGCAATATCCCGGGCGTTGATAGGGGAGCCTAGGCTTATACTTATGGATGAACCATCAATGGGGCTTGCACCTGTTTTAGTTGATAAAATGATGGAGGCGATTTCGGATATTAATCAGAAGGGAATGACAGTGCTTCTTGTTGAACAAAATGCACAGGCTGCTCTCAGTATAGCTGACCGGGTATATGTTCTTCGCTCAGGGCATATTGTTACTTCAGGTGTACCGGCTGATTTCATAGAAAACGATTCAGTTGTTAAAGCCTATCTTGGATAATTGAATGTTCCGGGAAGTTAAACAAGGATTCCCAGTGATTCCGGGGACAGACAGTTGCCTTGGCGTGGAGACCCTTTATAATAGAAATAAAGGGTACGCTTGAAGGCAGAACCCAGTATAATTTCTAGGATGAATAATTTTATGCCACTGAACAAAAAGATCAGCTTACCAAAACCAGGACTTAGAAATATGAAGACTGCATTATCAGTATTCTTATGTATATTAGTTTTTGAACTTACAGGGAGAGCCGATCCCTTAATTGCCTGTTCAGCTACTATTATTTGCATGAAGCAAACAGTGTACTACTCGTATAAAAAAGGAATAGACAGACTTATAGGGACTCTTTTAGGGGGCGGGATCGGGCTTATATTCTTATTGATTAAAAACAGATTGCTGGAGGTATTGCCTACCGCATCTGTCGTTGCGGCACTTGGGATTTTTGTTGTGATATATTTATGTAACCTTGTGAATAAAAGTGATGCTATAGTAATATCGAGTATAGTATTTCTTGCCATTATAGTGGGTGCCGACGGTAAATCACCTTACTTATATGCTTTCGACAGGGTTATAGATACAGTTATTGGAATTGTTATAGCTGTGGCAGTCAATAGGCTTATATATCCGATGAAAAACGATAATCCCCCACATCACACCTTGCAATAAGGCATATCTTAACGTCTTGGAACGCAAGATACCCGGGAAGGATCAAAAGCATCGAAGGAGGCCCGGGCTTGACCGGATCTAAGAGTTCCTCACCTGTGAAAAGACTAATCAGATGTATATGTAAAATTAGTTTGTTCTTTTCCGTTGCAATATTGGGAACATCTAGTCTATCTATGAGGGATGTGACGTATCCGGTGAAAGCGGGGGATAAAGATCCCACTGCAGATGTAGTTATTATGATAATTGTTGATTCGTTGTCCCTCAAGGATATTAATTGTAACATGATGCCAAACCTCACTAAATTAGCCAAAGAAGGCGCGATTGGCTTAATGAACGGCCGGACAGCCAAAAGTCAGCAGCCTGATCATGCCTATATTACTATAGGTGCAGGATCCCGGGGTCAGGGTTCAAATCAAACGGGTCATGCCTTTAATGTTGATGAAGACTTCATGGGGGTGAAAGCCTCCGAAGTTTACGTGCGTAATACAAATGAGCCTGAACCTCCTAAGGGGAGTGTAGTACATCCCTACATAGCCTCTATTATCAAGGCTAATGCAGATCTTTTATATGAGACCATACCTGGGGCACTTGGAGAGGCTTTGAGCAGGGCGGGGAAAAGAACAGCGGTTTTTGGAAATTCTGATACACTAAGTGACCCCTGTAGGTATGCAGTATCTATTGCCATGGACAGCAAGGGTTTTGTAGATATAGGTGATATTGGATATTTTGCGACCATTAAAAAACCTGATTTTCCAGGCGGTTTAATTTCAAACACCCGGTATTTATCTGAGAAAACCCGGTATGCCTTGGGCTTTGGGGGTAGAAATGTTCGAAAAGCTGATCTTATCATTATTGAATCAGGGGATACAGCCAGAATCGAAAAATTTCGGCGCTCCGGAGCTATTACTATGGGAGCATATTCTTCAGCAAGACGGAAGGCATTGATATTAGTAGATACTCTTATCGGCGATATTCTTGAGTCTACTGATCTTAAAAATTCCGTTGTTATGGTGGTTGTTCCAACGCCGGATCAGGATGGGATTAAAGCAGGCCACCTCCTAACACCTATGGTAATAGCGGGTCAAGGATTCACCGGAGGTATGCTAACTTCCCAATCGACGAGAAGACATGGGCTTGTCACTAACATGGATATTGCAGCTACTGTTTTGGGGATCCTCGGGGTAGAAAAACCCCCATGGATACTAGGATCTTTTATGGTATGTAATCCTGATTTTTTATCCATTCAAAATACAGAAAGGCTTCTCCAAAGGATATCGTACATTTCAAGTATTCGGGGAATCTATTTGAAAACATACATTTCTTTGTTAGTAATTTTTGTTTTAGGTATTCCTTTTTTTATTACTATAAAAGCAAACATAAAAAGTAGGATGAGGGTAAAGACGGGGGCGGGGAAAGTCAAAGGGGAAGATCGAAAAATTTTAAGCGTAGCCAGTTATATTTTACTCGCACTCGGATCGGTACCCTTTTTATGGTTGGTTTTACCTACTTTGCTTTTTCCCTTCCAGGTGGATTTTCCTACATTTTTAGCAAATCCTGTACATTTGTTTTTTTCAATTCCTGTAGGAATCCTTACAATTATAATTCTAATTTTTATATTAATTGTTTTGGAAATAGGGTTCAGGACCTTTGAACACAGGTTTATTGTAGTGTGCCTAATAACCGGCACTGGGGTGATCCTGGATGCTTTAGCTGGTTCAGGACTTATGAAGCATTCAATTCTTGGTTATGATCCTATAGTCGGTGCAAGGTTTTATGGTATCGGAAATGAGTATATGGGGGTCTTGATTGGGTCCTTAATAGCAGGGCTCGGACTGTTATTGGATTATATAAACATCCATGCCGGGATATGGGCACGTAAGGCATATAAACACGAAGCTAAATGGATAATAGGTTTCACCTTTTTGTTGGGGTTAACGGTTCTTGCATTGCCTGGAGTAGGCGCAAATCTTGGGGGTACATGTACTGCAGTTGCAGGGTTCGGTACAGCATATATTTTATTTTTCCGGAGATCCATTACATGGTCCCAAGGAGTTAATTTGTTCGGCCTCAGTATTTTGATTATTCTTATATTGGCTCTTATTGATGCGTATCTTAAATGCGGGCCACTTTCACATTGGGGGAGGACACTTCTTTATGTGAATAAAAGCGGAATCCGGGTAATCCTTGATACAGCCCGCCGTAAGGCATCCATGAATCTTAAGCTTATACGTCACACCATTTGGACAAAGGCATTTTTAGTGTTTATTATCGTCCTTGTTTTTGTGAGAATACGCCCTCATGGCCTTGCCGGGAAAATATTTGCACGTTACCCGGGTTTTAAGGCGGGTTTATCAGCATGCCTGGTAGCATCGGGGGTTTCTTTAGTTACAAACGATTCCGGGATTGTTTCAGCCGCTTTAATAATTATGTATCCTGCACTAATTTTCTTAGGACTTGCCTGGCGAGAGGTCATTTAACTACCCTGTGTCTTCCATTAATGCTAAAATAAAGGTGTATTGTGTTTGTATTAAGAGATTATAGGTTTATCTACAAAATCAGGGAGTGAAAATCCGTGATTAGATGTCTCCATTTAGCTGATCTTCACCTGGGTTGGGTTCCTGATAATCAGAACTTTTCTTCTGACAAAGTTAGTATCCGCAGAAAAGAAAGGGATTCTGTGTTTGAGACTGCAGTTAATTGGGCAATTGATCCAAAGAACAAAATCGATTTTTTGATTATTGCAGGGGATTTATTCGAGACTCATACTCCTAAACCTACGTTAGTGGAATATGTCCTTAGCCAGCTACGGCAATTGGAAAATGCCGGAATAAGGACGATTACAGTCCCAGGCAATCATGATGAAATTACATATCATAATTCTGTATACAGAGAATACGGCAGTGAAGGAAAATGGCCAGGAATCCTGGTCCAAAATTCTATGCCGGATTTAGTAGATTGTTTTTCCGTAAACGGTATCCCCGTTTTTATATATTCCTTGGCATATACAGGCGGTCTTACTAAGATAAATGAACTTACGAATTTCCCTAGGAAAGAGAGCCCGGGCTTGCATATTGGTATATTCCATGGCTCATTGGATTGGGAAGGAGTATCCGATCGCAGCCTACCCCTAAAATCTGAACTGCTTCAGAATGCAAGGTACGACTATATAGCCCTCGGTCATATCCATAAACACATGGAAGTGAAGATCGGATCCGGACTTGCGGTTTACCCCGGCTTAATAGATTCCAAAGGATTTAATGATATAGGATGCGGGTACATGACTGTGGCCCAATTTCAACCACGGGGAAATGGAAAAAGTAGCGGGGGTTTCAAAGTGAGCCTAGAATTTATAGATATTTCAGTAAGGGACTATATCACCCTTGAAGTGGATATATCAGCGAAAGGAAATTTTGAAGAAGTTGTATCCGAATGTAAAATGCGGACTAAGCCCGGTTCAGTAGCGAAGGTTATCTTAAAAGGCGTCCCCGGTTTTAAGGTTGAGAAGGATCGCTTAGAGGCATTCCTGGAAGATCACTTTCTTTTGTTGGAGATTGAGGATGAAAGCACTCTTCTAGGATCCGATGATATCATGAAACTTTCAGAAGAATCGACAATCCGGGGTTGTTTTGTAAGAAGGCTTTTAGATAGATTAGAAAAAGCGAATTCCCATAGGGAAAAAGAAGTCCTGGAGCTGGCATTGCGGAAGGGCTTAGCAGCCTTTGAAAGATGGTGAGATAGGTGTCGACTGTTATCTTTAAGAAGATAAGACTTTCAGGTTTCGGGCCGTACCGGGATACAGTTACATGCCTGTTGAATTGCGGAATGAATATGCTTATTGCGAAAAATGAAACAGGTAAATCTACGTTAGTGAGTGGGTTGGTTGCCACAATTTTTGGATTGCCCACAAGAAATAATCCTCAGGAATTCGGTACGGCGCGCTTTAAAAACTGGTACGGCCCCTCACGCTTTGAGGGTGAGCTTGAATTTCAATTTGACAGTGTTAAATACAGTATTTGGCGAGATTTTGAAAGCCACAAAATATCCCTTTCCGTATTTGAGAATGATGTGCAAAGAAATTTAGTATCAGGTGAACACAACCCTGGTGCCAGAAAGCAAAACCTGGAATATGAGGCTTGGCTTAAAAAGCTTTTCGGAATAGTATCTAGGGAAGTCTTTGAAGCAACTTTTTGCATAACACAACCTCTTCCAGAAGCAACCAAAAAGGACGGACAAGGACAAAGAGATCTGGATGAAGGTGTTCAGGAACTATTGTCCGGGACCGGAATTGCTTTCACCAATGCCAAAGATGCTCTGTTTGAGGATTTTAAAAAACAGACAAAATTTACACGCGAGCGTGGGTTCAGTTCGCGTGATCAGATAAGAGACGGGGAATTAGAGCTTGTAGAGGCTAGAATCGAGAAACTCAAATCTGAAATTGAAAGAGCGAAAGACGTGGCTGATTCCCTTGAAACAGTGCGGGCAAATTTAAATAAGCTGATGGAAGATTTAGATGCAAAATCTAAGGAATTAAAGGAAAAACAGGAAACCCGGAGTTCCTTTAATGAATGGAAAAGGCTGAGATCCGAATACGATCAGGCCATACTTAACCTAAATAAGACACAAAAGGCCTTTGATACTGCAAATGATTACAGAAATAAAATTATTACAGGGACTGCCGAACTAAAAAGGCTTTATCCTGAATACAACAATCCTCCCCGGACCATTGAGGATGATTTGGACCACCTGATCCTTCTTGATCAAAGGATCTCCGTCCTTAGTGAAGATGTTATAAAAATCAAAGAACAATTAAATGATAGCAAAATTAAAAGGGAAGAAATCAGGGAATCCGCCAAATCTTTAAGATGCTGGGGAGAGCTGGGTAAAAATCCGGCAGCGAAAATAAAAACCGGACGGAGGACGGCAGCGAGGTTATTAGAGGGCTGGGATGCATTTCAAAAGGATTTAGATGAACAAGCAAAGTGTGAGGAGATCCTTAAAGGGGAATTAGCTTTAATAGAAAATGCAGGGGAAGAAGTGCGACAGGCGCTTGCTACATATGATGCAGATCTTGCCCGATTAGAGCGGGAGTTGTCTGAGGCTAAGCATAATTTAAAAGATGTGGAGACTGCCTTTCTTGAATTTGATGCTGACTGTATAAAATATAACGGGAAATATGGGGACATAGAATCATTTCCTTGTGACGCTTCAGACACTCTTAAAAAGGGGCTTGAACTTATGCGTACCAGGAATGAATTACAAAAAAAGGCCAAGGCCTTAAGAATAAAATTAACTGCGCCTATCTGGGTACGTATTGCTTTGATAATAGGATTTGTACTGATCGGTCTTAAAATCAGTGGGATGAATACCAATGCGTGGATTCCCGTAACAGCTATGGTTGCTTTGGGATGTTTGGGGTGGTTTGCTGCTACGCCTTTATGGCTGTTTATACATGGAAATCTCAAGAGGGATGAAATCAGGATTATGTCTGACCTGATTAATTGCGAATTAAAAATAGAAAAAATCGGTGAATCTTTGGGAGTTCACATAGATTCTTTTAATGAAGCAGAAATTGGGGGACTTCAGGAAAGGTTAAATTCACGGGATTACGACAGGGAACTGCTTGATGTAAAAAGGAGGAATCTCCCGGAAGAGAAATATCTTGAGGATGTAAAAACCAGGTTTTTGCAGATTGAAAATGAATACAATATATTCTTAGGAAGATTTAGGGCATTTACCCAAAAGTATGATAATGTCAGCAATACCTATGCCAGATGGAAAGAGGTTAAAGTTAGGAGGGATACTGTTGCTAAGAAGGCTTTCGTTTTTGCTGAACAACAATTCGGGTGCGGGCCGGGTTCAGTGGAAACGTGTCCTGTATTGTCCCGGGATTTATCAGATGAATGGAAAGAAGTTACCGAGATTTTAAAAGTCTCGGGGGTAGGCGATTACATTGATACTGTCAGGGATCTTATAGAATCTATGAAAAGGTGTACAGACTTGTGGTGGGCAGATATTCAAGATGAGGCTGAGAAATATGAGGAATTCCGGAAATCAGAAGAAAATCTCACTGCCATGATAAATGAACAAGAAAAAAGACTGAACGATACTGAACAGGATTTGGAACAAAAAACCCAGGAATTCAATAAAGCCGGATCAGCACTATCCCTGATACTGGATAAAGCCGGGGGGAGTCCTAAACACGCTAAACTTAGATGGACTGAATTATGTAACTTGAAAAAACCCTTAGAAAATAAGGAAATGCTCCTTAATAAAATCCTTGCCGATTATAATGTATCATCTGTCGACGAATTAAGTCTTTGTGTAACAAAATGCCAAACTAGGGCATCAGGTGCTGATATTAAATGGCAAGATCTGATTAATGAAAAACCGGGTCTTCCCCGGCGGGAAGCTGCAGGGGAACCCCATAAAATTGATAAGTATATGCAACTATTAGATGACCAAATTCAGGTATTGGAGAAGGAGGTAAGCATACTCCAAGATTCAGTTAATCAATGTAAGTATGAACTTGAGATAATTGAGCGCGAAAATCCCCTTAACATTGCCCAGGCTGAACTGGAACTTAAAAGGATGGAAGAAAGGCAAAAGGACATCAACCTCCAAGCAGATGCATTGGCTGAGGCCTTTATTGAACTAGAGTCTGCAATACGTGATTTTCATACATCTCATAGGGACAGGCTGGAAGGGGCGACAATGAAGTATTTCAGGAAAATTACGGGGGTAGCCAACCGAACTGTTAAAATAAATGACAGTTTCCAAATAAGTCTGGATGTGGAAGGTAGACCATGTGATGTTGCACAGCTCAGTAAAGGTGCCCAGGATCAGCTTTATATAGCCCTGAGACTTGCGATTGCAGATCTCCTTTCTGCCGATATTAATCTGCCACTAATCTTTGATGATCCGTTTGTTACGTGTGATGAGGGCAGACTTGATAATATAGGAGCCTCACTGTCACGGATTGCAGATGAATTTCAAATTTTTATTTTGTCGCATAATAAAAGGATCTCCCACTGGGGGAATCCTGTGGTAATTCAGTGATCTTTCATGTCTGTAAAACGCTATGGTAGATTATATGCAGGTGACAGTATGTACCGCAAGGCCGCCTTTACGTTTCAGAAACGTTTAAACACAGGGGGATTAGCCTTGCGGGTTAGTGAGTTAGGCTGCTACTTTAATAATGTTTGTAGCCTAACATGGGTTGCATCATTTTCAGACATTTCCAGTATGCCCACTCAGGTGTGATTTACTGACTTCCACCTCGTGTGGGAGGCCTGTCTCAGTGGTATAACCACTGGTGAGGTTAACTTTATTGCCTGACAAGGCCTGGGAAAAGCTTTGTGTCAACCCAGACGTAGCCTGTTGGGCAAGGGAATTCTGAGCAGCAGCTATCATGTTGCGTACCATGTTGCCCCCAATACGTCCAACCACTGCGGAAGGCAAATGCCCCAGATATCCGCCATTCTGATTCATGTCAACCCCAATCTGACTGGCAATTTCATGTTTGAATTTGTCCATAGCCTGTCTTGCCTGGGGTACTATTAATCGATTTCTTCCTCGACGAGCCACAATAGTCACCTCCTATAGGTTCTGGGATTACCTTTCCCTAAAGAGGCCCTATAACATACTGACACATATCGGGAACGGACCAGAAGAAAGCCATAAAAGGCGGAAATCTCAAAAAAGAGGGTAGTAATGGATTAGCCGCCTTTCAAATAACAATATAATGCATTAAAGTAAATAAATCACATTAAGTTTTTAACGGTAGTGGCGGAGTATGAGCAATGTACCGCTTCGTATACAGACAAAAGCGGTAGTTTCCTTAAGATAATTGCTTACCCCGACAGTCTCGCCGTATTTTAAAGCCGCATCATATAGTGGGTAGTAAAATCCTGTAATAGTTATCCCTTCTACAGTAGGGGTGAGAGGTATCAATGATACAATTTCCCCCGGTTTTCCCGTTATTGTTGTCTGTGATTCCGAGATTACAGCCTCATGTCCTCCACCTATAAGGCGGACTTCACATAATACAGAATCACGGAGATGTGAAGCCATCATATAGATATTGGCAATAGTGTGATCAAGTCTTCCGCCAAGCGCGCCGACAAGTATAATTTCGCTGTATCCTGCATTTTTTGCAAATTCAAGGGCTAAATGAGAATCGGTTTTATCCTTTTCAGTCGGATAAACAATAACAGGTACGTTACGTTTTTCCAGGCTTTTTCTTTTTTCATCCGGCATTGAGTCCATATCCCCTATAACGGCATTGGGGCAAAAGCCGAGGGATTCAACGAGATCGTATCCTCCGTCGGCAGCAATAACGAACCCCGGAGGGCCTTTTTTCAAACACAAAGCCTTTATTTCTTTAATATCCGAGGAATCATAAGGTGCATCAAGCCCTAGTAAGGCCCAGCATGGTTTTGTTTTGTTATATATCATAATCTATCTTTTTCCTCAATAAATAAATTATAACAAGGCTTATAATCAATTCTGGCAGCAGATAGCCTATATTATATACAATTGAATATGTTATAGGGTTTAACCCTGGAATTCCATATGATGAAAAGAAAATAACCCCTGAAAGAAAATGGCATAGAAAACGGGCTCCCAAAGCGAGACTGACACCTATATAAAGACGGCGCGAAAAGAAGCCTGCAATGCCTAAAGCTGCAATTGCAAGGGGGTAATCCAGGAGAAACTGGATTGGATGGACAAAAAAAGGCTCGCTTAAATATTGAATTAAACCAAAAACACCTCCTGCAAAGGCACCTATCGCGGGACCCCTCCGGAGGGCTAGAAATAGAATAGGAACCATGCTCCCCGCAGTTACCGAACCCGCCTGTGGGAGCTGATAGACCTTAATAAGGTAAAGAATTGAGGCCAACCCAACCATAGCAGCTGCCTCTGTCAAGATTCTGACATTTGGAAACATTTTTAACCGGGAATTCGATTGTTTCATGACACAAGCCCCCTTGTGCCCCAGGAGAACAGAAACCACAGCCGAATATGCGCCGTGGTTTTCAAATGCCCTCTTCCCTACGCTGGTATTACCCAGATCAGGTCGATGAGGGTATGCGGGCTATCCCGCGTCTCAGCCGGCGATCCGGCTCCCCTAGAGGCTAATATTATTTTATCATTTCTATTATAGTCTACTATGATGGACGTGACAAGCGAAAGGAAATGATAGGTGATAGGTGACAGGGGGACGGGGTTACTGTCACATAAAATGAGGCTGTTGCGAAAATATGACAGTAACCCCGTCCCCCTGTCACCTATGTCACCTAAATCATAGTACACCCTCTATTACCAAGGAATTTCGATGGTTTTTAATGTTGCGGATCCCTGAATCCAGGGCTATAGTTATAATAGTGAGTAATGGTTACTAACAGATAACCATTACTTACTGTTATTTATATTTAAAATAGCATCCAGAACAGAAGGTCTAAACTATGAAAAAACAACCAAATTCAAAATTGGATGATCAAAATAAGGAGGGAGTCACTTCCCGGGTTGCTATTTCCAATATCCTCCGTAATTCAGGAATTAGGCCGACGCCCCAAAGAGTCTCAATATATTCTTTTTTGAAGAACACAACATCACATCCTAAGGCTGAAGCTATTTACGAAGCAGTTAAACGTGATTTTCCAAGCCTAAGCCTTAATACCGTATATGACACACTGAGAATACTCGCCGAGGCGAACCTTATCAGGAGGCTTGTTATGAAAGGAAACATTTCAAGATATGATGGAAATCCGGTTTCCCACGGTCATTTCGTTTGTGTGAAATGCGGGCGCACGGATGATCTGAGACAATCCGTTGATGAAGAGTTGGAAAAAACCCTCCTTGCACTCAGGGGTAAAATTGACGGGCATATTATTGATCATGATTATCGTTTTTATGGCTACTGTACGAAATGTGCAAACGAGAAAGGACGGCCAGGCAGTTAATACAGTGATATCTGTACTGTCCGGGCTATTCCAATAATAAATAACATAGGAGGAATTCAGAATGGGAGAGATTGCAAATCGTATACCGCTAATAGATGAACAGGCCCCCGCTTTCAAGGCTGTAACAACAATGGGAGAGATTAGTTTTCCCGATGACTACGAGGGGAAATGGGTTATTTTATTTAGTCACCCCGCAGACTTTACCCCGGTATGTACCACCGAATTTATGACATTTGCGTCAATGCATGAGGATTTCAAGAAACGCAACTGTGAACTGATTGGTTTATCAATTGACGGCCTATTTAGCCACATTGCTTGGGCCCGTACAATTAAAGAAAAAATTGAATGGAAGAATATGAAGAATGTTGAAATTAAATTCCCGATTATTGAGGATATTAAGATGGATGTGGCCAAGAAATACGGTATGCTTCAACCCGGAGCCAGTGATACCCAGGCAGTTAGAGCCGTGTTTATCATAGACCCCAAGGGAAAGATCCAAACTATTCTTCACTATCCGATGTCTAACGGAAGAAATATGGATGAGATTATGCGTCTTCTAATTGCTCTTCAAACATCAGCAAAACATGGGGTGGCTACACCTGCAAATTGGCAACCCAGTGATGATGTTATCATTCCTCCGCCTGGTTCATGTGGACTTGCCCAGGAACGTGTTGAGAAATCAGGAGATGATTACTACTGCCTTGATTGGTTCCTTTGCTTCAAGAAATCGCCGAAATAATCACTTAATAATAAGATTATCCTTAAAGGCGTGGGTGAATAAGGGAGTCAGTAATATGACAAGGAAACTGAAAATCTACAAGTGTGATATTTGCGGAAATATTGCCGAAGTCTCGCATAAAGGTGCAGGCCGACTCGTTTGCTATGGTGAGCCTATTACGCTAAAAACTAAAAGCACCTAGAATGCCTCTGGAAAGAAACATGTCCCTATCGTTCAATATGAGGATAGCAGTGTGGAGGTTCTAATAGAAAGCGTTCCCCGCCCAATAATCAAGGATCATCATATTGAATGGGTACAGGTAATTTTCTGAGGATAAGGCTTACCGGGAGTTTCTGATGCCCGAAAATGCACTGAAAACGACATTTAATATTGAAGCTAAGGATATCACAGCAAGGGCATATTGTGATATACACGGACTTTGGAAAAAATCTAAGTTATAAAGTGTAGGGGACAGGTTACTGTCATATCAATAGTAAAAATCATGAAAATGTGACAATAACCCCGTCCCTGTCACTGTTCCCCCTGTCACTTTCAAAGGAAAAAGAATGAATGAGGAGAAGTAAAGATTACGGCATATCCCCGGGGTTAAATCCATCGACATCAACAACAGCGACAAAAAGGATAAGGGGGCATAAGAATGTCGAGTATATTAAATAAGGAAGACATCAGAAATGTATTGTACGGTGCCACTTTTCTAGGTTCCGGCGGAGGGGGATCTTTAAAGGACGGTCTAAGGCTCTTGGATGTCTTTGCAAATGAGGAAGTTAATTTGGAATTATTGAATCCGTCTGATATGGAGAAAGAAACATATGCGGCATCAGTCGGAGGAATAGGTGCGCCGAGTGCAATTGCTGAAGGTCGTTTCGGCCCTGAGGCAATTTATGCATTTGAAGCCATGCAAAAAATAGGTTTTTTCTCTGGTAAGGACATCAGGTACGTAATGGGGGGAGAACTCGGCGGCTTTAATACAATGGTTCCAATGTATGTGGCCATTAAGAAAGGGATACCCTTTATTGATGGAGACGGGAACGGGCGTGCTGTCCCTGAACTCAGTACAGGGTTACAACCTATACATGATGTGCTTCCGTTCCCATTGGTGGTTGCAGGTGGAAATGGTGATGTGGTGGGAATTTTCCTCAAGGATCATAGAGATCACGCATCTGCCGAAAACCTGGCACGCCATGTTTCAATGGCGAAAGGTATGGCAGCGGCCTTTTGTACTTGGCTAGCAACAGGTGAAGATATAATTAATAAACTTGCACCCAATACAATAACTGAAAGCAGAAGAATAGGGGAAGCCTTTGTAAATGCAAAGGCAAAGAACCTTGATTTAGAGAAAGAAATCAGTAAGGTTAAGACGTGTAAAAAACTTTGCCAGGGGGAAATAACAGATATCCGGACAAAAACAGAAGGAGGCTTTGATTTTGGAACTACCTTACTGAGGGGTTCAGGGAATTACGCAGGACAAAAATTTAGTGTTGATTTTAAAAACGAAAATGTCATCATAAGAGATGGATCAGGCGATGTTCTATTAACTGTACCTGATATGATATGTATGGTAAACACTGAAACACTCGAACCGCTCACAAATGCCGATATCCACAAGGGTATGACTATTTCACTATATGGTACATCTGCAACTGAAAATTGGTGGAAAAATGATGAAGGATTTAACAATTGGCGACATATTTTAACCAGGATAGGATATAAAGGCGGGGTTGTTAAATTTAAAGGCTAAAGGTCATACTGCATAAGCCTATACTTGTTTATAAAAATATTTTGCTTAAATTTAAAATAGGGCAGGGGCGAATAGCCTCTGCCCTATTTTTCTATAGACAGCCCTGCTTTTAAAGATCTTCAGGTTGAATTGTATATGTTGGAGGCATAGTAGGGGTCCAAAACATATTTGGCGGTACAGGATAAACTGAGAATCCACCTTCAGCTGTGCGTTTAAGATTTTCAACTAATTTATCGCGAACTAATGAGTACGGTGCTACAAAAACAACTTCACTGGGTTGTGTGCCTCCAAAAATCCTGTCACCTGCACATGGGAATCCTAATGTCGGCTTATCTTTTGCTACAGCAAAACCAATCGATGCACAAAGAGCTGCTTCCGCCACTGTATCCGCTGCGATCTTCTCGCCGGTTTCATAGGCACATGCATGAATTAATCTCATGGCTTGGGCGGGATTGATATATATAATAACCGCATCAGGATCTACATCCATATTCCCGAGGGCACCGACTAAGACCCCATCATATTTTTTCCCCTCGTCTCCCAGTTTAAATGTGTTGTCCATAAAAGCTTTGCCTGCTGCCTCATCTTTGACATAGGCACCTACCGCCGCTCTGCCAGATGCAATTGCTTCAGGAGTGGCAATTAACCCGACACAAGCCGCACCCATCGAACATATCATCTTATCAGGTGTGCCCGTATTTGTTTTCCCCTGATAGCGGGCTATTGAAACTAACTGGCAGAGATTCAACTTGAAATTTAGGGGTTTTTTAGGTAATTCATTTTGGTCTTTATACAACTTGATTCCTACCGGTTTAGTACCGAGGCGAAGTATACTATCAAGTTCTGATGCAATTTGCTTTCTTTCCATTTAGAATCTCCTCCCGCAAGAAATTAATTGTGGATATGTACCACCAAGGAATAAGCTTTGTTAATGGCAGCTTGTATTTTTCGGCCATAATTATCAATTTATTTTATCACATTATGATTGGAATGAATGAATGATTTATTCTTTCCCCATTGCCATTTAATGAAATGAAAGGAGGATTCGGGGACTATAAAAGGAGAACTAATAAGAGGAGTAGAGTCCCGCTTCTCTTCAGGAGGATAGCCGAACAGATAAGGGGGGATCTATTGGATCTGTTTGTTGGGTTCCGAGACGAAATGTCAAGAAAAATCTAACTGGGGGATGTAATAATGAGAGCAGTGCTAAAAAACGAACCTGCACCCGGGGCCAAGCTTGTGGATGTACCTATCCCAACGCCCGGCTCAGGCGAAGTGCTTGTCAGAGTCGATGCTGCCTCTATCTGCGGTACTGATTACCATATTTATGTATGGAATGAATGGGCACAAAATCGCATAAAACCTCCACAAATAATGGGACATGAGCTAGCCGGAGAAATTGTGGAGCTGGGTCCCAATGTTACGAATGCTAAGGTAGGGGATTATATTTCTGCTGAATCTCACATAGTATGTGGGCATTGTATTCAATGTATGATTGGGGAAAAACATGTATGTCAAAACACAAGTATACTTGGTGTGGATAGGGATGGGTGTTTTGCGGAATATTTGATCATTCCCGAAGATAACTTATGGCACAATGATCCTGATATTCCCCTGGACATAGCATCAATCCAAGAGCCTTTGGGGAATGCCACAAATACAGTGCTGGCAGGCGAGACCCGAGGCAGGACCATGGCTGTGTTCGGATGCGGCCCCATAGGTTTAATGGCAATAGGCGTTGCTAAGGCTTGCGGGTCATCTTGGATTGCGGCAATAGATATTAATGATTATAAACTTGATCTTGCCAAAAAAATGAAAGCGGATCTTACAATCAACAGTAATAAAATATCACCGGTAGAGGCGATAATGGATTATACACATGGGTCAGGTGTGGATATCGTTTTGGAAATGTCAGGGGCACCTGCTGTCTTTAACCAAATGTTAAAGGTGGTAAGAGCGGGGGGTAGGATTTCATTGCTGGGCTTACCTGAAAAAGCACTGCCTGTAAATTTTTCTGATGATGTGGTTATGCGTGGTTTGACTATGCATGGAATAACAGGCAGAAGGCTTTGGCACGATTGGATTGTCGGGCGTGAACTTTTGAAATCAGGGTTGCTTGATTTATCTCCGGTTGTTACACATCATTTTGATTTAGGAGATTATGCCGAGGGGATGGATCTCATGACAAAAGGAGATTGTGGTAAAATTGTGCTTTACCCTGGAGGGGTTCGGTGATGAATAAATTAGCATTTCTTCAGCGCGAATTGGAATCCTTACATAAAGAGAATTTATTTAACGTGATAAGGACCATAGAGGGCCCTCAAGGCGCCTGGATTACAGTGAATGGCAGGGAAGTCCTAAACCTATGTTCCAATAACTACTTAGGCTTCGCCAATGATATCGAATTAAAAGAAGCATCGAAAAAAGCAGTGGATAAATATGGGGTAGGACCGGGTGCTGTAAGATCAATCGCCGGGACCCAAAAACTCCACTTAGAACTTGAGAAAAAACTGGCTGCTTTTAAACATGCCGAAGCCTGCATAGCCCTTCAAGGAGGATTTATTGCGAACCTTTCTGTGATTCCGGCAATTACAGGGGAAGGCGACATCATCTTTTCTGATGAACTTAATCATGCCAGTATAATTGACGGTTGCAGACTTTCTAAAGCCAAAGTAGTAAGATATGCGCACAATGATATGGCTGATCTTAGACAAAAGATTATAAAAAATAAGGATTCCGCTGTCAGAATGATGATAATCACAGACGGAGTGTTCAGCATGGACGGAGATATTGCACCTCTACCTGATATTGTGGATATTGCAGATAAACATGGGGCTATAGTTATGGTAGATGATGCTCACGGTGAGGGTGTTCTCGGAGACAGCGGAAGGGGTATTGTCAATTATTTTGGGCTCGAGGGCAAAGTTGAAATTGAAGTAGGTACACTTTCAAAGGCTTTTGGGGTAATGGGGGGATACATAACCGGCTCTCGTATCCTTATCGACTTTCTGAAACAAAAAGGAAGACCGTTTTTATTTGGTACAGGGTTAACTCCCGCAGATACCGCTGCCTCAATTGCTGCTGTAGATATACTTTCACGGAGCGATACGTCTGTGAAAAAACTATGGGACAATGCTGAGTATTTTCAGAAAAGGCTAAAAGAAGCAGGATTTGATACAGGCTCCACCGAGACTCCTATAACTCCTGTAATGCTCCACGATGAAAAGACTTCTTCAGTGTTTTCCAGGGAATTGTTTAATGCCGGAGTTTTTGCGCAATCAATAGCATACCCTACTGTACCAATGGGTAAGGCGAGAATAAGGTGTATGTTATCAGCCTCACATGGGAAGGAAGATCTAGATTTCGCTGTGGATAAGTTTATATCCGTTGCCTCGAAACTTGATCTTTAATCACCATACTATATTCCTATATCACAATTAATTAATTGAGGGGCCTGTCCGGACACGGGAGGCCCCTCAACTTATAGGATCCGGCTGTTAAATAAAGCTGTTTTAGGGTCAAGTAAGGCTTTAAATTTTGAAATTTAAAAGGGAATCGGCAGAAAATAACGAATTTATAGTAAACTATCTAATTCATCATTACACTCACATAAAGTACCTATCATAAAGAATGCCTAAGCCTTTATTTAATTTCCAAACAGCTGAAACCCATGGATCCAGCTTTCTCAAATTTAATATGCCGGGGGGTGATATATGGGGCCCATATCAGACTCTGTTTGTAATATGAAAGCAAATCTATCATTTTTGCTATATTGTACTCCCAGGCATGTCATTCAAAACCACTTCTGAAATTCTTTCATCACAGAATAAAGTATAAGTTCCCTACGTGTACCTTCTGGAAACCTAATTATAATTTCGCATTATGCTTTCATAGGTGAACCATTTTCCCTAACTGGTGACTATGTTTTTCCGTGTACGATTAAAAACCGAAACATAGGAGGGATCAGGCATGGATCGGGTAAGGAAACTATTCTTACTTTTATTTAGTCTGGTTATTGGTATTGCCCTTATTTCGGTCCCCTATAGTGGGTCTGCCGCTAATAAGGTATTAAAGATCGGATCAGTGGCGCCTGAAACAGGGGATTCGGCTGATTTAGGGCAGGCTCAGCGGCGGGGTATACAAATGGCTTGTGATGAAATTAACGAACAGGGATGGGCCGGAGATTGGAAATTAGAGCCACATTTCGAAGATGATGAAGGCAACCCAACCAAAGCGGCGAGTGTCACGAACAAGCTTATTCAAGAAACAAAGGTTCCTGTAATAATCGGGGCTATAAACAGCTCATGTACACTGGCAGCTATGGTGCACACAGAACGGGCCGGGATTCCCCAGATTACCTCCGGCTCTACAGGGGCAAGTATTACAGCCCAAGGTAATAAGTGGATATTCAGGACTGCAGTAAATGATTCCCATCAAGCCATCGCCCTTATAGATTATGCCATCAACAGGCTTAACCTTAAAAAGGTCTCAACTTTTACAGCTGCTGACGATTACGGCCAAAGCGGTGCCGTACTCCTCAAGGCTGCAGCCGATAAAGCCGGGCTCGAGGTTGTTGTGGAAGCAACATACAATACCGGGGATAAAGATTTTAAGCCACAGCTCCTTCTCATGAAGGAAAGAGGGACAGAAGCAATCTTTATGTGGGGTATTTATGTTGAACCGGCTCTTATCGGCAATCAAGCAAGGCTTCTCGGTATGGATTGCCAGCTCTTTGCAGCATCAGGAAGTGCATCACATAAATTGATAGAACTCGGTGGCGAAGCGTTACAGGGAATGATTCTGACACAATCCTTCCTACCGGAATCGGATATTCCCCGGGTTAAATCATTTATTGATAACTATAACAAACGATTTGGCGAAGATCCTATTCCCCACGCTGCCCAGCCATATGATTCTGTATATATCATTGCAGATGCCGTAAGGAGAATTGATACAACCGATCCGGTAAAACTCCGGGATGCGATTGCAAACACCTCAGGATTGGAACTTGTTACAGGTAGCCCAAGGTTTGCTGCTAACGGTGACGATGTGGGTAAGCGCGTTCTCATTACTGAAATTAGGGGGGATGCATTCCGCCTTGTTGAAATCGCGGCCGTAGAACTCAGCGACTAATTTTCAGGGGTCCGCCTCCTTGTAGGCGGACCCCATGAAAGGATGGGATATATTGTATTATCTGGTAAACGGGCTTCCAATAGGGGCTATTTATGCCCTTGTGGCCCTGGGATACAGTTTAATCTACGCTTCTGCAGGTGTCCTTAATTGGTCCCAAGGGGATATGGTTATGCTGGGGGCATTTATCGGTTATAACTTACATTGTTTGCTCGGTCTCAATTTTATATTAGCTCTTTTAATTACCACCCCGGCCGTTGCCTGCATTGGTATGTTGGTTGAACGCATAGTGTTGAGATCTCTTAGAAAAAGATCATCTCCGCCGGTTAATGTGGTTATAGGCACTCTTGGGGTTGCCATAATATGCAGGAACTTAGCATTGGCGATTTGGGGGCCTGATGCCCAGCTTTTTCGTTCTCCTGTAGGATCTGTCCCTGTTGAAATCGGGACTCTTAGGCTATTCCCCCAGGATATATTTATACTTATTTTAGGGATAGCATTAATGATCCTTCTTCAATATTTTCTAAAATATACAAGGGAAGGGAAGGCTCTGAGGGCGGTAGCACAAGATCGGATGGCAGCTTCATTAATGGGTATAGATGTAGGTAAATCAGATACCTTGGCCTTTGCAGCCAGTGCGGCAATGGGGGCCGTGGCCGGGATTCTTATAGCCCCGCTGTTCTTTGTAACCTTTAATATGGGTGCAGGCATAGGGCTTAAGGGTTTTGTTGCCGCTGTGGTCGGTGGTTTAGGGAACATACCGGGTGCAATTGGGGGAGGCTTCTTTTTAGGGCTGATTGAATCCTTTGCCAGCGGAAAGATTAGTTCGGGATACAGAGATGCAATTGCCTTTACAGTGCTTATTTTGATCCTATGGCTTAAACCGGCTGGTTTGTTCAGCAAAATAACAAAAGAAACAGTTTAGGGCCGTTAATATAACACCGGATATAAGATTGGCGGTGAAACCGGTATGGAGCGATATAAATCGAGTATTCCGACATGCCTGTACAAATTGGGGTTTATAGCAGTAATTTTATGTGTTCCGTACATAATCAGGAACCTTTATTACCTGCATCTTATAAACCTTATTGGGATATATTGCCTTGTAGTTATCGGCCTTAATATCCTTACTGGGTATACAGGCCAGATTTCCATGGGTCAGGCCGGATTTTTTGCTGTGGGTGCTTATACTTCAGCTCTGCTAATGATGAAACTGGGATTATCCTTTTGGGTGGCAACCCTAATTGCGGCTGTGGTTGCCGCTGTTCTTGGAATTATTATTGCTATTCCCGCACTTCGCTTAACAGGTCCTTACCTGGTTATGGCTACAGTCGGGTTTGGCGAAATCATTCGTCTTATACTAGTAAATTGGGTTCCGGTAACGAGAGGGGCTGCGGGTTTGACTGCTATCCCTGCCCCTTCCCTTTTCGGTTTTAGGATAATCTCCGAAAAAAGTTTCTTTTACCTGATATACATCGTTGTAGCACTAGGGATTCTGATTGCAGTGAGAATCTCAAATTCTAAGATTGGCCGGACTTTTATAGCTATACGGGAAGATGAGTTAGCAGCGAAGTCAATGGGTGTCCCCACTAATACTTACAAAGTATCAGCTTTTGCAATAAGCGCTATATACGCGGGAATTGCAGGTTCTATGTTTGGATGTTTCTCCGGAGTTGCCAGCCCTGACGCTTTTACTTTTAATGATTCAGTGGGTTTTCTTTGTATGTCTATTATTGGTGGGAGCAGAAGTATATATGGTGCCTTTATCGGTTCGGTTACACTGACTTTTGTATCCGAGCTTCTGCGTTTCATGCAATTATACAGGCTAATAATTTATGGTGCGATTTTACTTCTTACAGCTATCCTTATGCCCCAGGGATTGAGTGGTATGGGTCCTGTTTTTCGCAAGTTTTCACACCGTTGGAAAGGGAAAAGGAGACTTCATGGGAATATACAGCACTCACAAAGGAAAGAAAGGTGAGGCATATTGGATCATGGAGAGCAGCCTATTCTTGAGTTAAGAAATATTTCTAAAAGATTTGGTGGGCTTAAGGCCCTTGAGGAGATAAACATATCGATAGAAACAGGAACCGTCCATGGCATCATAGGTCCTAACGGTGCCGGGAAATCAACACTTTTTAATGTTATTACCGGACTGCTTCGTCCGAACAGCGGAGAAATATTATTAAAAGGTAACCCCCTGAGTCATATCCCACCTCATCGTAGGATACCTTTGGGGTTGGCCCGGACATTCCAAAACATCCGTCTTTTTAAAAATATGACTGTAGAGGATAATGTATTGGTTGGTCAACATGTTCACACCCCCACACTGATCCTTTCAATTATATGTGGTACCCGCCCTGCTATTGAATGGGAGAATAAAGCCAAAGAGTCGGCAAACACCTGTTTGAGAAGGGTTGGGCTTGAATCCATGAAGTCCCAATTTGCACGGAACCTATCGTACGGTGAACAGAAACTAGTTGAATTCGCAAGGGCCCTCGCGACTGAACCTGAACTGATACTTTTGGATGAACCGGCTGCCGGCATGAATGCAGAGGAAAAAGCAGGGCTCTTAAAAATTATTTCAAAGCTTCGTGATGACAGGTACACTGTAGTCTTAATAGAACACGATATGAGACTCGTTATGGAAATCTGCGATCAAATAACCGTGCTTAACCACGGGAAGAAAATAGCAGAAGGGGAGCCCCAAATTGTGAGAAATCATCCTGATGTTATCACTGCCTATTTAGGGAAGGGGAGTAATGCCTATGCTGGAACTCGTTGATGTATGCGCAAGATACAACGGAACGGAAGTTCTAAGTGGTGTATCCCTATCTGTGGAGCCCGGTAAGATTACGGCAATTATCGGTGCAAACGGCGCGGGTAAAACCACTACCTTAAGATGTATCATCGGAATTCTCAGACCCTCTAAAGGTAAAATACTATGGCGGGATCGTGATTTAACTGCACTGGATACTAAGGATATTGTAAAGTCTGGGATTACCATGGTTCCCGAGGGCAGACACGTTTTCCCTCATATGACGGTATCAGAAAACCTGGATATGGGTGCCTACCTTAGGAGAAACATACATGAAATAAAGAAGGATCGTAGCTGGGTGTTTGAACTTTTTCCGGTGCTTAAAATACGTTCCGGACAGACAGCCGGCACACTCTCAGGCGGTGAGCAACAGATGCTTGCCGTAGGACGTGCACTTATGTCAGCCCCGGATATTCTTCTTATGGATGAACCCTCCATGGGACTTGCCCCAATGTTGGTTGATGAGGTATTTCATGTAATTCATCAAATAAAACAGACAGGGAAAACGGTACTCCTAGTTGAACAAAATGCTGTAAAAGCCCTTAGTATTGCAGATAAAGGCTATGTTTTAGAACTTGGGCTGACAATCTTATCAGGGACAGGTACCGAATTAATGAATAACCCTGAGGTAGAGCGTGCCTATTTGGGAATCTAGGGGAAAGGGGACATATAATGCCATCACCAAAATGGTTACAAAGAATGACATGGGAAGAATTTAAACTAAACCTTGAAAGATGTGATGTTATCATTATACCTGTGGGAAGTACTGAACAACATGGGGGCCACCTCCCTTTGGGAACCGATACTTTCGTCGCTAATACCCTTGCTGAAGGAGCATCTGAGCAAACAGGTGCTATTATTGCGCCCCCTGTTTGGTACGGCTGGAGCCCTCACCATATGGTGCTTCCGGGGACCGTAACTATTCGTCCAGAAATTCTGATAGGGCTTCTTTTTGATATTATAGAGGCATTGGCGCATCATGGCGCCGAAAAATTCGTAGTTATTAACGGACACAGAATAGTCAATATTAGTTGGATGCAAATTGCATGCGAAAAAGCCCAAAGGGTCCTAGGGATCAGAGCCGCTATTTTTGACCCTTCGTATATGTCTAAGGAGATAGTCCCTGAGCTTGAATTCGGCCCGGTTGGTCATGGAGATGAAATAGAATCATCTCACATGTTGTATTCTTATCCTGAGCTATACCGTGCAGAAAAAGTATTGGATTATATTCCTGACTATAAGCCTTTATTAAGTGCTGATCCTGCATTTCAGGGAGACACTTTATGCTATATCCCGTCTACAATTAAAAACATGGAAAAGTCGGTTAAGGTTGCTAAGGGGATATCAGGTAGTCCCTCACGTTCCTGCAAGAGAAAGGGGGAGAGATATCATAAACATCTTGTCCAAAGACTTTCTGAGGTTATTAACAATATGCAGGAAAAAGAAGAATAAACCCTTGACTTTGATCATTCTCTCTAATACAATTTTTTAAGGTTGTACAAACAGGCCCAAAGAGGCTGACATGTACTTATGAAGGTAACAGGTCGGGATAGCTAAGTCAAACATGAGCCTGCTAAGCCTCAGGGCTGGGGCAGGCTTTTATTTGTACAGCGGGGGGTGAGTGGATGAAGTTCCGTGAGAAGGCCCTAATCATGGATGAACCGGCAATCAGGCGGGCCCTTATTCGTATTGCCCATGAAATAAATGAGGCAAATAAAGGGGTGGACGGGGTTGCACTCGTCGGAATAAGGCGGAGGGGGGGGCCCCTTGCTTATAGACTTTCATCTAAAATTGAAAACATTGAGGGAATTAAACCTCCTGTTGGCGTTCTTGATATAACCCTTTACAGGGACGATCTTACTGCACTGGGATCGGCACCGATAGTACACCGCACAGAAGTGGATTTTGATATTACCGGTAAAACTATAGTGTTGGTGGATGATGTAATATTCACGGGGAGGACGGCCCGTGCTGCATTAGATGCCTTAATGGATCTTGGCAGACCCAGACGGATACAGCTGGCTGTTCTTATTGACAGGGGTCATAGGGAATTGCCTATAAAACCTGACTTTGTAGGGAAGAATGTTCCCACATCCCGTCAAGAGATTATTTCCGTCTTTGTTAAAGAAACAGACGGGGAAAACAAGGTAATTATAGAAGAAGTCGTTGATTAGGTACGGGATACTCTCAGCTGGGTATTATTGATATATTAGCTTTCACAGGCAGTGCATAGAAAGAGAAAAACTCGAAAGATACAATCCTTGTCCCGAGGAAGGGTGCCCGGCGTGGAGAATCCCGGTTACAAGCAGGGGACCCGGATCATAAATGGAGGAGAGTGCTTATGAATGTTCTCCTTGGAAAATGTGACAATAATGAAAAACAAATGTGTCGGGCCTGGCCTTTATGAGCTGGAATGCTTTGCACCGCAAGTTGCAGATAAAGGGGAACCCGGCCAATTCATTCATATTGAAATAAACCCTTATGAAATTAAGTATCCGTCCCCATTTCTGAGACGGCCTTTCAGTTTCTACGAAATAGACAAAAAACAGGGCAGAGTCTCCATCCTTTACAGAGTCCGGGGAGAAGGTACCTCTATAATGGCTAAAATGCAGACAGGAGAAGGTTTAAATGTTCTTGGGCCTCTCGGGAAGGGATTCACTTTGCCTACCGGGGGGAGCAAGGCTTTATTGATAGGCGGGGGGATGGGAATTGCTCCCCTTGTTTATCTGGCAGACAGTCTCTCCCAGATAAATTGTGATATTACGGTGCTCTACGGTGCGGAAACAGCTTCTGAATTGGTGGCACTTAAAGCACTGAGGCAAAAGGGGGCAAAATGCTTTGTTGCCACTGATGATGGCAGCCGCGGATATAAGGGTCCCGTGACAAGCATCCTGTCCGATGTAATAAAAAGAAATAAGAT
>JAAZLO010000064.1 GCA_012689375.1 Bacillota bacterium | reverse complement strand
GCTTTACGATATAAAGATGTTAACGGCCTGCTTAAAACCAGATCATAAAATGGGGCAATTACAGAAAACAGTCTTTCGGCTTTTACCGGATAACTTTTAACTGACAGCTGTTTTTGAGGTGTTTTAACAATCAAACCCTATTTTCCCCCGTTATCATAATAACAAACATAACCTGCAATCGGTGTTATAGTCCGGCTTATCTAATAGTATAACCGTTCAGTGATACTTTTTGTAACCGATTAATGCTACCATAATTAAAGGAAGTCTTCAGTCGGTATTGAATAAATAATTATGCAAAGCCTACTAAAGCAGGATTACTAAAGGCCAATTGATTTGGGGTTAAGCCAAGCGGCTTTGGAGCTTTATGATATATTGAGCACAAAAAATGAGCGGGGGGTTTACCATGGGAAAGGCACTTACCAGTAAAGTAACATGGGTTGGGAAGGTAGACTGGGAACTTAGACGGTTTCATGGTGATGAATACTCAACGTGGAAAGGTTCATCCTACAATTCTTATCTTATAAAGGATGAGAAGGTTGCATTGGTTGATACTGTTTGGCAGCCCTTTGACAAGGAATTTGTTAATAATTTACGGGAAGAAATTAATTTAGAAGATATTGATTATATTATTGCAAATCATGCTGAAAACGATCATAGCGGTGCACTTCCGGAGTTGATGAGTTATATCCCCGACACACCTATATACTGTACAAACAATGCAGTCAAATCCCTCAAAGGGTATTATCATCGGGACTGGAACTTTATCACGGTAAAAACCGGGGACGTTTTGGAACTCGGTAATACAAAGCTGGTTTTTGTGGAAGCACCAATGCTGCATTGGCCGGACAGCATGTTCTGCTATCTTACAGGTGAGAATATTTTGTTTTCCAATGATGCATTTGGTCAGCATTATGCTACAGAATCTTTGTATAATAATATGGTAGATACTGCAGAGCTTTACGCTGAGGCCATTAAATATTATGCAAATATATTAACTCCTTTCTCTCCGCTTGTTATTAAAAAAATCAATGAGGTGTTGGGCCTTGAATTGCCGGTAGATATGATTTGCCCGGCACATGGTGTTATATGGAAAGAAGATCCTACCCAAATTATTCATGCATATCTCAAATGGGCTGACTCTTATCAAGAGAACCAAATTAGTATTGTTTATGATACTATGTGGGGCGCCACACGCCGTATGGCAGAGGCAATTGCTCTTGGAATACGGAATTGGGATCCTGATATAACAGTTAAGCTCATGAATGCTTCTAAAGAGGATAAGAATGACATTATTACTGAAATATTCAAATCCAAAACCGTGCTGTTCGGTTCATCCACAATTAACAGAGGCATTTTGCACTCTATTGGCGGTCTTTTGACTATGATAAAAGGGCTTAGGTTTACAGGAAAAAATGCAGCTGCGTTTGGTAGCTACGGGTGGGGCGGTGAATCTGTAGGGTATATATCTAAGGCTCTTGATGACGCAGGTTTTCATGTGCTTAATGATGGAATAAAGGCTCTTTGGATGCCGGATGAAACTGAGCTTTCAAAGTGTGAGGATTATGGGGGGCTTATTGCCAAGGGTAGGTAATAGGGGGGTGGGCCCGGGGATGCATAAATCATATGTGCCTTGGTCCGGTATCAATCCTTTGTGCCTTGCATTATTTCGATAAATATTCGGACAATATCAGGATCATATTTTGTACCGGCGTCTTTTTGAATTTCCCACAGGGCATCCT
>JAAZLO010000120.1 GCA_012689375.1 Bacillota bacterium | reverse complement strand
AATAGAAAAGTAATAATAGCCATTTTTGTTTTGTCTTTAAAAGTCTCCAAAATCTTATCCAATGAATTCACCTCTTTGTTATAAACCCCTATTTATCTTTAATCTATTTACATCTTTAATAAACTCTGTAGTTTTAAGCTTCCTGTCAATGTGATAGGATATAAAATGCTTTGAAATGTTTTCTAGTTCCTTTAGAACATGGTCTTTTACTTGTATCCCCATTAGTTCTTCATATGTCCCTATTAACATGTTTTTAAGTACAATAAGGGTTTCAGGAGCTATTGTCACTGAGTGTTTATCTCTTTGAAAACAGCTGGAACAAAGGACTCCACCCATAGATGCACTAAAAAATACTTTATTTTGAACCCTTTCACCACATTCGACACAATTTTGTATTTCCGGTTTAAAGCCTTGAATTGCCATTAGCTTTATTTCATATATACGACTAAGTATCTCTAGATTTTGCCAGTCCTGAAGCACATACATAGTTTTTAAAAAAAAACGGAATAATTCCCTATTCTTATCTTCCATTGGTGTGGAAGCTCTCAGAAGTTCAGCAAAATACAAGCCGTAAGACATGGGCTCTAGTTTTTGTCGGATTTTATAAAAGGATTCTTTTATTTCACATTGGCTGATATTATCAAGGTTACGACCTTCCATAATTAAAAAATTGCTATATGAAAAAAGCTGACTTCCGCCAAGTAATGGGTTACGCGGTCGGCGAACACCTCTCGCCACAGCATGTATTTTCCCTTTATCTGGTGAGAAAAGGGTTAGGATTTTATCTGCTTCACCAAGATTCCTATACCCCAAGACTATTGCCTCGGTTCTGTATAAAGCCATGTTTTATTTACTCCTTCAAGAATTATCATAGTTTAGACTCCCCCACTGAGGCATTATCTGAATCCATGTATTTCCTTTATTTATAGAGAGCTTTGAACCATCCTCCAAGGTATATTGCGTCCGCTGGCTCCTTCCTTCTTTCTGCCACTTAATTCGACTAAAGCATACATTGCTTATATAATAACCTTCACCATTGTTAACTGTGGTTATGGATAGTCTGCCTACATCGTCAATTACTTTTGTATTCAAAAACTGTACAATAATGTTTTTTACATAAATAGGATCGCCAGTATTTCGATCAGTGTGCGGCTTCCCGTTAATAAAACGCTTATATTGCTTTTTAACATCATCATATGTATAGCTTACAGTATACTTGTTGAAATATTCTAGATGGAATTCTTCCATAGCCTGATCGCCCGCAGGTAAATCCTCACTGTTAAATACCCATAGGTTAAGCTCCGTGTCTCTAAGGAATCCTCTAGATTCTGATGCTTCCAATAATTTTTCTATACTAGTATATGCATTATGTGGCTCTTTACGGGATTTATCGCGCCAAAAAGTAACCGCATCATATATTCCATCAATGGCATTCAATTTTAAACTTTTTATATCTATGTATCCTTGCGGGCTTGCACCGTAATGTATGTATATGCTGTCATATTCCATCGCATAGTCTAAAAAATAAGGCCGCGCACTTCTCACAGGACCTATCTCTTCTAAATCCTCACCTAGATACAGTGCCAAAAAACGTGTAATACCACCTTCAGCCAAGATTTCATAAACTATGCCTGCTCTGTCTAAACCTGATTGTGGTCTGGCGTTATACTCATTTTCTACCATAACTGCTAGTGGTCTTTGTTTTTCATAAGCCATATCCATTTCAGTACCTGTTAGAGGATTTTGCGCTTTTGGAATTTCAGGCTCTTTTATTTCTGGTTCAACTTCTTCTATGGAAGTATGAATTTCATTAGGATCTCCTTGACTATGATCATTTTTTTTACTGCAACTGACAGAAAATATCATTAATAAGATAAGCATTATAACAAAATATCGTTTTAAACCCATTAATGAACCCCCTATAATATCACTTTAAGAACCCAAATGACATTGGCAACTTTTTTAAAAAAACATAATAACCTATCACTATAGCATTTAAGACGGTTATTAATACAGCCCCGGCAGCTACATTTTTCGCTACTTCCGCTAATGGATGGTATTCTTTTGTATACATATCAACAACGGTTTCTATAGCAGTATTTATCATTTCGGCAACAATAACCAGGGTTATGGCTACAATAACAAGCAAAAGTTCCAACGCCCTTAGGTTCATCAACCAACTTAATAAAAGAACGAGAATAGTTGTAAGGAAATGTATTCTTATATTTCGTTGGGTTCTAAGTGTGTATAATATGCCCGAAATGGCATACATAAAGCTTTCTAACAGGGTTCTTGATCTCTTCATCTT
>JAAZLO010000008.1 GCA_012689375.1 Bacillota bacterium | reverse complement strand
TCGTCTTGTCTATGATCCGGGTCATCCTGATGCCGATGAAGGCGGCTATGTATCAATGCCAAACATTGATCCGGTAAGGGAAATGGTTGATATGATCTCTGCGTCAAGAGCTTATGAGGCTAACGTTACCGCTATTAATGCTGCAAAAACCATGGCTATGCGGGCATTGGATATAGGCAGGGTCTAGTAAATTCAGGCATAGAAATTAACCCCCGAAATGATTAGGAAGAAAACAGTGAAGGAGCTGTGGTAATAATAAAATGGATATGCAGTTTATCCGTGGTACTCCCACTGTGACTAAGCAAATAGGCGGGATAGGCAATCCCCATGCTGTACAGCCGGGCGCAGGCGCCCGACAAACCGTGGAACAGTTTAAGGAAATGTTCTATAACGCAATAGATAATTTCAGTAATTTGCAAAATAATGCAGATGCGCTTATGACACAATTGGCCACAGGTGAAACCCAAGACCTACACCGGGTTATGATTGCAGTCGAAGAAGTAAATTTAGCACTTCAACTCACTCTTCAGATCAGAAATAAGATGCTTGAGGCATACCAGGAGATTATGAGAATGCAGGTGTAAGTTATGGCCACTGGCGCAGAAGGCATTTCTATGCAGGCGCGCTCTTTTTTGAATCAACTAAGCCGCTGGCAGAAGATTACATTAATTATAGTGGCAGCAGTCGGTATCTCCGTTATGATCTTTTTTATGGCCCGACCGAAAACAGCTGATATGGTCCTTCTTTATAAAGACCTATCTGTGCTGGATGCTGCTGATGTAGCAGAGACTCTTAAGGAAATGAGGATTCCCCACGAGATCTCCAGAGGCGGGACGGTAATTTCAGTTCCATCCCAGCACCTTTACGAGGCGAGGATGAATTTAGCCCGCGAGGGGTTACCCAGGGATGGTACTGTGGGGTTCGAAATCTTTGATAAGACATCTTTCGGTGCAACGGATTTTACTCAAAAAATGAATTACAGACGTGCGCTTCAGGGGGAATTAACCCGGACCATATTGCAGCTTGAGGAAATCGAGGCTGCAAGGGTACATATAGCAATTCCTGAATCTGAATTATATACGGACAGAGAGAAACCAACTAGTGCATCTGTTCTTATAAAGATGAAGCGAGGCTCAGTTTTAACGAGGGGCCAGGTTGAAGGAATCGTCAGATTAGTCGCATCCAGTGTTGAGGGGCTTGTGTCAAATAACATCACAATAGTGGATGTTGAAGGTAATACTCTTTTTGCAGGGGAGGACAGCACCCAAACAGGTCCTATGACCCTTCTCACCATGAACCAGCTAGAAGCTAAAAGACTCTATGAAAAGGACATGGAAAGAAGCATTGAGGGCATGTTGACACAGGTTTTAGGTCAGCGGAAAGTCGTAGTCAGGGTAAATGCAGACATTGATTTTGATCACAAAGAACAAAATACTGAAACATTTCAGCCGTTGCCTTCAGGCTATGGAGTCGTCCGGGAGGAGGCGCGGATACGGGATATAAAGACTTCTTCTTCTACTACGCCGTCCGGTGGTATACCTGGGACGTTTTCAAATATTAATGCTGGCTCAGGTGAGAACGGTGGGATTCTGGGATACCGAATTGATGACAGTCAGGGATCATCAGATTCTTCAGAGGAACGAATTGAAGAGGTATCTAAGTATGAGATTTCCCGTGTTGTTGAACATACAGTTAAAGCCCCGGGTGTTGTAACAGGATTATCTGTTGCCGCAATAGTGGCAGCCCCAATCGATGAAAATCAACTTGATGCAATTAGGCGTTCAATTGGGGCTGCAGTTGGAGTTAATGCGGAACGGGGCGATATGGTCATTGTAGAAGCGATGGAATTTGCAACTGAAGAGGAAGAAGATTTAATTCCGATAGCAGATGAACCTGAAGAGCCTGAAGGCCTTGAAGAGATGATAAGAAAAAACCTGAAATATATAATACCCGGATTAATTGGAATTGTTGTCTTGGCAGCAGCCTTAGTTTTCCTGATCCGAAGGCGAAGAAAAGCCAAGAGGGATCAAGCTGAATACGCATTGAAGCAGGCTATGGATGCGATGGCAGCTATCGAAGAAGATGAAGAGGAAAGGCTTGCCGAAGACAAGGTGCCAGAGCGGGCGCCTGTCGATCCTGAAGTGGCAGCCAGGATAATAAGCACATGGCTCAGTGAAGGCAGAGGATGATTTTAAGTGGCAATCTTCCCACAATTAAACAGAAGGCAAAAAGCCGCTATAACGGTTGTTGCGTTGGGGGCCCGAAAAGCATCGGAGATTTTCCAATATCTCGATGAGCGGAAGATAGAGCAACTTACCATGGAAATTGCCGGTCTTGGCAGTGTATCCCCGGAGCTTAAGGAGGAGGTCCTCAATGAATTCTATGACGCATATGAATCTGAAGGCTATTTATCAGGTGATTTAGATTATGTGAGGCAGGTGCTGGAGCGGGCACTCGGCCGTTCCCGGGCAATAGAAATAGTTGATAAAATAGCTGCTTCCCTTCAAGAGCAACCCTTTAGTTTTGCAAGGGAAATCGATGCAGGTCAACTCACCAGTTTCATTGAAAACGAGCATCCACAAACTATAGCACTTGTGCTTGCCCATTTACATATAGATCAGGCAGCTGCAGTTATGTCTCTTTTACCTAAGGAACTTCAAATAGAGGT
>JAAZLO010000063.1 GCA_012689375.1 Bacillota bacterium | reverse complement strand
GGCAATATGAGTCACAGGGATCAGGCAAAAGCAAAGCCAGAAGCATGGCCCGGCATGCCGCCAGCGGCCGCCGCGCCCACCACAGATGCAGTGTAGAAGGATGCCCATGACGAATAGATTTCTCCCGTGCCGAATGCTGAGACACCACCGCAATGGGAAAATCAACCTCAGCTATACGCTTACATTCCTTGGGTATCATTTGTTAACTCCTTGACCTTATCCGCAACCTTGTTATTACTCGGTTGCGTATCGAATTGTAAAGATTTACTTGTGCTGAATGATCTACTACTACAACAATTGCATAGTGTTGTGGTGAATGCTCATCCAGCGCCCATTTATTTTCACAGCGTACCACAACATAATATGTGTCACCGTAATCCGCAGAAGGCCTCCTACGGATAGTAAAAACTGCTTTCTGTAATGTCCCACATTCTCGTACTGTAGCAGAGGGGAACATTCGACAATCGTAACTTGTTGAACTCAACCTATCTACAGGTTTACCGTCTTGATCCTTACCTTGGAAAGCTTCAGCAACTTCATTAATTGTTTTCCCGCGTATAAGTCGAAACGACATTTTCACGCCTAAGTAATCAATCCTTGTGTGACGAACCGGTGGATCATATGCCAAGCTAACAGCAATTTTACGTATTCCCTTTATACGTATTAACTCATCAGTTATAGGCACTTCATAAATATGGAAGTTATCAAAAGCAAGTCCTGCTTCATTGTATAAAACAACCCTTGCGTTATCAGAATTTATTGCATGATCTATGAATGGTCGCCCGTACCCACACAGGTGTATTATCTCGTCGTCCATTCCTTTCGAGGAAAATAGATCATACGATTCTTGAGGTATTTGAGCTGATGATACTAGTAACGCTCTGACGAGATTGGCCGAAGCTTCTGGGAAAACATTATAAATTTGTGCTGCCGCGTACGCAACCTTTGGTGCTGCATAGGATGTGCCTACATCTGTCCTGAAAAGCTGTTTTGAATATTGCCTGTTCATTGAAACTACAGAACACTCGCCTATATTACGCGTGCGCCTGATCTGTCCATCAAAAACACTATTGCCCCCATATTCACACAATTCCGGCTTTATAGCGCCACCTAACCCGGGACCACACCGAGTAAATGGTGAAGGTTGGTTTGCTTGTGCAATTGGGCACAGAGCCGCTCTATTAGCTGCAGAACCTAGCGGAACTGCAGATGTATGCGCAAATGCACCTACAGATACAACAATTAAACCGGTAGCAGGTTCTATGATACGAGCATTGTTACCAAGAAGGTAATTGGGGTAATCCTGTAAATATGAATCGATGGAGTCCCCATGTTCAATAACATGCTCATAGTTTCCAGCTGATACGACTATGACAACATCTAATTCTCGCGCTATTGTATCAAGTATAGAAGCCCAAGGGCTTACCTTCCCACCTAAATATGGTTGACGATTATCACCCAAAGATATATTAAAAACTCGACAATCATATTTTTCCCGAAAATATTGGATAGCTTCTCTCATTTGTGTAGTGATCAAGTTCTCATCGTCAAATCCGAGCTGTTCATTTAACACACGAGCGCTGTAAAGATTTAAATTTGGTACAAACGAACGTTTACATATACATTCTTCAACATTCCCATAAAGAGCTAGCCCCGCAACCATTGTCCCATGCCCATGACCGTCCGAGGAATCTGCCAATGCTTTTGGTATGCTTGCCGCCTCTCCAACTGCTGGGCCTATAAGCGGGTGTCCTGTTGAAAGACCGCTGTCAAGAACTGCTACACTCGATGAGGCTTTTCCGGGAGGTTCCACTTCCGGGAATTCTTCTATGCCAATACCTAAAAGTTCACTTACAGACAATGATGGTTTAGGGGGTTTGTCTATTGCTGTCACGCATTTCATTTCTAAAATATCCTTAATAATTTTACCAACACATCGAGCCCTTAGAAGAACCATACTTTCACCGATGTAATGATCTGTTACCCTACCTCCATTTTGCTTGATGAATTCTTTCACATCTTCTGTCTTTTTAGTGTTGGTTTCCCTGTCTCCGAGGTCCCATAACTCTATATCAACAATATAGTCCAACTCATTTTCAAATTGTTCGGGCGTCTTTATTCCTTCGCCACGAAACAACCTTCCTATTCGATCTTGGGAACGAACCTCTCCGATATGGTCTATACAGGCAAATATTTGTGCGTAAGGCGGATATTTTTGTTTAGGTCGACTAGGTCCCTCAATATACCTAGAAAGTCGTTTTTTAAACTCAGTAAGTTCAGTGTCCGAAGAAAAGAGAACAAGAGTGTTATTTTCATCAACACTTAAGAGGACTATGCCGCAACGTCTCCATACGTCTTCGGGTATTTTTGTTTTCGGATCCAGTTGAACACGGAGGATAAGGCTTGGGTCTATAATAGCAGGCCTTAGCTGGGTTCGGAATTCATTTAACACTTGTTCAATCTGATCACTTAATTCCCGTCCATGTTTACTATGCTCCCTGTCCGGTATTCTACCATACCCACTCCTCTTTTTTCTCGGCCAATCAGATTCAACCCGGGGCAGTATTAGGTGCGGTAAAGTAACCATATTTTATCCTCCTAAGCCTTTATATCTAGATTTTTCTGCGCTTAGAAGCATTTTCTGCAATATCTAATCGTTTTTTCTGTCGTTTCAGCGCTTCTTCGAGTACTTCTTGATCCAAAGAATCTTTATCATCTAAAATTGAAGCCTTAATAGCATCGAAGCAAACCCGCTCTACATCAGCATGACTAAGACCCTTGAATTTAGGCGCAAGCTCTTTGTAGTTCAAGCCATAATGGGGAAAATTTTCTACTTTCATTTTCAGAAGGCTTCGTATTTCATGAACCGTAGGACGGGGAAAAAACATCACCTCATCAAACCTGCGCCAAAGAGCAGGATCCAGTAATTGCTCATGATTTGTTGCAGCGATTAGTATGCTGTTGTTTGAAAAACTATCTAACAGTTGAAGAAAACTATTTATGACACGCTTTAGTTCGCCGTGTTCTGAAATATCATCCCTAGCCTTTCCTATAGCATCAAATTCATCAAAGAAAACTACCCAGCGCCCCCCTGCAGCATAATCAAACACTCTGCGCAAATTGGCTGCTGTTTCACCCAAATATGAAGATACAATAGCATCAAAACGAGTATATAAAACTGGTAAACCAAGCTCGGAAGCAATAATTTCAGAACATAGGGTTTTACCACAACCGGGAGGGCCGCAGAATAACAACTTGGTCAATGGCTTCATACCATGAACCCGCAATAATTCTGATTTAGAAAACTCTTTAAGTATCCGCTGTATAATTACGGTGTTTTCTTTATTAATAAGAATATCTTGCATATGTAGATTTGGCTCACGTATGTCAACCAAATGAGTCTGTCGCTCCTGATCTTTAGGTAACGAAGTGGAGTTAATATACGAGAAACGTCTGCTATTTACCGAGTCCACATTATCATTTTCTAGTATCCTAAATAAATCCTTCGCCAAGTGGTGATTGTTCTTTTTTTCCTCTTCAGAAATTATCTCTATTGCTACTGAGCGAAAATCATTGTCGTTTCCACGTCGATAGCTCAAGAATAATTTTCTAAGCAGTTCTCCCCTAGCCATAACCTATCCCCCAAAATTTTACTAATAAAATGTTTGACTTATACTAGTTCCTTAAGCTTCGCGGTCCGTAATCTATATCATACACTAAAAATTATTATAAATAGCCATCCTAAAGAGAAAACTTTTTGTCATCCTCCCGCACTTGCATCGGCCTGGTCATGGCATCAACTTCCAGCCAGTAGTGCTGCACTTTGGTAACCTCGTGCCAGGGGAAACGGGCCGGATCCCTGATCGGCTCCTGCAGGATGGGCTCTTCGGCACAGTTGGTAACAATATATAACCAGTAGCAGTCCCGGCGATCCTCTGCTACACGCCGTTCATTGGGCGTGAGCAAGATCGTGCCCGTGGAAGCAGCCAGCCCCTTTATCTCGATAAGGCGCAGCTCGCCGGAATTAAGATCGAGGCTGGTAAT
>JAAZLO010000062.1 GCA_012689375.1 Bacillota bacterium | reverse complement strand
CCTTAGTTTGGCTGAATGCTATTCTGCAAAGTAATGTGTAACCTTTGGAACCGCCGTATACCGAACGGTACGTACGGTGGTGTGGGAGGTCGGCTACCCAATTAATGGGTAGCCTCCTACCCGATTGTAAATTAAGGAGGGACGGGACAGAAATGAAAGGTTCTCAAGAATTTGTTCAACACATAACCCCGAAATCAGAAAACTTTTCCCAATGGTACACAGACGTGATACTCCGCGCTGAACTTGCTGACTATGCCCCGGTAAGAGGCTGTATGGTAATACGTCCTTACGGGTTCGGTATTTGGGAAAACATAAAGGAGCTTCTGGACAGACGGCTCAAAGCCACCGGACATAAAAATGCTTACTTCCCGCTGCTTATTCCCAGGAGCTTTCTTGAAAAAGAAGCGGAACATGTTGAAGGCTTTGCACCTGAGGTCGCCTGGGTAACTAGAGCAGGCAGTGAAGATTTGGCTGAGCCCCTCGTAGTCAGGCCGACTTCCGAAACAATCATTGGACATATGTATTCAAAGTGGATTAGTTCATGGCGGGATCTCCCGGTTCTCATAAATCAATGGGCTAATGTTGTAAGGTGGGAAAAGGCTACCAGACTATTCTTAAGAACATCAGAGTTCCTGTGGCAAGAAGGACATACCTGCCACAGAACTGAGGAAGAAGCAGAGGAGGAAACCCTGAAAATATTGGATATATACAAAGATTTTCTTTCCGAGGACTTAGCAATACCTGTTCTGTTCGGTAAGAAAACAGAAGAAGAAAAATTTGCAGGGGCTATAACCACATATTGCGTTGAGGCACTTATGACAGACGGCCGGGCATTACAGGCAGGTACATCCCATAATCTGGGCCAAAATTTTGCCAAGGTATTTGATATCTCCTTCCTTGATCAAGATAATCAGTTGAAGTACGTATGGCAGACTTCCTGGGGTGTTTCAACAAGGCTGATTGGTGGTATTATTATGGTCCATGGAGACGAGCGTGGACTTGCCCTGCCACCGAAAATTGCCCCGGTGCAGGTGGTTATTGTACCAATAATGCCACCCCCTTCCCAGGAAATAGTAATCAAAACAGCCAACGAGGTATTCCAAAGACTGAAAAGGACCCTAAGAGTTGAATTAGATGCACGGGAGGAATACTCGCCCGGCTGGAAATTTAATGAATGGGAGCTTAAAGGGGTCCCTGTCAGGCTAGAAATCGGGCCGCGTGATGTTAAAGCGGGAAAAGTAGTGCTTGTACAAAGGGATACAGGCAAAAAAACCATTGTACCTATGGAAAACCTGGAAGAAGCAGTAACAAATATGTTATCCGATGTCCAAGAAGGCCTTTATAGAAGAGCCAAAAAATTCATGGATGAGAATACTCATACATCCGATAATTACGATGAATTTAAAGATATTATAGAAGCGCAGCGGGGGCTCATATTTGCTCCGTGGTGTGGAAACCCAAATTGCGAAACCTCAATTAAGGAAGAATCCGGTGCCACAATAAGGTGTATCCCCATGGACAGCGAACCTAAACCCGGCAAGTGTGTTTGTTGCGGCGATAATACCGATACATGGGTCTATTTTGGGAAGGCATATTAAACTTTTTCGTAGTTAATATACCTAAAAAAGAGTAGGGGAAGATCTTTCATAATACGATCTTCTCCACTCGTGTATCCTTGCCCCTATAACTTCCTATTTTTTATACAGCGTTTAGCAATTTCCTCGATTACGCCCAGTACATAAGAAATGTTTTCCCGGGAAATATGTCTGTGCGTAACCATCCTTATGCCTGTAGGGGGCCTAAGGGTAACTTCCACATGATATTTTTGGAGTTCATTACGGAAGGAGATACTGTTAAAACCGAGGTTGCCGACATCGAAATAAACCAGATTAGTTTCAACTGTCTCAAGTTCAATATGAATTCCGGGTATTAATGCTAGGCCTTCACCGAGGTAACGTGCATTAACATGATCTTCTTCCAATCGATCGATCATAGTTTCTAAGGCCACAATCCCAGCTGCAGCTATAATCCCCGCCTGCCTCATCCCTCCGCCAAGCATTTTTCGGTACTTTCTTGCCCGTTCAATAAAATCAGAGCTCCCGACAATAACAGAGCCTACCGGTGCCGATAATCCTTTCGAAAGACAAAACATTACAGAATCAAAAGGCTCGGCAATCTCTTTCACTTCAACACCCAGGGCAAGTCCGGCATTGAATATTCTGGCACCGTCAAGATGAGTGCCTAAACCCCTTTCTTTTGCAATATCGCAGACAGCGTTGCAGAGCTCCACAGATGTGACGGTCCCTCCACCCCTGTTATGGGTGTTTTCCATAGTAATAAGGGTTGTTGGGGGGTAATGAAGATCCCTCTCCCTGACAGCATCCTTAATGTCATCAGGATCAAGCACACCGTTATGCCCTTTAACAAATCGAGGTATTACGCCGGCTATGGCAGATATATTCCCCGCCTCATAGTAATATATGTGGCATTCAGATTCCATAATTACCTCATCACCATGGCGGGTATGGGTTAGTACAGATACTAAATTTCCCATGGTCCCTGAAGGCACCAACAAACCAGCTTCCTTACCAAGTTTATCTGCAGCTAGGGCTTCCAAATGATTAACTGTAGGATCCTCTCCGCTACAATCATCTCCGAGAGGGGCCTGGGCAATAGCCTGTAACATTTCTTCAGTAGGTTTCGTAACAGTATCACTTCTGAGATCAATAACTATCTCCATTTTTATTACAAGGACCATAAGGACTATAAAGTTCTGTAAGGTCCTTGGGCACCCCCTTCCGCTACATAAAAACTAGGATAAATAAATTTTTATATTTTACGTAAACCCGGGGCTCTCAATCTACCCTGCTCACTTCCAACCTTTACTCAAGTACCATTGGTTCTTGCGCGAATCATGATAGAGTTCAAAGGCTGTACCTTCACTGGTAATCACACGATAAAATGTCCTACCCCGTTGATTCCACCATTGCTTTGCAGAACCCCGTCCACCTGCCGCCTGAAAGGCTCCATCCTGCCACGTCCTAGTTATTTCCTTAATTGTATGAGTTTCTCCTCCATATGAAAAACTCACAGGTTCATTTCCTTCTTCGGATAACGTTACCGTAATCCTTTCATTATAAAACTTCAGCATCATAAAGCCCCCTTGGCATTGTCACCCGGTTCTTCAGGAAAGCAAATATTAAGTTCCAATGCCCCTTGCTTCGGCCCGGTTTTTTTACTTTTCTGGGCTGCCTTAGTTGTAAGCAAAGGCCTTACAGCAGCCTTGATATCACGCTCTACTTCACGGGGAGGTCGGTTACCATCAATAATAACGATATTCTGGCCCCTTTTCCGAAGCATCTCTATAATTCTGAGGTAATTCTCGGCTACTTGTTCCAACTTTGCAGTTTCCTCATAGAGCTCAACATGCCATCGGGATTTATTACGCCTTCGCTCAGCAATTAAGGGAGGAACCTGAATGAAAATTGTCAGATCAGGGGTAATACACTTTGCATTTATAGCTTCGAGCCATTTAATGTCTACATGCAATGATTGGTATGCTAGGGATGAAAGGTAATATCTATCACATATTACAACGACCCCGTTATCGAGTTTAGGTTCTATATCTACTTCGAGGTGATCTAGGCGATCTGCAGCAAAAAGCAATGCCAGGCTATGGGGTTCCAGGGTTTCAAATACCCCATCATTAGACAAGGTACCTATTCGCTTTGCTAGTATTGAACGAATAAGCCCGCCTACCGGTCCGTCAGTAGGTTCCTTTGTCAGGTGGACCTGTAATTTAAGCCCAGAATCAATATGGTTCTTTAATTTTACGGCTTCTGTTGTACAGCCTGCACCATCAATACCCTCAAAGACAATGAATTTTCCCCTTTTCATGTATAGCCCCTTCCTATGGAACCTATTATAGCATATTCCAATTACCGGCTCCTATCGATAATATAGGGAATCCCAACCTATGGATGATTTTGTTTTTTGTTGGTTTTCCGCCGGCGGGCCGATAAAAGCCATATATTTGTAAAAGAAAGACCAAGGCGGACTGCTGTATAGGATACAGCCAAAGAAATAAACATCGCCCTGCTTAACAAAATAATACCCAGCACAAATAGGCCGCCAATAACAACAATCCTTAGGAACATAACCAAATATAGGATACGCGATACATCGTAAAACCCGGTTTGTCCCGCCTTTCCAGTAATAATATTAAACATATAGCGCTCCCCTACCGCAAGAAGACTACCTGTTATAATACATATCAATATACCTATTTTTTACGGCGCCCCCTTCTCGATACAGATCTTTTATATTTGATATCCGGCTTAACTAAATTATAAATGCTCCAAAAACCCAGACCCACCCCAACAAAAAACCCTAAAATTGCAAACCAGGGTCGGGTCCCGAATTTGAGATCCAGAACATATCCGCCTAAAAAACCTAGCAAAAGGGATATCCCGATCCTCAGAGCTAAACCAGAATAAAATCTAAAGGCTTCCAGTAGCCTTGGACCGAACTTACCCATGTGTTTCCCCATTGGTATTACCTCCGGGATTTATCTTAATCCCACATTTAATGTAGGTTTATGAGAGACCAGTTCCGACTCTGATACGTTTTGGTCTTGGCCTGTACCTATCCCTGGAAATACGTTCTCTTGATTGCTCTATCCCTTCATGTTCCACCACTCTGTAAACAGTGACTATATATCCCCAGGCCCCTTCATCTTCCACAATTTTGTCCCCAGGGGCTAAAAGAGGGTCTTCCTTTTCTATAATTCCCGGTGGAATCTTCTCATTAATGACAGTAACGACAGATACTTTTCGGTTGGGGGCATCCGGAATACACCCATATATCTTAGAGGTGACAGTACTCTCTGTAACAAAAAATTTAATGAGAATATAATTCTCACCGTCATTTCGGAATTTAAGATCTATATAATCATAAGCAACTGTGGCATCCCTGCCTGCTGCGATATATGCAGGCACCATTGAATGATTTCCCCTAGCAACGATAGTTAGGTTTGCAAGTAATGCAGCATTGTATAATGTGGATGATACTTGGCATATCCCTCCACCTATTCCAGGCACTAAATCATCATCAATCATAATGGGGGCCTCAAGGTAGCCTGTTTCGGCACTGCGCGGGCCTACAACCTTATTAAATGAGAAGGTCTCACCCGGTCCTAGGATAGTACGATCGATTGCACTCGCTGCTTCTTTTATATTATGGACTCTCGGCTTATTGCCTGAATCAAAACTTGTCGCAAACTTGCTAATACATTCTTTTATACCCATATCTTCTGCTTGTCTTGTGGTAAACCTAGGTATAATAGGCTCTACAGTGAGGACCAGAGTCCGATCGGACCCTCTTGTCAGAAGCCTTCTTATACGGCTCCCGAAATCCTGCAAATCCAAACGGCGTCCTGTTATAGAAGGCTTTATTGTCACTGTATCATCTTGGTTTATTATAAATGCCGCATCCTCGGGGTGGATATAAATCTCAGTCATTAAATTAAATATAAAATCTCTGAAGAGTCCTCCATCTACTGATACTGCCAGAGGAATATTTATTGCTTTTTCCTGGGGAGCTCCCCTAAATCTAAGTCTTTCCAACCAGCTGCCTGTACGCCCGACAGCCAGGGCTTTTTCTACTGTCTCAGGAACAAAAACATGGATATTGAGATCAGCAGGATGCAATTGCCAGGCCTCATCACCTAAGGTTAAAATGATCGGCTGCATAACTACTTGATCCACATATTTATAAAGGACTTCCTCAGCCTCGTCTTTAGTCATACCACCTAAGTTGACGCTTTCAACGTAAACCCAATCCATAATAGCCTGATTGGCCGGCTTCGCCCCGACAATACTTTCATGCATGAAAATAAATCCGATCGTGACGGTTCCGCAAATAAGCAAAAGGATAAATTTCATATGTACATTTTCGGATATACCGACCATTGCCATAATTCACTCCCTGAAAGATGAGGTAACCAGGTATCTTTTTTCTACTTCTTTATGGTTTTTCCTCTAGCTTATGGTTTACATCCTGTCCCGATTTTACAATATCCATTTTTTATTCAGTTTTTCGACACTGTCACCCGGATTTTACCTCGCTGATGATAAATCTTATTAAAATACAACCGAGAACAGGAAGACCTATACATCCGATTATCGGGTATACAGTGTTTATTAATTTAGTAAATCCGAACCCGGCAGGCAGACTCGCTACAACAATTATCATAACAATTAGGATACGCTTAGGTATTAAAAAAACACTGTAAAGCCTTTGTAATAAAGTAAATGCACTGCAAACAGATGTAGTGGCCATTGCAAACCAAAGGGATACCGAATAACCTATAGCTACCGACAAACCATAATATGATGCAGCTTCAAGCATAGGCAACTCCCTGGAGAATATTATGGGGCCATGAATCACCAGAACACTTTGGATTGCGACAAGAAGAAACATAAGGCCTATTCCGCCTAAGATCCCCCCCTTTTTTGCTAGATTACTGTCAGGTATATCCTTCCCCATAGATGCAAAGACTCCTACAGCCAAAAGAATATTGTAGGATACATATAAAAGTACCCGGACCGGCTGTATAAACCCTGTTACTAATCCCGCCTGATCCTCTAAACAATAGATAAGCACAGGAAGGAGAAAGAAACCTTGAATTTTTTTCAACATTGAAAGTACAACTACAATAATGGGCATGATTATCATAACCGGGCTCATAAAGGCATTTATCATAAACAACCCATCTATTCCCGTTATCACAGTTAAAACAGTGAACGCAGCCATGAGAAGTATCCCTGTTATTTGGGACAGCCCCATAAACTGTTTAAATAATACACCGCTGCCCGCCAGCATTATAGAAAGAGATCCAAAGATAAAGAACATCATTAAGCCGTCATAAATTAGATAAAACGGCCATGGGAACAGTTGGCTAAGGAGATCCCGGGAGGATGCAGTCTGGTGTTTGGCTGCAAGCTTCCCGAGGGCCGCCCCAAATAATACAAACAACCCCCCGGCCCACAATAATCCTAATCCTGCTGAAAAAATACGCTTTTCCCACGGAAAATGTGGCGGAAAAAAGAATTGAACAAATTCCTGGCCTGAAGCAAAGCCTGCACCGACAACAGCCCCTATATAGCTGGCAGCCAATTTATACAGTATATTCTTACGCAATATCCGGCACTCCTCCATCAACGATCCGTCAATGGAACACAAAGAATCCTATGACTAAATTCTTATGCACCGGATAGACGTTTAAGGAGTATATACAGAATATAAAAGGCTAAAGGCTCATATACTGCAAATAGTATCCCTCGGCTATAAAAACTATTTTAGAAACCGGTTATCCGTAAAAAATTGAAACAGGGGGCACTTAATTGCAGATATTTCGGGGCTCACCCCATAATATAGTATGGCGCAGCCATATTGATGATCCTGAAACCCCGGAAAAGATGGCTCTGAGGCTTCATTCTTTAATAGCCACGGATTTACCCTTCCCGGCACACCGCCCCTTACTGTTCTTTTGTATTGGTACTGACAGATCAACAGGGGATGCACTCGGCCCTCTTATAGGCACCTATTTGATCACTCTAGGGTTTAGCACATCTCATGTATGGGGGACACTGGATTCACCGGTACATGCTGTTAATCTCCGTTCCACTATTGATAAGGTCTATTCTTCTTTTCAAAACCCTTACATCATAGCTGCCGATGCATGCCTAGGCAAACTTGAAAGCGTTGGGATGATCACTGTATCACCCGGGCCCCTAAGACCAGGCACCGGAGTCAGTAAAACCCTACCTCCAATCGGGGATATACATATTACCGGAATTGTTAACGTAGGAGGATACATGGAATACCTGGTTCTCCAAAACACCAGGCTTTCAATGGTAGTAAAGATGGCAAAAGTAATCTCTGAGATTCTCTTTCAGGCTACAAACAAATTTGTAATACAGCCCAAAAATAAAAAGGGGCTTCCCCATATATACCCGATGCCTTAATACAATTTATATATTTACTTTCTGTAATGGCGCAGAAGCCTGCTTACTTCTTCATCAGATACTTGTCTAAAATCTTCATAGTACTGCCCCACCGCAATGAAAAAGATAGGTTGCATTAGGGTAACCACTGAACATCCTGTTGTCTGTTGGAGCCCATCGATAGAATCACGTGGGCCGACCGGGACAGCTATAACCAATTCTTTAGGGTGTTTCCCCATTATAGTTTTAATTGCCGCTAAAATCGTATACCCGGTGGCTATACCGTCATCAACGATAATTACAGTTCTCCCAGCAATTTCAGGCACCGGTGATTCCCCTATATATCTTTCGATATATTCAGCAATTTCATTCTTAACTTGTTTAATTTTATGCTTTATATAATCTGTTTCTATACCAAGATCGGCGATAATAGAATTGTTCAAGAAAGCTGTACCGTCATCTGCTACTGAACCGATAGCCAGTTCAGGATTTCCCGGTGCACCAATTTTTCTCGTGATAACTACACCCAATTCTGCATCTAAGATAGTTGCGATTTCCAGCGCAACAGGAACACCCCCGCGGGGCAATGCCAATACCAACGCATTTTTATCTTTATATTTTTTAAGTTTTTCCCCTAAAAGCCTCCCCGCCTCAGTGCGATTTTTAAAGATCATCCCCAATCACTCATTTCCCCCGGCTGTACTGCCTTGGGACACCTCATCATAGACTTCACCCGGCAACAATTTCGGGGGTTCCAAATCAGTCAGCATTTCACATAAACCCCTGAATACCGCCCCGTCTTCAATATGTATAGTTGCAGCCTTTATGTTCCCGCAGAGTTTGCCTGTAGATGCAATTTCAAGGCGATTGCCTGCATAAATATCGCCTTCAATCTCCCCTGAAATTGCTACGTTTGCCGCGTAAATCGAGGCTTTCAGTTTACCGCTGTCACCGACAGTCACATCCCCGTCGGCTCTGACGTCTCCGTTCAGACAACCATCTATACGTATCGATCCGCCCACTTCTATTTGTCCATTAATCGTTGTGTCTTTCCCGATAATAGTGCTGATTTTTCTGTCTCGGGGTGTTTGGGATCTCCTGCGGAACATTAAGGTTCCCTCCTTTTTATCCTATTGGCATGAATAGAACAGTAAATAACACACATACTTACCGGCATGGCTTTCAATCTGTACGTTTTTCAGGTTAACTGGGAGATTGACTCAGAGGAAAGTGTTCCCCCAAAATGCTTTGAGAAGGGATATATTTATTGGCAAAAATGGACTATCTGTAGTTTAATTGTACATATGGCCATGGATCTACAGGCTTTCCGGAAACATGGACTTCATAGTGAAGATGAGATCCTGTACTGACACCGGAACTTCCCACATAAGCAATAACTTGCCCATGCTTAACTTTTTGCCCGGCGCTGACAATCAACCTACTTGCGTGCCCGTACAATGTTTGAAAACCATATCCATGATTTATGATTACTGCACGCCCATAACCTGATCGTAATCCGCTAAAGGATACTGTACCGTCTGCTGTCGCCACAATAGGTGTACCGGTAGGAGCAGCCAGATCAATACCCCCATGTGTTTGGATCCGTCCTGTAATTGGATGTCTTCGGGAACCAAAGCGCGATGTCAGCCGCCCTCTTGTGGGCATGCCGTGAGGAGTATGATTAAGCCTATCCCTGTATGAACCGGCAGACTCTTTCAAAGAACTAAGCCGGACTTTTACTTTATTAGAATGTTCCTGTACCCGGATGAGTCTATCACCTATGGTCTGCACATATTTGTTTGCATGCTCCATTAAATCCAAGGCTTCATTTGGGGTACCGGTTAACGAAACCATTTCAGGCAGCTCTGCCTGAGGACCTGAAACAATCGCCCGGTTATATCCTCCTCTGCTGGAAATCGATGTGCCAGCGGAGGTAGAGGTTTTCCCCTTAATAATATCAGTAATTTCCCCACTGAGTGAATCCAGGTACGCCAGATCTCCCTCCAGTCTGGCGAGTTTCTCATTGAGATCATTAAATCTCTTTTCGTTTTCCCTGTTTATATTCATAAGTACTGCATTGTCTTTGGATAACTGTTCTATGTATAATTCCTTTGCTTTACGATCATGGGAAGTCCTCACAATAGTGGCAGTCATACCTAAATACGAAGCAGTAAGGAATACAATAATACTGGCAAAAACGATAAGTCCCGCATGAACCCAAAGCAATGGTAGGCTTATACTTTTGACAGAGTCATCCCCTGTTGGTATAGCCATAATAGTCAGCATTTGGCCTTTCTTTTTATCTATGGTTTCTTTTAAGGTTTTAAGCCAATGCATGGCTCGTCTCTTCCACTGCAGTCCGACCCTTCGATTTAATTCTACTTGTCCCACCTGGGCAGTTGCTGTGATTATGCTGATTTTTAGTCTGAATATACAGCAATATAACATATCCGGTCCCTGCTTCCAAATGGGGTTGCCCAAGTCTATGCAAGGAAACCGGAATTTCGAATTATACTTCGACAGACGGGCCGAATTTCCTGCCTTTCAATTAATCTTTAATGACTCATATTTTGTACCGATCATAGAATCGATGTATACAAAATTAGTGTGCTCTTATGTATAGACATCCATTCAAAGATATGTGTTTTCGTATTGTCCGCCCCTTTTCCTATAATTGAAATCCAGGAGGTCAACTGTTAATTAATAATGCCTGCTGGATTGCCGTCTTTTCCTCATCTGAGAGGTTATATTCTGAGACGCCCCCCTTCACCGGTTTCGCAAATATCCTTGATTCAGCACGCCCATATAGGCTGCTCAATGCAACACCGTCTCCCTTACTATCAAGTAAAGCAAGAGCAAAGCTTTGGTTACCGCCTGTATCTTCAAAGGCATTAAAACGTACTATACCAACACCTTGGAGATGTCGCCTTGAGGCATTATGAATATCTTCAACAAGATCCCCCAGCTTTTTTAACTTATGCTCCATTAGCCTAATATGTTCAATATACTCTATAAGGGTTTGATCAAGGCCCTTTTCTTCCGCCTCTCTGAACAAGTTCCGGGAGGCCCTTAATATTCGATTAACCCTAATGTTGACTATAATAAAAAGAAAAACTGTCACAGCAAAAATTATGATAAGGACATATATCGGCTTCCCAAAAAGGAATTCATTCATTTTATGCAGCAAGGTAAATAATTCCACGGAATTTCTCCCCCTTCACCTTATATGTGTATTGGGCCTGTGCCTTCAAATATTTCCCGGGAAATACTTGAAGGTCAGAAACACCATCATTAAAGTAGTAGCCCTCCATGGAAGGTAGTCTATGTAAAGCAAGTAAAAAAGCCAGGTTGCTCCCTTTTACAACAACTAAACCGAACATGCCCGGGAGTACCCGCTGCGCCGATTCTTCCGGGGGCCTAGTATCAGGCTCCCTTTTTATAAAGCCAGCCTGATACTAGGCAGGCAAAATATAATGTTCCACGTGGAACATTGCATTTTGCCTGCTTAAACTTGGTAGCACTTAAAATCTAGTATCACACTGCACACTTTCAAGCATGCCCAAATATACATAACCGTCTTATATTATTAATATTGCACAGATATAGAGGCCTAAATATTTTACTTTTCCCAGTAAAAGCATTGTCTGTCTGTACACATGTTGGGGGGTGAATTTTATCCTCCATAGTCTTTAGCAAATTAATAATTCGGTATTCAGGTTTAATGTATTAACTTATTCGGGGCTTACGGGAAACAAGCGTGGGTGTGGGATCCCAGGATGAGAGTATCCTGTCTCTGTCGCCGGTTTTAATAATTTCGCAGCGTCCGTACAGAAATCTAAAGAACCAAAGAAAGTATCCTTTCGAGATCCTCCTCACTATAATATTCAATTTCGATTTTCCCTCTTTTTTTTCCGTGAGAGATTCGGACCTGTGTTCCGAGAGCACGCCTTAGGCTTTCTTCGACAGCCCGAATGTGCGGATCCTTTACTTCTTTCTTTTTAATCTTTGTTTCAGTTGTGTAATGGGCATTTCCTACCCTACGCACGATTTCTTCCGTTTCTCTTACAGAAAGCCCTTTTTTAACTACATGCCTACAAACCTTTTCCTGCAGTTTTAAGTCATCGAGAGCAAGCAAGGCCCTGGCATGCCCCATAGAAATTGTTCCACGTGAAACAATTTCCTGCACTCCCGGCGAAAGGTTTAAAAGTCTTATAATATTTGTTATTGTCGGCCTGCTTCGTCCAAGGACTTTCGCTAATTCTTCCTGGGTCATTTCGAATTCATCAATTAGGAGCTTGTATGCCTCTGCTTCTTCCATTATATTGAGATCCTCCCTTTGCAGGTTCTCAATAAGAGCGATTTGAATCATCTCGATATCCTCAAATGCATTTACGATAGCAGGGACCCTTTCCAGCCCGATTAGTTTTGCAGCCTCAAGCCTCCGTTGACCTACAACCAACTCAAAAGATTCCTCTTTTTGCCTTACCACCAAAGGCTGCACTATGCCGTGTTGTCTAATAGATTCAGCAAGCTCCGTTAGTTTAGATTCATCAACCCGTTTCCGCGGCTGGAAGGGGTTAGGCTCTATTCTGTCAACCGGAAGCTCCCTTATTTCCTGATCTACCCTTGTGCTAATATCCGGTATGAGTGCACCGAGCCCTTTCCCCAGCCCCCTCTTAGCCACCGGTCACCACTTCCTTTGCCAATTGTCTATATGCTTCAGCGCCTTTTGATCTTTCATCATATATTATTATAGGTAAACCATAGCTGGGTGCCTCGCCTAATCTTATATTTCTGGGAATAACAGTATCATATACTTTCTCAGAAAAGAACTTCCTTACTTCATCCGCCACTTGTTGGGATAAATTCGTCCGCGAGTCATACATTGTAAGAACTACTCCCTCAAGGGAAAGATCCGGATTTAAGTGCCGCCTGACTAGTTGGATTGTGTTTAATAGTTGACTAAGTCCTTCAAGAGCATAGTATTCACATTGAATAGGCACTATGACAGAATCAGCGGCAGTTAATGCATTGAGTGTCAATAAGCCAAGGGAGGGAGGGCAATCAATTATAACGTAAGCGTAATCCCCACGAATTCCTTCCAGGGCTTTCTTCAATCGCATTTCCCGGGACATAGTTGAAACCAATTCAATTTCCGCACCTGCTAACTGGATAGTGGCAGGTATCACCTGTAAATGCTCGATCGGGGTATTAATCACCAGGGTTTCGATGGGCGCATCATTAATAATAGCATCATAGATACATCTCCCTGCGGATAGTTTATTCACCCCGACGCCACTGCTTGCATTGCCTTGGGGGTCAATATCCACCAGAAGAACATCTATGCCTTTTACTGCGATACATGCACTAAGATTTACTGCGGTAGTGCTTTTGCCTACCCCACCTTTTTGATTGGTAACAGCTATTATTTTTCCCATAACCACCAGCCCCCGCGCGACCTTTCCCATGAATTCCAATATATAATCATCATGCAAATTTACGTCTGCCGCTGTCAGCCGTTTTGGTCCCATCCCATGCTTTAGTTATACAAATTCGAAATTCCAAAACATCATCACCATCAATCTCTTCAGTGGCAACTCCTACACCCGCCGCTTTTAACTGCCCGATAACGTCCTTTATAGCATTTAAAAAGAGCCTTATATCTTTAATTGCACGGATGGAACCGGCTTCTTCTCCTCGAATCTTCCTTCTGAGACGTTTTTTGCGGATATCCTTCTTTTTTTCGTCTATCAATGCCTCCGTCTGCCCGACGGTAAGCCCTTTTTCGCATATCATGTCTACCATGTCTATTTGGCCTTGTTCTGATTTTATCTTTAATAAGGCTCTCGCATGACGTTCAGTAATTTTTCTTTTCCCCAAAGCTTCTAAGACAGGTACAGGAAGCCTTAGCAATCTTAGTTTGTTTGCTATGGTTGATTGGCCTTTCCCAACCCGCTTTGCCAGCTCCTGTTGAGTTAACCCAAATTCTTTAATCAGTCGTTCGTATCCGTTAATTTCTTCAATTACTGTCAGATCTTTGCGTTGTAAGTTTTCAATTAGCGAGAGCTCTGCGGACTCACCTTCAGTGAGCTCCTTTATTATTGCGGGAACTGTGGAAAGACCGGCCATAAGGCTCGCCCTGAGCCTTCTTTCACCAACTACCAATTCATACTTTTCACCGCTCCGCCTCACAATTATTGGTTGGAGCACCCCATGTTCCCTAATAGAAGCACTCAGCTCCGTAAGACTTTCTTCATCGAAAATCTCCCGCGGCTGGTACGGATTTGGCTTCATCAGTTCAATGGGAATTTCCCGAATTTGTTCTTTTACAGGAGTCCTATCCTTACGGCGGAGTCCGATAAGACGAGATAGCCCATGTCCCATTAGAAGACATCTCCTTAGAAATTCCGTAGATACTATTTCGTCGTTAGAGGCCGAGTTCCTCCCCTGCCTTCTTTACACCTATCCCGGCCGGACCCCTGCTAAAGGCAAAACAATATTCCTTTATACCAGCTTAAGCCGATATGCCAATCTTCAATTTTTAAGGCTTTATAGGACGTTTCTTAGGTATCCCGGCCCGTCTTGGATACTTATCAGGTGTATATCTTTCCTTTTTGATAATTACCAGGCTCCTGTCACCGTGGTTCCATGGCAATGAGATCTTAACGGTTTTTTCTAACCGTCCTCCCATTATTTCTATTGCCTTCCCGGATTCAGTAAGCTCACCTTCAATGCTTGGGCCTTTAAATGCTATAAATACCCCTCCCGGCTTGACAAGGGGTAAACATAATTCGCTCAGAACTGCTAATTCCGCAACACCGCGGGCAACAGCCACGTCATATTTCTCCCTTTGAGTATTTATCCTTCCCATATCCTCAGCTCTGCTTCTGATTATTTTAACATCCGGAAGTCTAAGTGAGGATATTAGGCATTCTAAAAACTTAACACGCTTAAGCGAGGATTCAACAAGTGTAATAGCTAAAAGTGGGCTTTTTACCTTCAGCGGGATCCCTGGAAATCCTGCACCTGAACCAACATCCACAATATGTTGATTATCCATGATCTCCGTAGCTTTAAAATATGTTAATGAATCCAAAAAGTGCTTTACTGCAACTTCTTCTTCCCCTTCTATAGACGTTAAGTTAGTATGTTTATTGAATTCCGTAAGTAATTCATAATGAATCCTAAATGAATCTAACATATCACAGCTAATCTCTATTCCTAGAATTTTTCCCCCCTCAATAAGGGCTTCTTCAAGTTTCATCATTGTCACCGTTATCCTGTTTTCGTTTACGATTGCCTGTTTCAAGGTGCACAATAAGGGTTGCAATATCCGCAGGCGACACCCCGGATATCCTGGCCGCCCGGCCAAGGGAATCTGGCTGTACTTCAGATAATTTCTCCACTGCCTCGCGTGAGAGCCCGTAAACCTGTGAATAATCAATGTCCCGCGGTATTCGCCGTGTTTCTAGGCGTCGGGCCCGTTCTATCTGGGTCATCTGCTTTTTGATGTATCCTGCATATTTTGATTCTATCTCTACAACAAGGAGCACATCCCGGGGCAATTCATTCCTGTTTTTATCAACAATACCCAGAGTTTCATAATCTACCTCAGGGCGTAACAGCAAATCAGCCAATGAAGTCTGTGTCTGAATAGGTGTTGTTCCCATCTTCTCCAAGAGTTTTGCAGTGTTTTTATCCCCGGGAACGAGCGTTGTTTTGAGTCTTGTAAGTTCGTTTTGGATTTTCATGCGTTTTTCTTTAAACATCTGATACCGTTTTTCCGGAATAAGTCCAAAATCAAATCCCTTATCCGTCAATCTTAAGTCTGCATTATCTTGTCTGATTGTCAGACGGTATTCCACACGTGAAGTCATCATCCTGTATGGTTCCTGGGTTCCCTTTGTAACCAAATCATCAATAAGTACACCGATATATGCCTGAGAACGCTGAAGCACGAAGGGCTCTTGCCCTCTAAGCTTTAATACTGCGTTAATTCCAGCCATAAGCCCCTGACTTGCAGCTTCCTCATAACCTGATGTACCGTTAATTTGCCCCGCGGTAAACAAGCCTGGTATTCTTTTTACTTCTAGCCACGGGTATATTTCGGTAGGCACCAAACAATCATATTCTATGGCATATCCCGGCCTTATAATCTCCGCTTCCTCTAGTCCGGGAACACTGTGTACAAGTTCTGTTTGTATATCCGGGGGCAAACTTGTTGATAAGCCCCCTAAGTACACAGTCTCCCCGTCCCTTGTTTCAGGCTCAAGAAATATCTGATGCCTGTCCCTGTCAGGGAATTCCATCACCTTTGTTTCGATTGAAGGGCAATATCGTGGGCCAGGTCCTGTTATAGCCCCTGTATAAAGCGGTGCAGCAGATAAATTAGTCCTGATAATATTATGTGTTTCAGGTGTAGTATAAGTTAAATGGCAAAGCAACTGATTCTTTCTTGTGCCAGGAGTCTCGAAAGAAAAGCCAAACGGGAGTTCGTGGCCAGGTTGTTCCTTCGTTCTTGCGTAATTAATGGAATGTCTGGCGATTCTCGGAGATGTACCTGTCTTAAATCTCACAAGATTAAATCCGAGCCCACCCAGGATTTTAGATAATCCAACAGATGCAGGTTGTCCATAGGGTCCCGAGGAATAACTCTCATGCCCTATATAAATTGTTCCGCCAAGGTATGTTCCTGTTGCAAGGATTATAATAGGAGCGCGGTAAGCTTCACCCGCCTCCGTCTCTATGCCGTCTATTTCCTTTTCGTTATTGATAAGAATCCTTTCAACATGCGAGACTCTTAATGTGAGATTCGGTTGGATTTCAAGGCTTTTCCTCATTTGTGCCGTATAAGCCTTTTTATCCGCTTGGGCCCATAACGAATGTACCGCCGGGCCTTTCCCGGTATTAAGAAGTCTGATTTGCAGGTAGGTATGATCAATGATCTTCGCCATTTCTCCCCCTAATGCATCTATCTCCCTGATAATTTGTGCTTTCCCCGGACCTCCAAGGGATGGATTACATGGCATATCAGCAATTGTCTCCCATCCGGAACCTGTGAGGAGAACATTCGCACCCATTCTGGCTGCAGCCAGGGCTGCTTCGCAACCTGCATGGCCCCAACCGACAACAATGATATCATAATCATACACTCCTGCTTACACCCCCCGGGAACGGCGCACCCTGCAGCTTACTTTCCGATACAGAATTCACCGAATATTTTATCCATCAAATCATCTGATGCGGATCTCCCTGTTATTTGATCAAGCCAAAAGAGAGATTCTTGTATATCAATTGCAGCAAGATCCGTTGTCTTTATGCTGTTTAAGATATTCAACGCATCCTCCATGGAACGCATTGCATTCTCCAAAGCCTCCAGCTGCCGCAAATTAACCATGACCGGATTATCGCCGGCATCTTTGATTTCAGTTGTAGCAAGTTCCCCTAAGGCTTTCTCGAGCTCATCAATGCCTTCTCCTGTCCTTGCGCTTACCTGTATTATTTTTTTAACCCCCGCATACGGAGGGATATTGTTCTCATTAACTTTTACTCCAAGATCACACTTGTTTATAGCGATTATACCCGGCTTATCCACCGTACGAAATAACGTATCTTTATCCTCATCATCAACAGGACAGCTACCGTCAATAACTACTATAACCAGATCAGCCGCCTCAGCCTGTCGGTTTGCCGCCTCCACCCCAAGCTTTTCTACAAGATCTTCGGTTTTTCTCATTCCTGCTGTATCCACTAATCTAACAGGCACCCCTTTAATCGTGGTCCAATCATCTATAATATCACGGGTTGTTCCGGGTATATGGGTAACAATAGCACGCTGTTTCCCTATAAGAACATTAAAAAGGCTGGATTTACCCACGTTAGGCTTTCCCGCTAAAACTACGCTTACACCGTCCCGGTAAATTCGGCTGCTTTTTCCAAGATTAATAAGACTGTTAAGCCCAGATATCACTTCTCCGGCCTGTTCAGCCATATCCTGAATCTCCAATACCTCAATATCTTCCTGCGGAAAATCAATTGCGGCTTCTATATGGGCAAGGAGTCCTAGTACGCTCTCTCTTATCATACTCACCTTGGATGATAAACCACCTTTGAGATTTTCCAGGCTGAGTCTGCGTGCAGAATCGGTTTTCGCCCGAATAACGTCTATCACCGCTTCCGCTTGGGACAAGTCAATCCTCCCTGCAAGGAAAGCCCTTTTTGTAAATTCGCCCGGCTCTGCAAGGCGTGCTCCACATTTTATTACCGTCTCCAAGACTTTTGTGAGAACCCCGGTTCCCCCGTGACAATTAAACTCTACTATGTCTTCCCTAGTAAAACTGTACGGAGCAGGCATAGCGACAGCAAGGACTTCATCAATATATTCCCCTGTCCTGCAATCCACTATTGAACCATATCTGACACCCCAAGGCCTTAATTTCCGTTTGCGCTGTCCCGAAGGATCCCTGAATACCTTCCCGGCAATATCAAATGCATATACACCGCTAATCCGGACAATACCTATAGCTCCCTCCCCCATAGGTGTAGATATAGCTGCTATTGTCTCTTTATCCCTTACCATAAGCGGAGCCTCCTCCGGATTATCCCGTGACAATTCCTTTAATCCCTTACAATGAGTCTAGCACAGCAGACTTTCGCCGCCAAACTATATATCACATATAACACACAAAAACAATGCGTGTCATAGAGACACGCATTGTTTTCAAACCATATTATATTGTGCCCAAAATAATTACCTCAGGGGATCAAATCACTCTTTTCCCTTGTTTTTATAACTAACGACTACATATCTAAAGGGATCCTCCCCCTCGCTGTACGATTCCACCCCTTTACAATCCCCGATGGCAAGGTGGACTACCCTTCTTTCCATGGGATTCATAGGCTCAAGCCGAATTTCTCCCCCGTCCCTTACAACTCTTTCAGCGACAGAATGTGCTAGCCTTTCTAAAGACGCAGCTCTTCTCCGGCGATATCCTTGAACATCAACAACAACCCTGACTCTCTCCCTGGAAAATCCTCTGGCTTCCAGCTGCCTCCAGTAATTCCCTGCAACAATATTTATTATATATTGCAAAGCATCAAGTGTGGTACCGCGCCTTCCAATCAATGTCCCCACATCATCGCTTTTTATTTCAAGTTCAAGAACCCCGTCCTCAAATACGGAAGTAAAGGAAACATCACCAAGCCCGGCATGTTCTATAAGATCTTGAAAAAAGTCACAGATTTTATCTGCCAGACAAATCTTCTTTGTTACTTTAACACGTGCAGGTCTTTGGCCAATAAGCCCAAGGATTCCCTTGGAGGGTTCCTCAAGGACTTCAATTTCTACTTTATTTGAAGGCAAGTCCAAATCCTTTAAAGCACCTTGAATTGCCTCTTCTACAGTCTTACCGCTTTTCTCAACACTATGAGTCATCTTTGCCTTCCCCCTTGCCTTCCTGCTTCGGATTATTAAGCAAGGCTCTGGGCGTACTTCCTTTTTCAGGGTGTGTAGATAATTCTTCAACGCGGGTTTTCATTCCTGAACTACGGCCGATAAACCAACGTTGGAGCATTTCTACGCCCATGGTAACAACCCAGTACAATGTAACAGCTGCCGGGAATTGGGTGCCACCAAGCCAAGTAATAAACCCGGTCATTCCCAGACTCATTGCCTTTTGACTTGATTCACCGGACGTCATAGTAGATTGAAAATACGTTCCTACCCCTGCGAGAATAGCGAGAACCCAATCTGTGTTTCCAAGATCGGATATCCAAAGGAAAGATTCTGTAAACGGATAGTTCCTTAAGGCTGCAAAGAGTGCCCAGATAATTGGCAGCTGGATTAGGGTAGGTAAACACCCACCGAGAGGGTTAATATTATAGCTTTTATAAAGCTCCATTACCCTTTTTTGATATTCTTCACTTTGGGATCCGTACTTTTCCTGAAGTTCCTTCATTTTCGGTTGAAGCAACTTCATTTCTTCCATAGCTTTAGTTTGCTTGAGAGTAAGCGGGTAAAGCGCTAACCTCACAAGAACGGTGAACGCGATTATTGCTAATCCGTCGCTACCGGTGATATCCCGAAGAAAGCCTAGGAACGAGCTAATTAACGATGTAACATTCAAGAGCTGTGACCCCCTGTCAGTTATATATCCCTACATTTATATTTAAGGCACAGGATCCCATCCTCCGGGATGGAATGGGTGGCATTTCAGCACACGTTTTATTGCGATATATGTGCCTTTCAGCGGGCCATATTTACTGACAGCTTCGTATGCATATGCCGAACACGTAGGATAAAACCTGCATGTAGGCTTCAATTTTATAGAAGAAAGCCATTTTCTGTAAAAACGGATAGCCCCCAGCTCAAGATGATATCCAATGTTAAACAAGCCTTTATGTGCCATTCCCAAATTCAACCTTCGCCTTTCCCAGCCGTTAATCTATGTTCTGTTATCTTTTGTGGTTATTTCCAGAATATCGCTTCTTTCAAGTAATTGTTGTAATTCCCGGGAAATTTCCTGAAAAGAAGCAGCCTTCGCTTTCATCCTTGGTACTATAACCAAATCGAAACCTTTTTGCAGTTTTCCTTTTTGGTTCCTCCACGCTTCACGTAGAATTCTCTTCAATTGGTTTCTTTCGACGGCCCCACCAAATTTCCTGCTTACAGTTACCCCGACCCGATTGTATGAAAAACCGTTTTCGTAAGTATATATAACAAGATTCCTGCCTACAAAACTTTTACCGGAATCAAACACCCTGCGAAATTCTTCATTCTTCCGAAGCCGTTGTGTTTTTTCATCGGCGGCACCCGGTTTATATTTCATTGTAACGGCATTAAACGGAGAGACGTTTTCTGCCCCTCAAACGCCTGTTTTTCAGAATCCGGCGCCCTGCTCTTGTCGACATTCTTTTCATAAAACCATGTTTCCTCCGCCTCCGCCGGACTTTTGGTTGATATGTTCTCTTCATAGTATATAAGCCCCCCACAGTCACCTTTAAATTCCACTATGTAACTACGAGTATAGGCTAATATCTTTCTGTATGTCAAGATAATCTCCTGATTTCACGTATATGCGTTTATATCCCCTGCTATTACCTATTAAAACAGAGGGTTTTCATCTTTTCATTATTCTGTGATTATATCCTTGCCTAAAACTTTCGGGATGTCCCCCAGTACTTGTCTACCATAAAAACCTTTGCTAATATAAGGTTACAGACTTTTTAAATCTTCCATATTTTAAGGTTAGAGGTATAGTTTTCCCATATAGATAAACACTTATACACAAGCTGTGGATAATTCTGTGGGTAACTCATCAATTACTCAAGCACTTGCACTTTAAGGCTTTCATTCCTTTCTGGAATAACTTGTGGATAACGTGGACAGCAAGCTAAACGATGTGTTGCAAAAAGAAAACCGCTTTCTAACTGTCATAACTTTATCCACAGATTCTGTGGATTCGCTGTGGATAGAACGTGAGTTTCCTGTGAATCATCATTTGATAACCGCCTTTCCACACTATGTGGGAAAGGTTGTGGAAAACCTGGAATGAAAGGCATGACTATGAATGATTAGCCTTTTTTCGCGTCTTTTCAGAAAGAGAACTGAAATACATAATAAAACCCGGATATCATATTCCGATAACCAATACCTAAACTTACCGGAACTCGGGTGTACAGTTAGAATCGCAGTGTACGACTCACTTAATACAATCCCGAGAATTGTGGATATCCAATCTGATGACTATAATGAACTCCTAAATAAGGCATCTTCAAAGACATATGCCCTTTCTCAAGATAAGGGTGGCATTGTGCCATATATTGCAATAAAGGAAATTGTAGAAAATTTACTTCATGCCTGTATTCAAGAGGCAGTTATAACCATCCTCCCCGACGGAAATACTATTAGAGTATCGGATCAAGGCTCAGGCATTCCAGATAAGGAAAGGGCATTCCTTCCAGGGTTCACCACAGCATCATCGAAAATGAAAGAAACTGTAAGGGGGGTAGGCTCCGGCCTTCCGATAGTTAGGGATACCATGCATTCCATAGGTGGTTTTATTCATATAGAAGATAATTTGAATGGCGGGTGTGTAATTACCCTTTCATGTTCAAAAGAATACACGAAACAAAAGAAAACACTGAAAGGAAGCGGAATTCCGGCAGATGTTACACCCCCCCAATATTCCACAGCTGATGCTTCACCTAAATCTGTTGATATGTCACAGGACTATGAAAAATTGAAAAACATAATTTCACCGCGCCGGCAAAGAGTTTTCATGATCCTTGCGGGAAAAGGTGAAGGAGGTCCGTCTTTGATAGCGAAAGAATTAAAGATTAGCCTTAGTACCGCATATCGCGATCTTGTAGCCTTGGAAGAATATGGCCTCATACAAACGGCAGATAATACAGGAAAACGTGAATTAACTTCAAAAGGCATTGAATTTCTCCCCTATATTACCGGATAACCTATTATGGTTTCTGTTGGGGGTTTCAGGGGGTAGGGTTTTATGATTGAACAAGCTGATACGCTTTGGGATCAGGTACTTCAGGTAATGCAAGGTGAAGTTTCGAAACCAAGCTATGAAACGTGGTTTCGGAATACTGAGGGAGTGAGGATCAGCGGAAGTACTATACTCGTGAAGACCCCGCATGAAATAGGCAGAAAGTTCCTCAGTGATAATTACCGCGAACAAATTATTCGTACATTACGGGCAATTACCGGTGAGGATATGGATGTTTCCTATGTATCGGGAGGTTCTCCCCCAAATGAAGTCTTCCTCCCGGAAGAACAAATCCAATACGATGCAATTCCGGGAGATGAAATATATGTTACGAGACTCAATCCTAAATATACTTTTGAGACTTTCGTTGTCGGTAATAGTAACATGTTTGCGCATGCAGCATGCCTTGCAGTAGCCGAAGCGCCTGGAAAGGCTTATAACCCTTTATTTATTTATGGAGGTGTCGGGTTAGGGAAAACCCACCTTATGCAGGCTATAGGACATTTTGTCCTGACAGGTTCCCCCGCCTCTAAAGTTGTGTATGCACCGTGTGAGAAATTTACAAACGATCTTATTGATTCAATAAGAGATGACAAAACCATGGAATTCCGAGAACGTTACAGAAATGTAGATGTCCTCCTTATCGATGATGTGCAATTCCTGGCGCAAAAAGAGCGTACTCAGGAAGAATTCTTCCATACTTTTAATACATTACACGAAGCAGGAAAACAGATTGTCATATCAAGCGATCGTCCTCCAAAAGAAATTCCTACACTTGAGGATCGTCTGCGTTCCCGTTTTGAATGGGGGCTAATTTCTGATATTCAACCACCGGATCTCGAGACAAGGATCGCTATTCTTAATAAAAAAGCACAGCAGGAGGGTCTCGATATTCCACAGGACGTTATGGCCTATATAGCTAACCAGATACGTTCTAACATTCGTGAATTGGAAGGCGCTTTAACGAGAATAGCTGCACATTGTTCCATTCATAAACGTTTGATGACAGTTTCAACTGCTGCAGATTGCCTGAAAGATTTAATCCCGTCTCAAAGACCTAGGCAGGTATCTATTTATCAGGTACAACAGGCAGTTGCCCAATATTTCCGTGTAACAATAGATGACTTTAAGTCAAGAAAAAGGACAAGGAATATTACATATCCCAGACAGATTGCAATGTATCTTTCCCGGGAATTAACTGAAGCATCTTTACCGAGAATAGGTGATGAATTCGGAGGACGTGATCATACCACTGTAATGCATGCTTGTTCAAAAATTCAAGGTGATATACAAGAAGACCAAACACTTTCAGCCTCTATTAAAGATATTATAGCGAAATTAAAACAAATGACCTAATTTTGCTGCTGAAAATGAAGGGTACAAGCTGTGGATAAATACGGATCCCGTGTTTAACGTTTGTGGATACTATGTTCATAATTTGACGAAGTGCATTGACCTATGGATACTGTGGACAATTCTTGTTATATCTCCACAGGCTTATCCACAAGGAAACGGAGGTGCTACCTAAGTAAACAACCGGTTATCCACAAATCCACAGCCCCTACTACTACTACTACTAAATTGTACAAGTACATATATAAGATCGTATAGTAGTACAACTTTGGGGCTAAATCATTAGAAATAAATATTGTACCGTAAAAAGGGGGATTTTTAATATGTCCGATAAAGAACCTGTCGACGGGCATAAAGCGATTTCCTGTGACAGGGAATTATTAGTGAAAGCAGTAGGGACTGTCTATAGGGCTGTATCGACAAGGAGTACGTTACCTATTTTGCAAGGGATGCTAATTGAAACATCCGATCAAGGGCTCCATTTGGTAGGGACAGATCTTGAACTGTCTATAGAAACGTACATTCCATGCACGTCTTCTGGCGAATTTAAAATGGTTCTTCCTGCAAGGTATTTTACGGAAATAGTACGTAGACTACCGAAAAAAGAAGTAATAATTGATTATAATCCTGAGAAAAGAGTAGCAATAATATCAAGCGGGAGAGCAATATATGAAATTAACTCCATGGATCCCAGGGAATATCCTTTATTCCCCGAAGTGCCAGATACTTCATGGTGGAAAGTACCGGGAATAAAATTTGCAGATTTTATAAAAGGAACAGTGTTTTGTGCGGCAATGGAAGAAACTAGACCTTTCCTCACCGGGGTTTTTATGGAATTTGGAAAAGAAGGAGTTAAGCTTGTTGCCACTGATTCTTTTAGGCTGGCTTTGATTAATACCTCCCTGACAGATGGTGCCCCTATAGAAACAAACAAGGGCTTACTCGTTTCTGCAAGGACTTTGAATGAAGTTGCCAGAATCGTACAGTCTTTTGACGGAGAAGTGGGTGTATACGCATCAGAGAATCAAGTAGCTTTTAAATGTGAGGACACAAATGTCGTAAGCAGGCTCATTGAAGGACAGTTCCCAAATTATAGTAGGGTGATTCCTGAAGAATACAGTACTTTGGCTCTCATTGAAAGGGAAACCCTCCTGGAAAGTGTGGATCGTGTGTCCATAATGGGAAAGGACGAGTTCGGAACTATGCGTCTTAGTATAGTTGATGATGTTCTTACAGTGAGTGCTAATGCCCCTGAAGTCGGAAAAGCCGAGGATCAAATTGCCATTGAAAAAGTCAGTGGACCAAATGGGGAAATAGCTTTAAAAGCCAGGTATTTAATGGATGTTTTGAAGGTTTTAGAGGATGAAAAGATTTCTTTGAAATTGACAGGCACTGTCAGCCCGGTAATTATTGACCAGGCAGGTGTTGAATCTGGGGAACCAAAGGAATTTCTTTATCTTATAATGCCGGTCACCTTAAATGTATAGGTCTGATAAAATTCATTTTATTGTATTATGGGGGAGATTACGTTTCGGAAAGTACAAATAAAGGGAAACACAATTCGGCTTGATCAATTTCTGAAATGGGTAGGTGCCGCCGGTACCGGAGGCCAGGCCAAGATGCTCATACAAGGATCTTATGTTTCAGTTAACGGAGAAATGGAGACCCGGAGGGGAAAAAAACTCAAGGCAGGGGATAAAGTTAAAGTGAAGAATGACCCCTCCCATACTTACCATATAATAGGAGACAATAACGATGCTCCTTGAAAAACTAAGGTTAAGAAATTTCAGAAACTATACATCCTTAGATATTGAATTATTTCCCGGGAAAAATGTCCTGGTAGGTGATAACGGGCAGGGGAAAACAAATGTAATAGAGGCAATTCATCTATGCGGTACCGGGAAATCTTATAGGACACCCCGTGAGAATGAACTTATTAAATGGGGGGAATCTGCATTCTATACGGGATCACGATTCCTGCGTAACAATGACAGTCTGCTTGTGGAGGTTGCGTACAGTCAAGAGAAGGGGAAGCGAATCCGCCTAGACGGCGTACACCAGGATTCCGCAATGGAGTATATAGGTGCTGTAAATATTGTAATATTCGGACCCGATGATCTTAGAATTATTAAAGGGGGTCCAGGTGAACGAAGAAGGTTCTTAGACTTAGAAATTTCCTCCATATATGAGGGATACCGTAGGGATTTAGCTGGATACAGACGAATTTTATCACAACGTAACAGATTTTTGAAAGACGGCCGCCATTTAATGAATTCAATTCAAGGGAAAACTGCATTGGATGTCTGGGATAAACAGTTGATTCCTGTTGGTGTCCGTATAATGATTAAAAGGGCCAAGATTGTGGAAAAACTTTCATCTTTAGCACATGCAGCCTATAAAGAAATTGCTTCAACAGGTTTCCTTAAATTAGATTACCTGCCGTCGTTTGATGTTCCTTTGGATGCTACTCACAGGGACAAGGCTGCGGTTATAGATGAATACTCCCGAATTTTTCAAAGGGAACTGAATAGGCTTAAAAAGGCAGAGCTCTTGCAGGGTATAACTTTAATTGGTCCTCATAGAGATAACATGGTTTTCAGTATTGATGATGTTGATATAAGGACTTTCGGTTCACAAGGACAGCAAAGAACTGCAATGCTTGCTCTCCGTTTAGGAGAATTAGATCTTATCAGGAATGAAACAGGGGAAGATCCTATCCTTTTGCTTGACGACGTATCAAGTGAATTAGATCCATCGAAAAGAGCCCATCTTTGGAAATATATTGATGGAGATATTCAAACTGTTATTACAGCAACAGATCAAAAAATACTTAATGAATTCCCTAAGTCTGCTAAGGTATTTAAAGTTCAATCAGGTTCCATCAAGGAGGTTAACGATGGCAGTTCCGGTTAGGGTAGCTATTGAAAGCAGCCTACGCAGATTCGGGATAGTAAGAAAAGTTAAAAGGTCCCAAGCTGTGTTCATGTGGAATGATATAGTCGGCTCCCCTGCCTCTAATGTCTCCGAAGCCGTTTCTTGCAGGGGAGGAGTACTATTCGTAGAGGTTAAAAATTCCGTGTGGGCGGCTGAACTGTCATTGCTGAAAAGGGATATTATTAAAAAATTAAACAGATATTTGGGAAGGGGAACTATAAAAGATATAAGATTCAAGGCTACCGGAAGGGAATTCCCTGATATTAAAGAAAAGGGGGGGGAAAAGGAAAGTACAGACATTCAAATTATAAAGAAACGGCCCCTTTCCCGGAAGGAAGCCGCGAAAATAGAAGAGTTCGCTCAGCATATAGAAGATATTTCGGTAAAGGCAGCCTTTATTAGGTTTGCAATCACTACAGAAGAAACCCGTGTTATGCGAAATAGGATTTTAAAGGATTGATATATATGTTCACCCACTTAGGAATGCAAGTCAGTATACCTGATAAGGATATTATCTTAATTATGTCAATAAAGTCCTTGGATAAATCGAAGTTGACTTCTGAGTTCCTTCATTCCCGAAAAATTCTTAATCAGGTAGTACAAATTGGTGAGGGCCAACCGAAATCTATTGTTATAACCTCGGATACCATCTACTTATCACCTGTATCGGTTTCAACTTTGTACCGTCGGTACAAGATAGATTATTAATACATTTCCCCCTTTGAATCCATGTTTAATTTCCTTGGGTAATTTTAAAAAGGATGCCGGGTATTTGGGTCAGGCTGTACCGTTGACACCGATTATTATGTGTATTAACATTAGCTTGTGAGTAATAACATTTATGGAAATACTAGTGGAAGAAATAGAATTTAGATCCCCCGGTACAGTGAATATCACCAATACGCGGGGTTGATCCGGAACAATTGTTTGCTATAATTTAAATATATAAACACCAGATACAGGAACCGTGGTGGATTCCATCACGGTTTTTACCAGTCTGATTAAGAGTTACTTCTTTTCTATAAAATACTACCGGTGTCTATAAGCAGTGCCGGTTAAGAAGGCATATTATCAGCCTTTTTTCAGGAATTATCTGTTCCAGTAAACACGGAGGTGGCGACGTCTCTATGAAAAATACTCCGGGAAGCCGGGGGATCAAGAATAACAAAGATCCGTTGGATAATGAATTGTTACAGCATTTATCCTCTGAGAATCTCTATGATGCAGCTAAAATTCAAGTCTTGGAAGGGCTTGAAGCCGTTAGGAAGCGCCCAAGCATGTACATTGGGAGTACAGGGTTGCGCGGCTTGCATCAACTTGCTTTTGAGGTTATAGATAACAGTATTGATGAGGCCATGGCCGGCTATTGCAATTTAATCGAGGTAACTGTTAAAAATGACGGTTTTCTACGTGTAGCCGATGACGGCCGGGGAATACCTGTTGATATTCACCCAAGTACAGGTAGACCAGCAGTTGAGGTTGTTTTAACAATGCTCCATGCAGGCGGTAAATTTGACAGTGGGGCATATAGGGTTTCAGGAGGGCTGCATGGTGTAGGAGTATCTGTTGTAAATGCGCTCTCTGAACGTTTAGAAGTTGAAGTTCGTTCATCCGGAAAAATATATAAACAAAGTTATGAACGGGGTTACCCTGTGACAGATCTGGAAATTATCGGATCTTCTGAAACCACAGGTACTGTCATTACTTTTATTCCGGATAAGACTATTTTTGAATTAACGGAGTTTAACTTTGACACTTTATCACATAGGCTTAGGGAACTTGCATTTCTCAACCGGGGCGTCAGGATTCGCCTTATAGATGAGAGAACTGATAAGACCGCTGAATTTTTCTATGAAGGCGGGATTATATCCTTTGTTGAGTATTTAAACAGGAATAAAGATCCTATCCACAATGAAATTTTCTATGTTTCGAAAGAGGTCGGGGATTCCTATGTAGAAGTGGCGCTCCAATACAATGATGGGTACGCCGACAACACTTTTTCCTTTGCTAACTATATTAATACTACTGAGGGTGGGACCCACCTCGCAGGATTCCGTGCAGCATTAACCCGTACGATTAATGATTATGCAAGGAAAGCAGGGCTTCTTAAAGACGGTGAGGAAAACCTTTCAGGTGATGATGTCAGGGAAGGTGTCACCGCAATTATCAGTGTAAAACTTGTCTCACCCCAATTTGAGGGTCAGACTAAAACTAAACTGGGAAATACAGACATCAGGGGGATAGTTGAATCCGTGGTGTCTGAGGGGCTTGCTTATTTCCTTGAGGAAAATCCTAAGGATGCCAGGGCAATTGTTGATAAAGGGCTGCAAGCGTCCAGAGCCAGGGTGGCTGCGAGGAAGGCAAGGGAGCTTACCCGTAGGAAGGGTGCCTTGGATGGGGCCGCACTCCCGGGGAAACTTGCTGATTGTTCCTTCCGCGAGCCAGAATTATGTGAACTCTTTATTGTCGAAGGGGATTCGGCGGGAGGCAGCGCAAAACAAGGAAGGGACAGGCGGTTCCAGGCTATATTACCCCTCCGCGGGAAGATTATTAATGTCGAGAAAGCGCGGCTTGACAGGGTCCTGGGAAATGCTGAAATTCGTGCAATGATTACAGCTCTTGGGACAGGTATTGGTGAAGATTTTGATATAAGTAAACTTCGCTATAGGAAAATAGTGACTATGACTGATGCGGATATAGACGGAGCCCATATACGGACATTGCTCCTGACATTTTTCTATCGATATATGAAGCCCCTTGTGAAGGGTGGTCATGTTTACATTGCCCAACCCCCGCTTTACAGAATTAGACAGGGGAAAAAAGAAACTTATGCCTTTAGCGATACTGAACTGGACGAGATCCTTGAAAAATCCGGACGCCAAAACACCAATATTCAAAGATATAAAGGTCTTGGGGAAATGAACGCGGATCAACTTTGGGAAACCACAATGAACCCCGAAAGTCGGATTATTTTACAAGTATCGCTAGAAGATGCAATGATAGCAGATGAAATATTTACTACTCTAATGGGAGATAAAGTAGAACCAAGGAGAGAGTTCATCCAAATTCATGCCAAGGAAATTACTGGACTTGATATTTAAGATTGCGAGGAGGCCATAATCTTTGCTTGAGTTTACAGACGGCAAAGTAATACCGATAAATCTTGAAGATGAGATGAAGCGCTCATATATGCTGTACTCTATGAGTGTAATAGTGGGGAGGGCCCTCCCTGACGTCCGTGACGGCCTGAAACCTATTCATAGACGTATTCTCTACGCAATGAATGAAATTAATCTCACTTCAGATAAACCACACCGAAAATCTGCGACCATTGTCGGGGAAGTAATGGGTAAATATCACCCCCATGGGGACGCTGCGATATATGATGCCTTAGTTAGAATGGCTCAGGATTTTTCACAAAGATACATCTTAATAGATGGTCACGGAAACTTCGGATCTATTGACGGAGATCCGCCTGCTGCTATGAGATATACTGAGGCCCGTATGGCAAAGATATCTCAGAAACTTCTAGCGGATATAGACAAAGACACTGTAGATTTTACGCCGAATTTTGATGAATCATTGAAGGAACCTACTGTATTACCTTCCCGTTTTCCAAACCTTCTTGTTAACGGATCTTCCGGAATTGCTGTAGGAATGGCTACTAATATTCCACCTCATAATCTGGGGGAAGTTATTGACGGAACTATTATGCTTATAGATAACCCGAATGCTTCATCTGAAGATCTGATGACTGTGATAAAAGGGCCTGATTTTCCTACAGGCGGTCTCATTGTAGGGAAAGAGGGAATATGGAATGCATATACTACAGGCAGGGGATCTGTCAGAATGCGGGCCCGTGCCCAAATTGAGACTGTTACCGGGGGAAAAAGCCGCATTGTCGTGACGGAAATCCCATACATGGTAAATAAATCAAGAGTGGTTGAGAAGATAGCCGAATTAGTCCGTGACAAAAAAATTAACGGTATTACGGATCTGAGGGACGAAAGTGACAGAGACGGCATGCGGGTTGTTATTGATATAAGGCGGGATGCAAACGCTCATGTAATCCTTAATCAGCTGTATAGGCATACCCAGATGCAATGGACTTTTGGTGTTATCATGTTAGTTGTTGTTGACGGGGAACCCAAGGTTTTAGATCTCAAGGAAATAATTAATTATTACATTGAGCACCAAAAAGAAGTTGTAGTAAGACGGACCAGGTTTGATTTAAATAAGGCTGAGGAAAAAGCTCATATTCTTGAGGGGCTAAAGATAGCCTTGGATAACTTGGATGCTGTTATCAAGTTAATCCGGGATTCCGCTAACCCGGAAATTGCCAGGAAAGGTTTAATGGGAAATTTCAATCTCTCGCAAAAACAGGCCCAGGCTATTCTTGATATGAGACTCCAAAGATTAACAGGGCTCGAACGAAAGAAAATTGAAAACGAATTAAAGGAAGTCAAGGGACTTATAGAAAAGCTTAAAGGGATTCTCGCCGATGAAAGAAAAGTGTTTAGTATAATTAAAGAAGAACTACTTGAAATTAAGAAAGAATTTGCCGATGATAGGCGGACTAAAATTACTTTTGATGATTCAGATTTCGATGTCGAGGATCTCATTGCTGAGGAAGATATTGCAGTAACCCTGACCCACCATGGATACATTAAAAGGCTTCCCTTAAATACTTATAGAAGCCAAAGGCGTGGTGGCCGAGGTATTACCGGTATGAATACAAAAGATGAGGATTTTGTAGAGCACCTGTTTATTGCGACTACCCATAATTATATCCTTTTCTTTACAGATAAAGGGAGAGTGTATTCACTAAAAGGCTATGAAGTCCCTGAAGCAAGCCGTCAATCCAGGGGTACTGCCATTGTAAACCTAATACCTTTAATGTCTGATGAAACCATCCGGGCAGTTATACCCATTCGAACCTTTGCACCTAACAGGTACCTATTGAAAGCTACTAGGTACGGGGTGGTGAAGAAGACTGCACTTTCCAACTTTGATACCAGAAGAAAAGGCGGGCTCATTGCAATTCGCCTTGATCCTGAAGATGATCTGGTCAGTGTAAAATTGACCTCAGGAAATGATGATGTGATAATTGCAACAACAGGAGGTAGGGCCCTCCGGTTTAATGAAGAGAATGTCCGCCCGACCGGCCGTGATACTAGGGGGGTCATAGGGATCAATCTTGCAGAGGGAGATTCAGTTATAGGTATGGATATAGTTAAGGAGGACAGAGATCTTCTTGTCGTAACTGAAAAAGGGTTTGGGAAAAGAACCCCTTTAGATGAATACCGTACTTATTCCCGGGCAAGAAAAGGTGTTATGACAATTAGGCTTACGGATAAAAGCGGTAGTGCAGTTGCTGTTAAAGTGCTTGACGGCGATGATGAGCTTATGTGTATTTCCGCTGAAGGAATTGTCATAAGAATGGATGTGGCAGACATTCCCCAGCAGGGCAGACCTGCCCAAGGCGTCCGCGTAATGCGGCTTGAGCCTAACGATAAGGTGGTTTCCATAGCACAGGTTATAACCAGGAACGAGGGATAAAAAACATGTCCCAAGGCTACGAAGTGCTGGAACATACTGCTGATATAGGTCTTCGTGCATTCGGGGATACTTTGGAGGAAGTATTCACCTGTATGGCCTTAGGTATGATCAGCCTCATTTTATCTCCAGATTCTCATGTTTCCTCCAGAGAAAAAAAACATATAAAGGTCACCGGTTATGATCCGGAAAGCCTAATGGTAGAATGGTTATCAGAGCTCTTGTTCCAGATTTATTCAGAAAACTTCTTGCTTTCGGATATTCAAAGTATAGAAATTCGGGTGCCTGAACATATTCCTGCAGATCCCAACGGGTACCTTGTTTCTGCTACAATCAGCGGGGAAAAATTTCGCACTGAAACACATAAATTTGATCTGGAAATCAAAGGTGTCACCTATCATATGCTTAAGGTTGAGCGATTAGATTCACCGGAAGAAGAGCCTAACCACAAAGGTAAATGGCAGGCTCAGGTAATCCTAGATATATAAAGAAACTTAAAATCTTGATCTTCTTCCCCATTCATGACTACATCCCCCTGACAAGGATTCTGACAATTTTTATAGGTTTATAACACCTAAGCGACATTGGGAGGTGTCTATTATGAGTAACAGGTGGGAAGGACCTCTTGATAAGGTGGACAGGTTCAGATGGAGGATCCCAAAAACATATAAGGACGGCATGAGGGTCCCTGGGCTGATTTATATGGACGAAGAACATATCGATATCATTCGCCAAGATAAAGCCCCTGAACAAGTAGCTAATGCTGCGCATCTTCCGGGGATGGTAGGTGCATCCCTTGCCATGCCAGATATTCATTGGGGGTACGGGTTTGCCATAGGGGGTGTAGGTGCCACTCGCCTTGATGACGGGGTGATATCCCCTGGTGGTGTGGGATTCGATATTAATTGCGGGGTAAGATTGCTCAAGACTAATCTATCGGAAGAAGACGTCCGCCCCTACCTTGACAAATTAGTGGATCGGCTTTTCAGAAACATTCCGTCAGGAGTGGGTTCCAAAGGAACTCTTGTACTAACAAAATATGAAATTTCCGAGGTTCTTGAGAAGGGTGCAGCCTGGGCTGTGGAAAAGGGATATGGTAGGCCGCGGGATCTAGATATGACGGAAGAACGAGGGTGTATGAAAGGGGCAAAGGCAAATAAAGTCAGCGACAGAGCCTACAAGCGGGGTATGCCGCAGCTGGGGACGCTGGGCTCAGGTAACCATTTTCTTGAAATCCAGGTTATTGATGAGCTGTTCGATAAAGACATAGCAGAAAAGCTTGGACTGTCCGAAGATCAGGTCGTTATGATGATTCACTCAGGTTCAAGGGGTTTAGGCCATCAGGTATGTACGGATTACTTAAAAACCATGGAGCGGGCAGTCAGGAAATACGATATTAATATTCCTGACAGACAATTAGCTTGTGCCCCCCTTAATTCCCCGGAAGGAAAGGATTATTTTGCGGCAATGGCTGCCGCAGCTAATTATGCATGGGCTAACAGACAGGTAATGATGCATCTAGCACGCCAAACCTTTGGAGAAATATTTAAACGGCGGCCGGAAGATCTCGGGATGGATCTTATTTATGATGTTGCCCATAATATTGCTAAAATTGAAGAGCACGTGGTAGACGAAAAGAACCTACGCGTTTGTGTTCACAGAAAAGGAGCAACAAGAGCATTTCCCCCGGGTCACCCTGACATCCCTGAGGAATACAGTGATATAGGCCAGCCGGTTTTGGTTCCCGGGGATATGGGGCGTGCTTCTTATCTTCTTGTAGGGACAGAGAAAGCTTTACAGGAGACATTCGGTTCTAGCTGTCACGGGGCGGGACGGCTTATGAGCAGGACTGCGGCGAAGAAGACAACGAGCGGAATGTCTGTCCAATCCAAATTAAGAGATAAGGGGATTATTGTCAAAGCTGCCAGCCGCGGTGTATTGGCTGAGGAGGCACCTGAGGCATATAAAGATGTTAATGAGGTAGTCCGTGTTTGCCATGAAGCAGGTATTTCCCTCAGGGTTGCGCGTATGCGACCGATGGGAGTAGTCAAAGGATAATAATATAGGGGGGAGGGGGAGCCTCCCCCTGTTTCTCAGCCTGTAGTAGGGCCGCCGGGGCGGGTTAAATCGAACTTATCGGCTGTAGTCTTTAGCTCCCTAATATCATCTTTTGCCCCTTCTTCGTTTTTGTCTCTGATATTCTTTTCTAAATTTCTCATTGATGTTTCAAACGCGGAAACGTTCTTTGTTGCATCTTCACCTGTTATACGGCTTCGGAGACTTTCCCAGGTACTGCGAAGCATAGAAAACTCCCTTTCCGCAGCGTCCCAGTCCTTTCTTTCGATCGAATCCTCAACCCTTGTTATAGAGCGGTCCAGATCTGCATCTGTCGGTATAGGGGTTGTGGGCGAAGGGGTGGGAGTAGGTGCGGGAACGGTTGGTGCCGGCCTGGTAGGGGCAGGGGTTTCAGGTGCCGGAACTCTTGTAAAACGGAGTCCGGCAAATACTGCAAGCAGTACAAGAAGCGCCCCAATTAACCATGCACTGGTATTAATGCGCCCACCGGGTGTGTTTCCACCCTTTTCATGATTTCCATGGCCTCCACCGGTGTTACCTTGGTTGTTTTGGGAAATTTGATCGCTCATAAAATCACCTCCTTGGAAGTTAGTATCTGTCAGGAGGTATTTGATAATGCGTAAGGTATTGGGGAACCCCTTTTTTCTTGACATAATTAATTCATTACGGTAATATTCCATTACATATCAGGCTGGGAGAGCCCCGTTAAAAATCACTCTGACGGTTAAATCCAAAGACAACCACAACCCTTTAATCATTTTTGTTCCTGATTTGCCGAATACATATTGCAAAGTTGCGTGGGAGGGGAAACCCTTGATTTCAAGGAGGAGCCTGATTATAAGGGCTTTCCGTGGCTATGGATATTCCTGTTTAAAGCCTTTATCTACCATAATAATTCTCACGGTTTTTATCTGTTTTTACGGGAATATGCCTTTATTGGCTGGGACAACCTGTAAGGGAGACTATATTGAATGGTTTAACAATGATGTGGGGAACCTTGCTTATATTATGCAAAACAACAAAGAAGTTAATGGACTATTTAGATTTGTTATTAGGGTGAAGCTTCGTAAAGAAATTGAAACTCTGGAAAATAAAATTGCTTTGATTCTCGATAACCCGGCTTACACCCACCCTACACTTGGTTTTTATATATATGATCCGGATGCTGCCGGATGGTTACATGCGCTGTATAAAGCAAGGAATGCCCGGAAGCATTTGTTATCCTCCCATTTGGAGGATTTCCCTCCCGAAAATAAAAATATAAATATACTATCTGACGGAACCCCCCTTTTTGAGGCCGGCCCTGATATGGTGCCTGAAATTGAAGAGGTGGTAAAGACAATTGAAGGAATGTCCCTTCCCCCGGTTGTTTTTAGGGGATACAAAATTTTTATTTTACCATTTTCAATGGGTGAAATCAGCGGGCTTGGATCTAAGGGTTACATGCTCCTTGGTGCTCCGCCCCACGATCACGAAAATATAAGGAATCAAGTCGCCTTTACGGTAGCGCATGAGATTGGGCATCATATTCATATGACTTTCATAGGAAGTATATATGAAGATAATCCGCAACTATGGGATGAATATATGGAAATCCGGGGTATTCCGAAGTGGACTACAGACGGCAATGTAAATTCCGAAGCCTGGTTTGAATCAACGGAGGAGACATTTGCGGAAGATGTAAGAGTGATCTTCGGATCGGGAGAAGCTGCGTTATGGCCCCATTGTACTAAATATCCGGACCCTCGTATTGATTCGGAAATAACCGAGGCTCTTAGGTCCTTTATTTGTAAATGTATAGGTGTATGTTGTTAATGTTTGTACATAGGGGATTTATGTCTTATATTTTGGATAAGAAACCAAAAATAGATCGGACCTTGCCTGTCAATAGTCTATGAAAATGTCACATAAAAAGCCGGGTTTTATTCTTTAAAAATGTCACCCCTACTGTTTTCGGAGGCGGGGTAAAACCCCGCCGAAGCACAGGTTGCTAGTTTTTCATAAAGGTACATTTAATCAGACAAATAGATCCCGTTGCTAAAACAAGCCAATTCGGATATGAT
>JAAZLO010000061.1 GCA_012689375.1 Bacillota bacterium | reverse complement strand
GAATGTTTGTTCCCCGGAAGGAAGGCGGGGCTGCAGGAGTGGAAATACCGTTCCAAGAAATGCTGGATGAATATTTTTCTGTAAAGCAATGGAAAGACGGTATACCTACAAAAGAAAAACTCGAAGAATTAGGACTGGCAATTTAGGCCGGGGGTCACGGAGAAACCGGCATCAAATACAAGGGAAAAAGAGGTCGGGATCGTGAGCATATTAATAGAGGGGGTCACCCCTGTTTGCTTAGGTGAATATAGTAAAAAATTATCCGTTAGAATTAGCAATGAGGGGATAGTTGAAAAGATATCCGGCGACTTACAGAAAGAAAAGGGAGACAGAATAATAACCGGAGATAATCTATATATATCACCTGGCTGGATAGATATTCATACTCATATATATTACGGGGTTTCAGATCTTTCGATTCCGCCTGAAATGTGTGGGCCTGTAACAGGTGCTACTGTCCTTGTAGATGCCGGGAGCTCTGGGGATGCAAATTTTATAGGATTTAGGGATTATATAATTAAACCTTCCTACTTTCCTATCTTCGCTTTTATTAACATAGGATCAATGGGTTTGGTCCTATCGGGCAGGATTAGTGAGAATGATATACGGGAAAAAATAAATATTAATAATTTGATTCATGTGATTAAAGAAAATAGGCAGTTTATCAAGGGGATCAAATTAAGGGCGAGCAATGATTTACTGAGAGGATCAGGTACAGAAATTGTCAGGATTTCTAAGGAAGCAGCCAAGGAAGGGAATCTTCCTTTAGTTGTTCACGTCGGGGAATCGCCACCCCTTATGGAAGAAGTTGTTGCGCTACTGGATAAGGGCGATATAGTTACCCATGTTTATCATGGTAAGAGGTACGGGATGTATAGGGGTAATAATGTGCATCTGGCAATTAAGGAAGCTTATGAGCGTGGGGTAATATTTGATGTAGGGCACGGTGCGGAAAGTTTTAGTTTCGATATCGCTGAAAAGGCAATATCAGATGGCTATAGGCCTTTTACAATAGGTACTGACATTCATATAAGAAATGTAAAAGGCCCTGTTTATAACCTATCCACCACTATGAGTAAGCTTTATAATTTAGGCCTTACATTTGAAGAAGTTATAAAAGGGGTAACAATTAACCCTGCGGAAATCCTTAACATTGAATCATTTCGAGATACAGTCCATAACAAACCCGCAAGATTTACAATCTTTTCTTTAGAGGAAACCGAAAGGGAGTACTCTGATTCAACAGGGGTTAAAAGAATATTCGGCAAGGCAATTGTGCCTAAATATTCCATTATTTCAAATAGGATAACAGAATGTAGACCTATATAATGTACGTAGGTATAAAGGAATGTAAACGCCTTTGATTTCTTATCGGATCAGGACAGGGATACCGTAGGGGCCGTCCTTCAGAAATGCAATGGATGGTTCAATACCTGCATCTTTATAATCTTTTATTGCTTTAGCTACGGCAGACTCTGCCATATCCTTGGCATCATGGAGATCCCCGGAATAACGACGATTAGGGGGCAGCAGCATATTCCCGTCAATACCCGGTAAAATCCCTGCGTCTCTCTTTGAAATATGCGGTGCGCACAGTGTAAAGTTTTCTATAGAGATTTTAGAAAATAATTTTGACCACATCTGGACCTGCCACTGCTCAGGAATGAAACGCCAGTCCTTACTTGTTATCAGTCTTATAAAGCCTTTCGGCCCGTTAAGGGTTAAAAGATGGATTAGAGTGCGATAATAAGCGCTTCCCACAGGATCTTTATCTATGGTATTAGCAATCATTATCAGTTTTGATCCGGGTTTTAGGATTGGTATTGCCACTACTCCTGCTTTAGCTGCTTGGTAGTGGTTAATTCCAACGAATCCAGCATGGGTTACCACAATATCATACCGATTATAAGCTTGAACAGTAACGTATTTTTGTATTTGTTCTACAGCCTTTATATGGGCAGCTTCGAGATCCCCGGAATAGACCCCTGTGAGCCTGAATTTATTGTCTAAGGTTACATTAACAATGAAATCTGCTCCTGCCATTTTCGCGACTTCCAAGGCTTCCTCGTGGCAAGGGTTTCCTTCCAGAATTAAATCAGCGGAATTAGGTGAAGCCATAAATTCAGGCCCGTGAAATATGTGGGTACTGCCCTCACCTATAAGACCTGGGCAGATTGATTTTCTGCCCCCTGAGACACCTGCCATGAAATGGCTCTCTACAAGACCGGTAAGAATTTTTATATCGGATTCAAAATAAAGTTTGTTTATATATAGTTCTGTCCCCCGTGAAGTGGTACCTAGGAACCGGAGGCTGGATTTATCTTTGCAATCATGGCATACGATCTTTATTTGCTTTTCGAATATATAGGGATCGAGCATTGCAATAAGCTCATCTTCTGTAAGCGCTCTGTGTGTACCTGTGGCTACAATGATTACTATTAGTTCAGGCTTTATCCCAAGTCTTATAAGCTCACTTATTATAGGGGCTAAAATCCCTGAATCTCCTGTATATGGTACAGGGCGCGTATTATCAGATATCACTATTGAGACTTGCAGTTTATCGGCCGGTTTACCTTTATCATTTATAATTTGGGCAAGCCCCGGCGAAGAGATAGGTGAGCGTATACTCTCAAGAATGGCATCCTTTGGTTTAGCAATGATCTTGGGCGTTGACATCTGAAGGCAATGTGTCTTACCGGGCAATTCAATTTCTATTGAATTATCCCCAATTTCTACAGTGAATATTGGCATGTTCAAACACCTCATATTGCTATGCTTGTTATGGTAAACATATATTATTATATCATAGAGTACAACCCCTGACGTTTCTTAGAGGGATAACAATAATAACTTGGTGATATAAGTAAATAAAAGGGTTTTTGTGTTATTGACAAAACCCTGAAGACCGCATAAAATTGATGCATCAGGTGCGCCACTAGCTCAGTTGGAAGAGCAACTGACTCTTAATCAGTGGGTCCGGGGTTCGAGTCCCCGGTGGCGCACCAGGTATGCTAAAATAGTAATATTATACCGGGCCGATTATAGGTACACAGGAAAATACTTCTGTTTACGGCATACCTTTATGAGATATAAAAAACTATACCCTAACCTGCCGAGTTGTAAGGGAAACCGGTGAAAATCCGGTACAGCCCCTGCTACGGTAACCGGCGACAAAGCTGACAATTGCCATTGGGAAATACCTGAGAAGGCGTCAGTTGAGGATGACCCGGAAGTCCGGAGACCTGGCTTAGCAGAAAGAACACCGTCTTCAGTGGGAAGAAAGGGGGTGCTATATGCATAAACCTACCTAATACGGTGGGGTTTTTTATTTATGCAAAGATTAGGGGGATTAGTTTGATTGATCAAATTAAAAAGCGGGATGGCAGGATTGTCCCTTTTGATAAGAGGCGTATTGCCGACGCCATCTATAAAGCAGGGAAGGCAGTGGGCATCCCGGACAGGGATTTAGCGGAAAACTTGGCTTTACAAGTTGTATCCAGGCTGCCATCTGGGGAATTGCCGACAGTAGAAGGTGTGCAGGATCTTGTAGAGCAAGTCCTGATGGAAGAAGGACAAACCGTTATTGCCAAGGCTTATATTCTTTATCGCGAACAAAGGGGTAAACTAAGAGATCTTGAGGGCACCCTTATTAATGCTGAACAAATGATCAGGGAGTATCTTGGGCGGGATGACTGGCGGATTAACGAAAACAGTAATATGAATTATTCGTTACAAGGTCTTAACAATCACATTATTTCTGCGGTAAGCTCTAAGTATTGGTTGGAGGAAGTCTACCCGAAAGAAATAAGGGAAGCCCATATTAATGGGGATTTTCATATACATGATCTTGGGTTATTGGCTCCATATTGCTGTGGTTGGAATCTGGAAGATCTGCTGTTAAGAGGCTTTGGGGGTGTAAGTGAAAAAGTAGAAAGTAGCCCTGCCAGACACTTCCGGACAGCCCTTGGTCAAATAGCTAATTTTTTTTATACCTTGCAAGGTGAAGCCGCCGGAGCCCAAGCCTTTGCCGGTTTTGATACCTGTCTGGCCCCTTTTATCAGACATGACGGCCTTAATTATACTGAAACGAAGCAAGCCCTACAGGAATTCATTTTCAATTTGAATGTACCTACCAGGGTTGGGTTTCAGACACCATTCGTTAATATTACTATGGACATTAAACCTTCAGGCGCTTTAGCAAACAGCCCCGCTATTATTGGCGGGGAATACCAAGAATCTAAATATTCCGATTACCAACTGGAAATGGACATGTTAAACTTAGCATTTTGTGAAGTGATGACTGAAGGTGATGCCAAGGGCAGAACCTTCAGCTTTCCAATTCCTACATATAATATTACAGAGGATTTAGACTGGGATTCTAAAGTTATTGAACAGGTTTTAGCCATGACGGCGAAGTATGGCATTCCTTATTTCGCGAATTTTATTAATTCTGATTTATCCCCTGATGATGTAAGGAGTATGTGCTGTAGATTACGCCTGGATGCAAGGGAGTTAAGGAAACGTGGGGGAGGCCTATTCGGTGCCAATCCTCTTACCGGTTCTATTGGGGTAGTTACTATTAATTTGCCAAGGATTGGTTACTTGAGCCGGGACAGGCAAGAGTTTTTCCAACGGTTGACTACTTTAATGGAACTTGCAAAGGAAAGCCTGATTCTTAAAAGGCGGATACTGGAGACTCTTATGACTAAAGGACTTTTCCCTTACTCCCAATTCTATCTGAGTGATGTTTATAAACGATTTGGCAGGTACTGGGACAATCATTTTAATACAATTGGGTTAATCGGTATGAATGAAGCCTTATTAAACCACCTGGGATGTGGATTAGCTTCCCCTGAGGGGCAGAGCTTTTCTTTGGATGTCCTGAATTTTATGAGGGAACACTTAATGGACTTTCAGGAGGAAACAGGTCGGCTGTTTAACTTAGAGGCAACTCCTGCTGAAGGCACATCCTACAGGTTAGCGAAATTAGACAAGGAATCCTATCCTGGAATAATAACGGCCGGGACTGCTGAATCGCCGTATTATACTAATTCTACGCAGCTTCCGGTAGGTTATACAAGTGATCTATTTGAAGGCCTTGAACTGCAGGAGTCCTTACAAGTTGCTTATACAGGAGGGACCGTATTTCATGGTTTTCTAGGGGAACAAGTCGAAGATCCGGAGGTCTTAAAAAAATTGCTTAAAAAGGTCTTTTCTAAATACCGAATCCCCTATTTTACTGTTACCCCCACTTTCAGTATTTGTCCCAGTCATGGTTATCTGCAAGGAGAGAAGCCATTATGTCCGTTTTGCGGGGAGGTTACGGAAGTATGGAGCAGGGTAGTTGGTTTTTATAGACCGGTTAAAAATTGGAATCCAGGCAAGCAAAGCGAATTTAAAGAACGTAAACCTTTCTCTCTTAGTGGATAATCTAATGCGGATTGGTGGTTATATCCCTTTAAGCCTGGTGGATTATCCCGGGGAACCGGCAATTACTGTTTTTACCGTTGGTTGCAATCTACGTTGCCCTTTTTGTCACAATAGCGGACTGGTGGTTAAGGTAAAAGAATTAGAAAGCAAAGTTGAGGTCTTGCAATTTCTCAGGCAAAGAAAAAACATCCTGGATTATCTGTGCATAAGCGGGGGAGAGCCGACTATACAGCCGGGTTTGCACGCCTTTATCAGGGATATTCGATCAATGGGGTATCATATCAAACTGGATACGAATGGCTCTAAACCGGAAGTCCTTGAAAGGTTGTTAACCGGGGATCTCCTAGATTATATTGCTGTTGATGTTAAATCCTCGCCATCGCGGTATAGGTTTTCTACAGGGGGTGGCCTGGATTTTAATACAGTGCTCAGATCGATAAAAACGGTTAAGGCAAGTAGGGTTGCTTATGAGCTTCGCACCACTGCAGTACCTGGTATTGTTAGTTTAGAAGATTTAGAGATTATAGCTAAGATCCTTATGCCGGTCAAGCGCTATGTTTTACAGCAATTCCAACCTAGGCGGACTTTGGATCCGGCTTTTGAGTATGTAACACCTTATTTGCCTGAGTGGTTTGAAAAGGCAAAGGCTATTTTAGAAAGAGCTGCCGAGGAAGTGATTATCCGGGGAGTTTAAGGCAGGCACTGAATCCCTGTAAGGATATTGGTTTAATAGGGATCCAGCACCCCGTAGGACTGGTATTTTCTAAATAGGCTTTTTATAAGGGTCTGAATGCCGAAAACTACCTCTTGCAACCGCATACATTGGAAATAATTGCGACTAATGTATAGGAGATTCCGTTTTTGTCCATTATTTGTTGGATATTATCTAGGAGCTCCGTAGTCTCTTGTATATTTCCTTTGATAATTGTGGACATATCATTTACTTCGCTTTCTAGTCCACTTTTTTCGATTATTTTAACGACTTCTTTAACAGATTTATTAGTATCCGGGGTGCCCAGGGGATAAAAACTTAGCTGACATGATACTAAACCGGTTTTTTCCATGTTGCGCATATGAACCCTCCTTTATTTACTGTCGATAACCTTTTTTCTTCCTCCATGGAGATGTGTTTATCTGGAGTCAGGGGTGAAAAAAACAGGCATTCCCTAAAACTCATCAAGTTTTTTCTGTCAAGATCCTTTAGTTCATTTGGGTTCATGAATTTAGAATGCCTAAATATACTGTCCTTTTGTGATCCCCTGTCCATGTAAAATTGTCCCCAGCTGCTTTCAGAATTTATTGTTCCTATTAAAATTTGCCCCCCGGGTTTTAAGACCCTCATCATTTCAATAAAGGCCTCATCCGGCTTGGCTATAAATTCGAAGGCAGCCATGGAAACAGCCCCGTCGAAATGATTATCCGGGAATTCCAAATTATGTACATCCATTGCATGAAATTGGATATCAAGGCTTTTCGCTTGCGCTTTTCGTTTCGCTTGTTCTAACATCCTTTTTGAAATATCTATTCCGGTAACTTGGTAACCTAGTTCCGCTAGTTTAATACTGAAATTTCCTGTACCGCACCCTATATCCAGGATTTTTGCGCCCGGGTTAATTACTAACATTCCAATAGCTGTTTGGGTCTCAATAAGATCTGCAAAAGCCCCTGCTTTTGTAGTGTACCATTTATCATATTCTTTAGCTATATCATCGAAGTTTCCCATTGACTTGCCCCCTATAAGTGTTTCAGGATTTCCTTTTTGAGGTTGTTAAAATTGGATGAAGTAAATACCCGGTTATCCCGAGGCCTATCTATATTTACATGGAATACGCGGTTAACCTTTGCCGGCCTTTCAGATAACAGATATATTTTATCTGAAAGAAAAATAGCCTCATCGATATCATGGGTAATAAATAATATAGTACTTTTTAATTTTTGGGTAACCCCCATTAACCACTCCTGCATTTTCAGTTTGGTTATGGCATCTAGCCCACCAAAGGGTTCATCCAGCAACATTATATCGCTCTTAAACATGTATGTTCTGAGAAGGGCGGCCCTTTGCCTCATCCCACCTGATAGTTGTGGGGGATATTTATATTCAAAGGAATCCAGCCCAAATATCTGAAAATACGGCTTAACTTTTATCCTTGCTTGTTTTGTACTTTTACCTTGTATGACTAGGGGGATACAAATGTTATCAATTATCGTTTTCCAAGGGAGCAGAAGATCCTTTTGGTGCATGTAGCCTACTCTTCCCAATTTCCCTGTATAGTCCTGTCCGTCTATTATTACCTTACCTTTACATGGTTTAATAAGTCCTGAAATAATGTTAAAAAGAGTGCTTTTACCGCAACCGCTCGGACCGATTATTGACACCAATTGATCTTTCCCGGCTGAAAGGGAAATCCCGTCTAAAACCTGTAAATTCCCGTAGCAGCCGGATATATCTGTTACCTTGATTCTTTCCACCTATTATTCCTCCGGTAGGAATTCGTTTGTAAAGGCTTTACCAGGTTCCGGTATGCTTTTGATCAGTCCCTTTTCAAACAGCCATTCGGCATAATCATTCCACATGCTCTCAGTCATTTCTCCCCACCTTGAGGCATCATCAAGATATTTAGTGCTTAAATATTTTTGGCTGGCGATTACCAGCTCTTTATCAAGTTCAGGACATGCTTCCAATAAAAACTCGGCTGCCTCTTCAGGGTGGTTTATAGCATATTTATAACCTTCGGCAGTGGCCTTAAGGAATCTCCTAATAAGTTCTGGGTTATTTTGTACAGTATCTTCGGAAGTTATTATTATCGGGCTGTAAAAATCTAATCCTTCCTTTCGGAGATCAATGAAATTAAGGTCCATACCCCTAAGTTCAGCTGCTATTCCATCCCAACCGTAATAAATCCATGTAAAATCCACGTATCTTTCTACACTCGTGAAAAAATCCATCGCTCCTATACTTACCATTTCGAGCTTATTAAAATCTGCATTATATTTGTCCATAAAAGCCTTTAATATTGCTTCCTCTATCGGAGAGCCCCACCCTCCGTATTTTTTTCCTTCAAAATCAGCAGGGGTCTTTATTTCTTTATAAGCCGGGGAAGCAAACCCTGAGGTATTATGTTGAATAATTGTTGCAACTGCAACAACCGGCATATTTTCAATTCTGGCATAAGTCGTTTCTTCCTGGTGGCTCATGCCAAACTCTGCTTTACCTGCAGCTATGAGCTGGGCAGTCCCGCCTTCGGCAGCCTGTATAATTTCAACATCCAATCCTTGTTGTTTGTAGTATTCCAAGGCCTGCGCAGTATAAAGACCAGTATGGTTTGTATTAGGTACCCATTCTAGTAAAACAGTTACTTTTTCCAAGCTACCCGTGTTTGCAAAGACAGTTATTTCCGATCCGCCATTTAAAGACAACCCCAATAGAATCAAGACTGTTAATGCTAAAAAGATTTTCTTCACATGAATCTCCCCTTATAATTTATATTTCTTCCGTGAGTTCAGTCCATGGCATCAGTTTTTTCTCGAGGACAGTTATAATCCTGAAGATACCCAGGCTCAGAAGGGATACTACCAATATGGCCGCGAATGTTCTATCTACTGCAAAGGAATGCATTGATCTTCTCATAAACTCCCCAAGCCCGGCTTTTGCACCTAACCATTCCCCGATTACCGCACCTGTAATACTGTAAGCCGCAGCTATCTTAAGCCCGGAAAACAGGGATGGAAGGGCACCGGGAAGTTTTACTGTCCTAAAAATTTGCATCCTGTTTGCGCCCATGCATTTTAATAAATCGTGCATTTCTTTATCTGTAGATTCCAACCCTCCTATGAGGCTTACTGCTATCGGGAAAAAACAAACTAGTGCGACAATAATTATTTTCGGTAATAATCCGTAGCCAAACCATACGATAAATAAAGGAGCAACCGTAATTATAGGAACAGTTTGACTGATAAATAAAACAGGATAGATCATTTCCTTAACAGAGGGTATATTATCCATTGCGAAGACAAGCAAAAAGGAAAACACAAAAGCAACGGTAAACCCTGTCATCGACTCGTAAAGTGTTATTTTTGTATGACTCCAAATTAGGGGTGAGGATTTTATCAAGGCGATTAATACCCGGGAAGGTGCGGGCAGTATATAACTTGGCATATTAGTTATCCTTACGACTCCCTCCCATAAAAGGATAATAATCACTATTCCCATGATTGAGATCAGGGGTTTATACAGAGTGCTTGTATCTTTGTTTTCTCCTATTGTTTCATTTTTCATAATTAGCACGCTTTCCCATACCAAACATTTGATTATACATACTCCGTTAAAAACAAAAAGCTGTTGATTGTCCTGATAGGCAACGAACAGCTTTAAATTCTTCCCTACGCTGGCATTACCCAGATCAGGTCTTAGGGTCGGAATAAATCCCTCTCAGCCGGAAACCCAGCTCCCCTTTATTTATTTAATTCCCTTAAATCATACCACAGTATTAAAAGATGGCAAGCCCCCCTATTTTTTTGTATTATTGGGTGGAAAAAAATGAAGGCAATCTGTTAAAAGCGTCGAATATTGTATGCAGACTGAATAATAAATTGGCCGCATTGTTTTATCTCACATTTTTGTGTTATTATATAACAGGTCACAATTGAGTCTTTAATTTTAAAACTACAGATTTAATTTATGGATTTATTGAATGAAGAGAGGTGTCGTCATGGCTTTGGTTACGTTAACAATTGACGGGAAAGAAACTCAAGTCGAAGAGGGAACGTCAATCCTTGAGGCAGCCAAAACTGTCGGTATTGAAATACCGTCATTATGTTATCTCAAGGACATAAACGAAACCGGTAAATGTAGAGTATGCGTAGTGGAAGTTGAAAAATCCAATACACTCATGGCTTCATGTGTGACTCCTGTAGCTAACGGTATGGTAGTGGGAACCAATACTGAACGTGTACGTAGTGCAAGACGTACTGTACTGGAACTTATTTTATCAAATCATCGTACAGATTGCCTGACCTGCGAAAAGAATGGCGATTGTAAGCTTCAGGATTATGCTTATGAGTATGGTCTGGAAGAGCTGAGATTCCCTTCAGACAGGGTCCTTCCCGAGCTGGACGATACCAATCCCTTCTTTATAAGAGATTTAAGTAAATGTATTTTATGCGGGCGATGCATTTCAGTTTGCAGTGATATTCAGGGACAGGATGCTATTGCTTTAATAGGTAGAGGTTTTGATACAAAGGTTGCACCTGCTTGGGATAAACCGCTGGAAGAGTCTCCTTGTGTATTTTGCGGTAACTGTGTGCAGGTATGTCCTGTAGGTGCTCTTACTCCTAAATACAGTGTTGGGAAAGGCCGTTTTTGGGAAATCGAGAAAGTTGAAACCACGTGTCCTTACTGCGGTACAGGATGCCTCCTTGATCTCCATGTTAAAAACGGAAAAGTAGTAGGCGCATCAGGTGCCGATGGGCCCGTGAATGAAGGTTGGACATGTGTTAAAGGCAGGTTCGGGCTTGATTTTATCCATCATCCTGATAGGCTTACAGTCCCGCTTATCAGAGAAGGCGACGGATTTAAGGAAGCATCCTGGGATGAAGCCCTTGAACTCGTAGCATCTAAATTAGGCGGGCTAGTAAGTGAACACGGGTCTGATTCGGTGGCATTTTTTTCATCCGCCAAATGTACCAATGAGGTCAGCTATCTGATGCAGAAACTTGCCAGGGCTGCCGTAGGTACCAATAACGTCGATCATTGTGCCAGGCTATGCCATTCCTCAACTGTTGCAGGGCTTGCTACGAGTTTTGGCAGCGGTGCGATGACAAACTCAATACATGAAATTGCTGATGCAAAAGCAGTATTTATCATTGGCTCAAACACAACCGAAAACCACCCAGTTATCGGGATTCAAGTAAAGGAAGCGGTCAGGAGAGGTGCGAAGCTTATTGTTGCGGATCCAAGAGATATTGAGCTTGCGCAAAAGGCACACATTCATATGAAACACCTCCCTGGTACAGACGTCGCTCTCTTGAATGGGATGATGAATGTTATCATAGAGAAGGATCTCCATGACAAGGAATTCATAGAAACAAGGACTGAGAACTTTGAGGCCTTTAAGGAATGCGTAAGCAAGTATACCCCTGAGTATGTATCTGAAATAACCGGTGTTCCCGCTGAACTCATTGTTGAAGCTGCAGTGGCATATGCGACGGCAGATACAGCCAGCCTTATTTATTCAATGGGTATAACCCAACATTCCACCGGTACAGATAATGTGCTTTCAACAGCAAATATAGCTATGCTTACAGGTAACTTAGGCAAAGAAAGCGTCGGAGTCAACCCTCTTCGGGGGCAGAATAACGTTCAGGGTGCATGTGATATGGGCGCACTTCCCGTCTTTTTCCCGGGCTATCAATCAGTTACTAATCCTGATATCCGGAGTAAGTTTGAAAAGGCATGGGGGCGTGAGCTTCCATCAGAGCCTGGCCTTACGGTAACTGAGGCCATTAATGTAGCTTATGAAGGGGATCTCAAGGGCCTTTATATCATAGGTGAGAACCCAATGGTATCTGATCCTGATATTAATCATGTCGAAGCCGCGCTTAAAAATCTTGATTTCCTGGTTGTACAAGATATCTTCCTTACTGAAACGGCCGAGCTTGCAGACGTGGTACTTCCCTCAGCCTGTTTTGCTGAACAGTCAGGAACCTTTACCAGCACGGAACGGCGGGTTCAGCTTGTAAGAAAGGCTATCGAGCCTCCGGGTGAAGCCAGATCTGACTGGGAAATCATTTGTGATATATCAACCAGGTTAGGTTATCCGATGAATTATTCTTCATCTGGTGAAATTCTTGATGAAATCGCCTCTCTTACACCTATTTATGGCGGAATAACCAGCCGGCGCCTAGATAGCAAAGGGCTTCAGTGGCCATGCCCTACAGAAGACCACCCAGGTACGCCATACCTGCATAAAGGTAAGTTTTCCAGGGGGTTAGGACTATTCTCCGCTATCGATTATATTCCTGCGGCAGAATTGCCTGATGAGGAATATCCGCTGATTCTCACAACGGGGAGGATACTATATCACTTCCATACAGGTTCAATGACCCGAAGAACTGAAGGTTTACATGCTCACAGGCCTGAAGCATTTATTGAGATTCGGCCTGATACTGCAGAAGACCTGGGTATTGTTGATGGGGAGATGGTTCAGGTTTCCTCGCGCAGGGGTAAGGTGGAAGTCAGGGCTAAAGTTACTTCGTGGCCTGCCCCCGGCGTAGTGTTTATGCCATTCCATTTTGCTGAGGCGGCAGCCAATATATTGACAAACCCGGCTCTGGATCCGAAGGCGAAAATCCCCGAATTTAAAGTATGTGCTGTTAGAATAGATCGCCTTCCCTTAGAGGCGGCTCTTTAGAAACAAAATCCCTCGGCTGATTGGGTATTATCCTTTTCAGTCGGGGGATCTTATTAAATATACGATGGATTAAATTATCATTAAAAGAATGAGGAATAACCATATTACCGGTGTTGTGCTTGCCGGTGGGAAAAGCGGAAGAATGGGCCTGGATAAGGCCTCTATAATTGTGGACGGCAGACAAATGATTATGTATGTTGTTGATGCTCTTAGGAAGGTCTTCTGCGATATACTGATTTCAGCCAAGAATGCAGAAGATTTTCATATACCCGGAATTAAGACAATCGGCGATTGTATTGAGGGGAGTGGCCCCCTGGTTGGTATTTATAGTGCCTTATCCGTATCTGAAAGCCCTTATTGTTTTGTTGTTGCCTGCGATATGCCGTGTGCTGACCCTGACTTAATAAAGTGGATGAGCACGGTCTGTAACGGATATGATGTTTTTATCCCCAGGATTGGTTCCTTTGTGGAGCCTTTGTTTGCTTTATATTCCAAAAAATGCATGGGCCCGATTAAAGACAGCCTTTTAACACGGAATTATCATGTGAGGAGCATCTTTTCCAAAGTAAACGTAGGCTATGCAAATGAAGATGATATCAGGAAAATTGATCCAGAATTACGATCCTTCATGAATATAAATACTGAGGAAGACTTGAAGGCATTGCTTAATATAAAAAATACGGTTCTCCCCTAAGATCACTATGCGATCGTGCATAGGAGCTTTGGGGCCATTAACAGACAGACCCGTAGGATTAATAGGCAAATCAAGACATGGGGATACCGGAGGAAGGGTTGAGAATGAGTGGCATCTCAGGTTACAGGGACCACGTTGAAGTCCCTATAAAACGATTTTCCGCAGTAGGTACAAAGGACGAAACAATGAATGAAATTTTAGACACGGTTATAACTGAATCAAGTTTAACCGTGTTTTATCGTGATATTTCAATAAATATACCGTCATGTTCATTATCCGACATGGAGTATCTTGCATTAGGCCATCTCATAACCTGCGGTTTTATTAAATATACTGATAAAGTACCTAAGACAAGGTTTCTTTCTAAAAAAAACATGATATGTGTAGAACCGGAAGATACAGTTTCCGCAGGAATGCCTTGTCAGGTTCCTCCTAATTGCAAACTACACCCTTTGTTCAGCTCTAAAGCAATATGTGAGATATTTGACGATTTATTAAAGAGGTCTTCTCTTTTTAAAATGACAGGTGCCACCCATGCTGCTGCATTATGTGACAATAAAGGGATCTTGTTGTGGCATGAAGACGTAGGGCGCCATAATGCCGTAGATAAAGTAATAGGCCATGCATTTGCTGAAAGGATCCCCCCGGGTGATAAAATGATAGCCTTAACTGGCAGGATTAATACGGAAATTGTGGGGAAGGTGATTTCGGTGGGAATACCTGTTGTGGCATCAAAAGCTCCCCCTACAGATATGGCAATAGAAGACAGTCAGGGAGCAGGAGTGACCATAATAGGTTTTGTCAGAGACCGGTGCATGTCGGTGTACTCAAATTCAGAAAGGGTGGTGAATACAAGCCTTACCGGCAGGAAACAGATTGAACCCGGTTAGTTGTTTGTTTTAATCGGTAAGATATCAGTTTTGAAACACCTTAGGGAAGGGGTATTACAATGAAAAGGTCAATAATAGGATTTGCAATATTGGTAGCGATAAGTGGGTTTTTATATATAACAGGCCTTGTAAACAGTATAATTCTTTCTCCAGCTGCTGTGGTGCCGCTGGCCCTTGCAGTGATCGCCCTTATTATCGGATATGGGTTTGAGTGGCCGACTGCCCGGGATGCTAAAAATCTACCTCTTAATATTTCAGATTTTCAATTATTCATAGCAGTTATCGGAGGGGCGTTAGTCAGCTATTGGTTTAATATAACCCTGGGGCTGGGAGCAGTGGTAGGTGCAGGCCTTACTACGGTTTTGGGGGCGTTATTTTTTCCTGCTTTCGGTGCACCTATCACTTGTGGGAGCTTCTGCGGTATGGCATCTATAATGGTTATACCAGGTGTGCCCTATATGATACTGGCTTCAGCAATAGCAGGAATCGTATTTGTTCTTGCGAAGGAAACCATGAACGGTCTTGGTGGGAAACTGGGCGCAATGGCTGCATCAGGATGCACTATTGCTGCATTGATAACAGGTAAAAGTATGCTTTTAGCCCCGGTGCCTGATTGGTCTTCTACAGGTAAGTACATTGTGCTGGTAACAATTATTTCAGCTCTGGCTGCATATATTGTCAGTATCAGGTTTAAACATGGCCCTATTATGGGTAGTGGTATCGTAAGTATTGTAGGAGGCTTGATTTTACCTGTTATTGCCCCGGGGATTGGCGGGGCCCTGGCTACTGCGTGTGCTTGTGGGTCTTATATAGGCATGTCGTCTGAGGCTCGAATCAGAAACGAATTATTTATAATAGTTGCCGGTATTATTGCAGGACTTGGTTTGGTTTGGGGTGCCCCTTGCATCGGAGGAATTGGGGGAAGGCTTGGGACCACGGCTTTAGGGAGTGTTATTGCTGTTTGGAGCGGCATCCTCATATATGAAAGGTTTGTGTCTAAAGAGGGTACCCACGGCGCTTCCGGCTCTGCCAAGGTATAAGTAGGTGGTATAATTTTAAATCAAGACAACATTCCTTTATTCATCAGAAATAATCCACTGATTGAAGGGGTTTTTCTATCAAGGCCTAACCGGTTTATAGCAATTGTCCGTATCGGTGGAAAAGAGGTAAAAGCCCATGTTGCCGATCCCGGGCGACTGAAAGAATTACTTGTATCCGGTAGAAATGTCTATTTGCTTCCTGCCAGAGATACAGATTTCGTAAAACCGGGGCTTGGTAATGGACAATCTAAAATGCAAGGCGGATATAAAAGAAAGACCCGTTATACTTTGGTACTGGTAGATTATGAAGGGATATTAGTTTCAATTGATTCAAGGGTCCCCAATGAACTGGTTTATGATGGACTTAAGAAAAAATTCTTTTCTCGGTTTCATGAATATAATCATATAAAGCGTGAGGCGGGATTCGGTAACAGCAGGCTAGATTTTCAGCTATCCAAGAGCGCCTTTGTACCTGCCAATTCCGGATCCGGGGGAAAAGGGAAGGCTGTAAATATTCCCGACTGTCTTGTTGAAGTTAAGTCCGTATCTTTGGTCCATAATAATAAGGCTCTTTTCCCCGATGCACCTACTGTTCGGGGGGCCCGTCATATGAAAGAACTTAAAAATGCCGTATCTTCTGGCTTTAGAGCTGACGTAATTTTTATAATTCAGCGTGGGGATGCGGAGAGCTTTGCACCGAATTTCGCCATGGATCCGGATTTCAGCGGTGCCCTTCGTGAGGCGTCAGAGAATGGGGTGAATATATCAGCTTATACATGTCAGGTTACCGAAAAACTCATCAGTATTCGACAGGAAGTGCCTATTATTTTGTAAATAATCTAAAAAAGGGTTGACAAAGCTGAGGGGTTATGTTAAATATAACTAGGGCTGTTAGTAATATATCAGGAGTCGATGTAATGATTTCTAACAGACTGGAGTATTTGCTCCTGGCTCTCATCGATTTAGCAACAAACAAAACAAAAGGCTATGCAGTATCAAGGGATGTAGCTGAGAGGCAAGGAATATCACCGAAATATATGCCGCAGCTAATGGCCCTCCTTACAAAAACACATTGGGTGGAATCTGCCAGAGGATGCAAGGGCGGGGTTAAACTCGCAGTAGAACCTTGTAAAATTACTGTCGGCAATGTGATGGAAATCGCAGGTGAACCCCTTATTATAAAAGCATGTGTTAAACAGGAGTACGAATGTAAGCGGAAAAATGAATGTCCGCTTAATTTTTTATGGGTTAAAGCCCAAAACGATATTAACCGTATTGTTGAAACCACCACTTTGGCGGATCTCATAGAGATTAAATCCCACCTTGAAAAAGGGATTTCCCCAGAAGCCGATCTGGGGGAATAAAACCTATGTTGTTTTTCTTATCCGCGTTATAGATCTGGTGGGTAGTCTTTGCGTCTGGATAATCAGTATCCCCACAAGCACTAAGGCCGCCCCGGCCCATTGTAAACCCACCGGTGTTTCTCTGAAGAGTATAAAAGAAAGTAAAGCTGTAGTAGCAGGTTCAGCCATGCAAATAATTCCTGCCTCAGCTGCATCTATGTAATTCAACGATAATACGTAAAGCACATACGAGGCAATTGTAGGGCCCAGCGCCAGGCATAATATTAAGATCCAAGCCTGAAAAGGCAAAGTTTGAATCTGAACAAGCCTTTTACCCGCAAAACATATAAGAAAAATTCCCCCGAAGCCGAACGCATATAATACTGTTGTGAGGGGTGAATACTTTGAAAGTGCATATTTACTGAGTAATGTATAAGAAGCGTAAGTGATGGCTGATATAATCCCAAGAGTAATACCTGTCGGATTAAGGGCAACAACCCTCCTGTCATAGCCTCCTACTACAAGAAAACACCCTATGAAAGTTATAATTAATGCGGTAATTTTTGCCTTTGTCAGAGGCTCCTTATAAAATATTGCAGCTCCCAGTACGACAAAAGCAGGGGCTGTATAAAGAATTATTGAAGCAGTTGTAGGTGATGTGTACCTGAGGGATTCAAAATATGTCAGGTGGTTAAGGGCAATCCCTATGAAGCCGAACACCGTAAAAAACGGTATATGTTTTGGTTTTATATAGATTTTAGAGGGACTTACTATAGCAAGGGATATGAATAAAGCTATAAATGCCAAAGGTGACCTAAGTGATATTAAAATGATAGGCTCAACCCCATAATTGTATATCAATTTGGCAAGGATACCTAAGCTTCCCCAGATAACAGCAGCTGATAAAGCAAGCCCATATCCATAGGCAGGGTTTTTCCTAATACCCGCGGTAGATTCAACAGATGGTTTTTGTATTGTCATTATTTTCCCACTCCCTAAGGCTACCCGTATTCGCTATCCTATCCGAAAATCCTTCTTACTCCGAGGGTAGTTGTATTCCTGTCTGAATAAAAGAATTAAATAGGACAGTCATAGCCTTGAATCAAAATACCCTGATTCTGGTTATGCTACTTATACAAAGTCCGGAGGGTAGCTGTGTCCGGAGTATGCCGGGAGGTCCTCATAAACGAAATGAAACGGCTTTTAGATATCATCTCCAGTATAGGGTTTAGTAAAGGTAAGCCGGGGCTGGGCCTCAAAAATGATAGGTTGGATATCAGCGAACGGGAGGCAATCCAAAAAGAGCTTTCCCTTAAGACATCCTTAGATGAGAATCTCAGGATCTTTAAATTATTTTCAGGGCCTTCACCTGATATTATTGTCCGCGAACTTAAATTCGGTCAGGCAAAAGTAAGAACCGCCATAATCCATGTTGATACTCTTGCAGATACCGCATTGATTGAGGGGTTAATCGGTACTCTTAGTGTCGATCCTTTCCAGACGCCTGTAGGTGAGGTACATAAACGGGAGATTTTCCGGGAATATAAAGAAAGGCTGCTCCGATCCTCAAAAGCGAAAGAAGCCGAAACCTTTACCGATATGTGGCAGGGGTTGATTAACGGGAACACTGCGATTATCTTTGATGGCATGGCTAAGGCTTTAATATGTGAAACCCAAGCCCATATAGGTAGATCTATTGAAGAGCCTGCCACTGAAACCGTGATCAGAGGTGCACGTGAAGGTTTTGTTGAAAATGCTGAAACCAATATTGCTTTGATTAGAAAAAGACTCAAAACCCCTAATCTTTGGGTAAAAAAATTCATAATAGGCCATCTTACCCAGACTGACGTTTCTGTCCTTTACATAAAAGGGCTTGCCGGTGAGGAATTAATTTCCGAAGTATACCGCCGCATAAACAGTATTGAAATGGATGCTGTTATTGAAAGCGGTAATATTGAAGATATGATTGAGGATAATCCTTTTGCCATTTTTCCTCTTGTATTCAGAACGGAACGAATCGATCGTGTGGTAAGCATGCTTTTGGAAGGCAGGGTATGTATAATCACAGACGGCACACCTTTCGTTATGGTGGTTCCTATGAATTTTCCCATGCTTCTTCAGGCTCCTGATGATTACTACGAAAAAGTTCCTATAGGATCTTTCCTGAGGATCCTGAGGTTTGTAGCTTTTACTGCTTCTATAATCCTTCCCGGGACATATGTAGGAATAATAACCTTTCATCATGAGCTCATACCTACAGAATTGCTCCTTAGGTTGACTGCGGCAAAGGAAGGTGTCCCTTTCCCTGTTGTTTTTGAAGTATTCATGATGGAATTGGTCTTCGAATTTTTAAGAGAGGCCGGCGTCAGGCTTCCAAAAGCAATAGGTTCAGCCGTGACAATTGTAGGTGCGCTCGTCCTTGGGGAAGCCGCAATGCGGGCAGGCCTTGTTTCAGCACCTGTTGTAATCATTGTATCCTTTACGGCAATTGCCTCTTTTACAGTACCAACTTTTTCTTTTGGGATAGCAGCAAGGCTCATACGGTTTATTTTTATAATTCTCGGAGGAGTACTCGGTTTATTCGGAATCCAGTTTGGCCTTCTTGTAATGCTGGTTTTATTATCCGGCCTCCGTTCTTTCGGATACCCGTTTCTCAGCCCTATTGCCCCCCTCATAATCAGCGACTGGAAAGATCTATATTTCAGGGTATGGCGTTGGGCTGATGTTACCAGACCGAAATTAGAAGGGGGCAGGGAGCCTATACGGGAAAAGAGGGGCCAAGAACCAAGGCCGGACAAACAGAATGAGGGGAGGAATGAAACATATGGGAACCAGAAAGACGAAAACCCAAGAAAAGATAAGTAACAGGCAATTGTTATTTATAGTATTCATTATCAGGGCGACTTTAATAATTGCGACATTGCCTGTATTGACTACAGGACATGCAGCCCAAAATGCATGGATCAGCAGTATAATCACAATGATTGCATCAATTGTCGTAATCATTGCTATTTCAGCCCTCTCTTTAAAATTCCCCAAGATGACTATTATTGAATACAGCAAGGTACTTCTTGGTAAAACCGGTGGTACCATAATGTCTTTGGGGTTTCTATGGCTTTTTTTACATATTGCGGCAACAGATACAAGGATTTATTCGGAAGTCCTGGCTGATGGGTTTTTAACTTCAACCCCGCTTGTTGTTACAGCAGGGACTATTGTAGCCGTATCAGCCCTTGCAGTGTACTTGGGGATTGAAGTAATCGGCAGAGCTGCTGACGTGCTTATGCCTGTTATTATTTCCTTTTTCGTGCTTAGCATTGTTGCAAGTTTAAGCCTGTTCGATCTAAAAAATTTAGAGCCTGTATTTGCCGGCGGTATTACCCCCGTAATTTCAGGTACTGTTACGCCTATTGGTATAAGTGTTCAGTTTTTATCCCTCGGGTTACTTATCCCAACCCTCACTGAGCCGGAAAAGGCGGTGTCTACGTCTGCAGTTGCAGCATTTCTTGCAGGGCTTGCCTTAATTGTTACTTCTGTCATAGTAGTCGGTGCTCTTGGTGAAAGATTATCATCCAGTGCCATTTTCCCTCTGTTTAAAACCTCTAGATCAACTGTGTTTACCCGGTTCCTGGAGCGGTTGGAAGCACCAGGTATAGCAGCATGGGGGTTGGGGCTTTTTATTGATGTTTCGACTTTTCTTTATTGTGGCAGTAAGGGATTAAGTGAAGTCTTAGGTGTGGAGGATTACCGCCCCCTTGTTATCCCTATGGCTGTAATTTGGATTACACTTTCCCTTCATACATACGATGATCTCTTCGAATTGTTGCGGTTGTTTCGCCCGGAAACATTCTTTCCCTATGTCAGTATAGTAGGGTTTATTCCTGTATTAATTCTGTGGGGGGCATATATAATAAAAGCCTCATCTGGCAAACTACATGGCTTGCAGAAACATAAGTAGATAAAGCAAGCAGGTGATCTGTTTATGAGACCGGCTGGAATTTTAATCGCTATGGCAATAGTTTCGATGATTGTTGGGGGGTGTTGGGATCGCAGAGAGCCGGAGGAGCTTATCGCCGCACTTGCCATAGGGTTTGATATTGATGATGAGGGATTATATGATGTTGTAATTCAATATTCAAATCCTTCGACTATTACAGGTGCAGAAGGGGGCGGCCAAGGCGGAAGTGAAACAGAAAGCGGCGGAGGACAAACCCGTACATTCTGGACATATTCAGCTAAAGGACGCACACCCTTTGAAGCCATTAGAAATTTAGCACCTGAGGTCACACGCCTTACAACACTGTCTCACATTCAAATTCTGCTTATTTCGGAAAAACTGGCGAGACACGGGATTGGTCCTATTGTCGATTTATACGAAAGGAATATGGAGCTTCGCCCTAGTGTTATTTCTGTTGTTGTTGAAGGGGATCTCAAGCACTGTTTAGATATGGATCTCCCTTTGGAAATAATTCCTGCAACCGGTTTAGCCAGGCTCTTCAGGTTAATTGCTTCTGAACGCAGCATGCTAACTAACGGTAAGTTTTTAGATAAGATTATTCTATTAGGTAGGCCCGGCCAGGAGGTTACCATAACCAGATTGCAGGTGCTTGGGGAGAGTGGGGATCAAAAAGGCAATGGAACTCAACATACAGGATCCCCAAGCCCTCCTGTCAGGGTACATGGTGGGTCTGCCTTCCGTGGCGAGAAAATGGTAGGGTGGCTTGATATAGATGAATCCCGTGGATGGAATTGGATAATGGGGAAGGTAAGAAGGGGCCCTATGCTGATTCCGGTTCCGGAAAGGAACAGTATTATTACTTTGGATTTAATCGGCTCAAAGTCTGTTGTGACACCTGTTATAAAGGGCAAAGACATAAGCATCAGACTTGAAATAAAGGCATGTAGCCGAATTGAAGATGAAACAAATCTTGACGGAAAGATTGAAAAGATAGACTTCGGCGATCCTGATATCATTAGGATGTTAAGAGAGGGCTTTTCTAAAGACGTCCGGGAAAAGACCGAGATTGCACTTGCCCGTGCGAAGGATTTAAAGGCTGACATATTTGGATTCGGAAATCTGGTATATAGAAAACATCCAAAAGTATGGAAAGATTGGGCAGGTGATAATTGGGGTGAAATTTTTGAAAATATTGAAGTGGAGATAGATATAGAAACTAAAATTTCCCGGCCCGGACTTATTATGTCTCCGGGCATCCATCACTAAATCGGTTAAACCTGATTGTATGTTTAAGAAGGTGGTTCTAAATGTCAGTGATTTTTCTGATACTTATGATCATGGTTGCCTACTTTCAAGTGTCTTCATGCATTAAACAAGGAAAACGAGGTGAACTTATAGCTTTTGGGCTGATATGGATCCTTGCCGTAGTATATGGTTTTCTCGTAATAATCGGAGTGGATGTTCCCAAGCCTGCAATGCTCATTGTAGACTTTTTCGAAGGTGTAAGGGGATTATCCTCTCCGACTTGATATTCTGTTTGTCAATTATCTGAGAATCCAAGCAAACCCTATTACGGTACCTAACATAACTCCCATAAGGACTTCAAAAGGTGTATGACCCAGGAGTTCCTTTAAGCGCCCTTCGGGTATTCTACTGCCCTTGTAAATATCCTCTACTATGCGGTTAATGACTTTTGCCTGTTTACCGGCAGCCTGTCTGACTCCTGCTGCATCATATAAAACCACAAGGGATAAAACAGACGCTATGGCAAATATAGGTGATTCCCAACCATAAATTCGGCCTATCATAATTGACATGCAGGATACCAACGACGAGTGAGCGCTTGGCATCCCACCCGCATTTACCAGCCTTGTGAAATCCGGCCTCCTTTTTATGATTGCATCAAGAAGGAATTTAAGGAGTTGAGCGGTACTCCATGCAACAATCGGGGCAAGCAAGGCTGCATTTTTTGGCATTCAGGGCTTCACTCCTTATACGTTGCTAAAAAACTTATTAAAGATATCCCTCTTCTAAAGGGGTTAACTGGACGGCATCAATTTTTCCATGTCTAACTTGGCTTTCTCAGCCTTATAGTAATCATAGGATTCAGGAAAACCAAGGGGCCTCGCTATAAAGCTCTGGGGCCATTGTCCCCTATAAGTATTGTATGTCCTTATTGATACCTGCCAGTCATCAAGGGCAGTGCGGATCTCATTTACAGCCTCTTCGAGGCCGCGTATAGTTTGCTGTACTATCGGAGGGGAAAACAACTGGGGGTAAGCCTCCTGGAGTGCAACAACATTTACTGACAGTGAGAGTCCCTGAGCCGCTTCTCGGAATTTTGTGGCAGCTTCAATAGTTTTATCAGGGTCCCCTTGGGCTACTGCCTCTGTAAACTCCCTGCCTGATCTATCTAAAGCTTCTGCCCGCGCCTTTATTACATCAGTCAGGGTATCCCTTTCATGTTCAAGGAAATCCCGTTGAATTACCCAGATGCCCTTTATTTTTTCGCTCAAGGTTTCAAGGGCTGCCCCGTACCTGCCTTCCTGTGCTAATACACCCTGCTGATATTCTACTAAGTTCCTTTGTATCCCTGCTGCCCAATACAGTAAGGATATAATAATAATGATACCTATAATACTTGCCATTGCCCACCGGGGACGCCTTTTTTTCATTCTTCTTCCCCCCCATATATCCTTTGGAGGATATCATGGATATTCCT
>JAAZLO010000060.1 GCA_012689375.1 Bacillota bacterium | reverse complement strand
TTCCAGCTTAAACCTGGGGAAACATTTGTTATTACTGCGGATACGGAAAGTAGCTTACGTGTTGTTAATGCAACAGCAGCTGCAGCCCACACATTAGGTGCAAAACCCATGGTTATTTTACTCCCTTCACCACTGGGAGTAGCTGAAGCTGCAGATCCCATGCTACCGATTGAACCATTGGCTGCTGCACTTTCGGAAGCTGATGCATGGGTTGAATTCAATAACCAGTGGCTACTTTATTCAACGCCATATAATATGGCTACGCAGGCCAACAAAAAACTCCGCTACCTATGCTTAGTCGGTACGAACGAGGCTATGATGGTACGTCTTATCGGCCGCGTAAATTATCCTGTTTTAGGTGAATTCATGCAGAAAGTATATGATATGACAATAAAGGCAAAACACGGCAAACTTACGACACCTGCCGGAACAAACCTGGAATTTGAATTTGATCCTGAGAGGCGGACAACCCTGTCGAAAGGCTACGCCAATGAACCCGGATCTCATATGTTGGCAGGACAGATTTCCTTTGCTCCAAAATTTGAAACAATTAACGGAATGTTAGTATTTGACGGCTCAGCTTCACCCCCTATCGGAAAGCTCGAGGCCCCAATCCACATGACCATTGAAAAGGGAGAAATAGTGAAGTTCGAAGGCGGAAATGATGCTGTTGAATACGAAAGATGGCTTAGAAGCTTCGACCACCCGCAAATGCTGAGACTAGCTCATGGCTCATGGAGCTTCCATCCTAATGCAATGCTTACCGGTGAAATTGTCGAGGATGAGCGTGTATGGGGTGCAACTGAATGGGGTATTGGCGCAGTTGGTCCAGTATTTTCCTTCGAAGGAAAAGCAATTCTTGCACCTTCTCATACTGATGGAATATGTCTGAACACTTCAGCATGGTTAGATGGTGTACAGCTCCTGGATGAAGGTAAAGTTGTACACGAAGATCTCGTTGATCTGGCGCGGGAGCTGGGAAAAATCTAGGTACTACATGGTAAGCCCAAGTCGGATATTTGATAGGATGCTTAATATCTCGTTTGAAACGCCTAACCCCTCTTTTATAAACAGGCGATCAGCAGTTTAGCGAATATCATTTATCTTTATCCCTAATACAATTCCTGGTAAATTATAAGTTCCCAATGTGGAGGCTTAGGATCAATATGCCTCCACAAAAAAGGAGGTCGTGGGGACAATGGTTAAAAAACATATTAATACAAAGAGAATATTATTTACACTCCTATTCGTCGTCTTACTGCTTCAGGCGGGCAACGTTTGTGTAGGGCAAACATTCAGGCCTGATGAATCAATTATTCGGGAGCCGGGGGCATTCCCTTTGTATCCTGATCCTGCAGTCGGCGATGATAACATTGAATGTATAGCCTTAAATAATTTATACGACGGGTTAGTCTTCGCGCATCCAATTGAGGGTGTAAAACCACATTTGGCTACAGAATGGACAGTTTCGCCTGACGGTCTCAAGTACACTTTTAAACTCAGGGAAGGCGTTAAATTCCACAATGGTGATGAGCTGACAGCTGAAGATGTTGTGTTCAGTATGAAACGCCTACTTACCATTGGTGAAGGCTTCGCTTATCTTTATACTGATCACGTTGATGATGTAAAAGCCACCGGTAAATACACGGTTGAATTTACATTAAAGGAACCTTTAGGTCCGTTTGTTGATATGCTTGTCAGGCTATACATCGTAAATAAGAATCAGGTTATGGCTAACCTGGTAACACCAGGTCAGTACGGAGAATTCGGGGATTACGGTAAAAGATGGCTGTTAATGAATGATGCAGGCAGCGGTCCTTATACAATGAAGGAAATGGAACTTGAAAGCCATATGCTCGCCGAAAAATTTGAAGACTATTGGGGCGGATTCCACGAAAATGCTCCTAACTTCATTAAACTCATTTCCACCGGTGAACCGGTAACAGTCAGGACATTGCTTGCCCGACGTGAACTGGAAATCACAGATATGTGGCAGCCGATGGAAAGCCTGATGGCAGCGGCAAGACTCGAAGGCATAGAGCTCGCCTACCTACCTTGTGCACAAAATCTTCAGATCATGCTAAACACCAAGAAAGCACCTACTGATGATATACACTTCCGTAAGGCGCTCGCATATTGCATGGATTACAACACTGTTTCTGAAAAAATTTACGTTGGATCCCCTGTTGCTGAGGGACCGGTCATTGCAATGGTTCCCGGCCATAAAAAGGATCTCCCAAGGTACGAAAGAAACCTGGAGAAAGCCAAGGAAGAGTTGGCGAAATCAAAATACTATGATCAGCTTAGTAAGTACCCGGTAGAACTCGCATGGATTGCAGAAGTGCCTGAAGAGGAAAAAATCGCCTTATTATTCCAAGCTAATGCTGCTGATATTGGTGTGAAAGTCGACATTCAAAAGAAGCAGTGGGGACAGGTTATTGCAGATGCAATGAGACCTGAAACTACAACCAATGCTACTACTATGTTTGTTGGGCTCCACTACCCTGAAGCCGGATCATTGCTTAAGTCTAGGTACCATTCAAGCACCTGCGGGGGATGGGAGCAGATGGAATGGCTCCAAGACGATGAGATAGATATGCTGATTGACAAGGCCCTTGGGACTATAGATAGAGAAAAACGTTTCGCAATTTATGCTGAGGTCCAAGATCGGTTGGTAGAACTCTGCCCTACTATTTGGTTACTTGATCATGCCGAAGTAAGGGCTTATCAAGCAGGATACGTAGATTGGCCCCTTGCTGACCATATGAAAGCCGGCGGTGAAATTTTATGCCCGCTGTTGGGGACCTTTGGTTACTACCGCGAAATGAAAGTATATCCTGAGAAGCGTGCAGCATTACTAGGTAAATAGGTATGAAACCCACTGGGATACTCTCCGTATAACAGAGGTGGAATACCCTGGTATAAGCACACGATGATTGTAGGGGCCTGTACACACAGGCTCCTACGTTATATCTGGACACATTTTCTACACCATGGTAAGATAAATAAACATGCACATAAAACCCCCGACAAGATTTTCCGTGATTGCCCGGATTTCCCGGTTATACAGAAAGGAGAAGCAAAAATGAAGTTCACAATCCGAGAAGCAATGGATTTAGGTTACCTTAATACATGTAGCCTGCTTGCAGGGGAATCAGGGCTGGATCGAACTATCGAATCAATCAGTGTAATTGAGGTGCCTGATGCTTGTTCTTGGATTCGCGGTGGGGAATTGGCAGTAACGGCACTCTTCGGTGTTAGAGATAATCCTGAACGTCAAATTGAACTTGTGGAAAGTTTTTCGAGATCCGGGGGATCAGGCCTTATAGTTTTCTTATTAGACGGAAGATACCTGGAATCTTTGTCTCCGGATTTACTAAATACAGCAGAAAGGCTTGGGTTACCGCTATTTCAAGTTAAAAGTGAAAATATGACATATGCTGATCTTATAATGCCAATAATGGAGGAACTCACCCTGCGTAAGTTTTCTAAAGATCTCAGGGAAGCGGCTTATGGAACAGGAGCAGCTGAAAGATTCAAAACCTGCGCACCGGTTGCAGGCGCTCTTTTTGAAAAATTGGAAAACACAACAGTACTTCTAAGCCCTGAATTTGAACAGATAGAACAGTATGTATCTCCGGAGGGCAAGCCAATTACGGGCTTACTCATTAACCAATGCCGCCGAAAATATGAATCTAATGATTATTGCCTTGTAGGTAATGGAATAGCGAAGATAACAATTCCTTCAGAACCTGGAGCTATGCTTTTATGCCAGGTTAGGGATGGTCATCATCATTTAACAGGTTATCTGTTAATAGCCGGTTATCCTAATAGCTTGTTAAGCAAGGGTAAGCTGTCATTTATTTCAATAGCCTTGGAATTATACGAAGTTCTTCATGCCCAAAAAGGAAAAGCTGATCGGTTGCAGGCAAGATACCAAAATGATTTTATTATAGATCTGCTCGAAGGCAAGCTAACCTCAGTTGACGTCATTTTAGAAAGAGCCCAGCTCCTAGACATTGATATGGAGGATCGTAATTACGTAATTGTAATATCCGGCCACGGGGCATCCGGAAAACACAACGCAGTTGAATGCGCACACCGCGCACTCATAGCCCTTGATAAAAATGTTATATGCCTTGTCAGACACAGTAAAGTAGTAGCTTTACCTAAATGTCACAAGGATAACCTATTCCAATCTGGAGAGGACCTTATCGGTGAGCTTATCAATCATTTAGAAGCGGATTTTTGTAAAGGAATTATTATCGGTATTGGATCTAATCAAACAAGCCCCGAACGCCTTCATCATAGTTATAATGATGCGTGCGAGGCTGTACGGCTTTACCAAATACTACCCCAGAAATTGCAGAATCATGAAAGCACTGTACCAATAGTTTATTATAAAGATCTCAAGTACCTTAGCTTCTTCGAAAAGCTAATGGAAGATCCAGAAAATAGCCTATTCTGCAAGCGTACACTTAAACCCATAATTGAATATGATAGCCGCTATTCAAGTGAGTTGTTAGATACAATGCTCACTTATTTTTGGGAAGGGCTGGATAGGGCAAAGACAGCAAAAAGGCTCTCGATTCACCGAAACACCCTGAGCTATAGACTACAAAAAATTTCGGGCTTGCTCAGGGAAGATCCTTTCAGTGATGGAAATTTCCCTAAATATTTTACGGCTCTTGGTCTTATTCTATTTGAACCAGGAAGGGGTTTAATATTCCCATCACTGCCCGGCTCTGTCTAACCCCAAATTATAAATTTTAAACTTAATCTTTAGGTTTCCAAAGTGCAATCTCCTCTTTCGGAGGGCTTTTATAGGCGTAAGCCTTACTATGATTCCACCCAAACAAGTTCCTTAATTCAATAAGATATTCTGCATATTTCACAGGTGTCATAACTGCTTCAAGTACAGGAACACCAAGTTTCTCCTGGAGCACCTTGTAAAAACCAAACTGGGCCGTACATCCCAGAATAATTACTTCAGCCATTTCCTTTTCCACGGCTTCTTTAGCCAGTTGTGTCAGCCTGTTCCGTGTCTCTTGAGGATCTTTTTGAAAATCGTGGACCCCTAAATTTACAGATTTAAATGATACTACAGGTTCCCGGAAACCATAGGTTAGCACATTATCACTCATTTTGGGAATCCATTTGTTTTCTCCGACCATGATTGCAATACGTTTGCCTAGCGTAGCAGCGAGATGTAGGGATGATTCACACGGGGCCGTAACAACTAAACGATCTGTAATTTCCCGCGCTTCCCATAAACCAACATCATAAAAACAACCAATAACAGCCGCATCGTAATCTTCTTCTTCAGCCCTAAGAATCAGATCAAGTAACTCATTAAGAACATAGGCCTCATAATACATATAGGTCAGATGAGAGGGTCCCTTACTCAGGGATACAACATCAATACATGTATCCCGCTGTTTAGCTGTTTCAAGAAGCTCCTGAACCGGTTGATCAAACCCTGTTGAACCAACTGGGTTAATCCACATAATCCGTTTTTGCATGATACTTCGCCTACCTCTTTCCTATACAGAGTAGTTTGTGTACACGCATACATATTAGTCCTCACTAAAAAGATGACACGATACTGAGTGGTTTGGACCGATCTGAATCGCATCCGGTTCTTGAGTAAAACAGATATCTTTTGCCAATGTACATCTCGTATGGAAACGACATCCGGGTGGTATATCCACCGGGCTCGGGATCTCACCATGGGCGGTTATTCTATCCGGTTTTAAAGTCTCTTCCTCCTTCGATATCACCGGAATGGAGGAAAGCAGCATCTGGGTATACGGGTGAAGCGGACGCTCAAAAAAGTCCTGAGTAGGGGCTACTTCCATTATCTTTCCCAGGTACATTATGGCGACCCTGTGGGCAAGATTTCTCATTAAACTCAAATCATGCGTGATAAAAAGACAGGACATGCCAAGCTCAGATTGGAGCCTGATTAAAGTATTGACTATTTTTGCCTGAACCGAGACATCAAGTGCTGATGTAGGCTCATCTAGTATCATGAGCTTAGGCCCAGTAGCCATGGCCCTGGCAATGGCTACGAGCTGCCTTTCCCCGCCTCCAAGCGCTCTCGGGTATTTATAAAGGTATTCTTCTGAGAGCTCTACCATTTCTAAAAGTTCAATAACTTTCCTAATGGTATTGTCAGGATCCGCCAGACGGTGCACCTTTAATGGTAATTCCAATATTTGTAGTATATTGCGTTGAGGATTTAAAGAGGTACCGGGATCCTGGAATACAATCTGCAAATCCTTTTTGACAGGCATAGGTCGTCTGCTTGTCTCACATGAGATGTCCTGCCCTTCGAACAGGATTTGCCCGGAGGTGGGCGAGTACATCCCCATTACGGTATATGCAATAGTGCTTTTTCCCGAACCGGACTCACCCACTACACCAAGGATCTCACCTCTTTTTAAGGCAAGATCCACATTATCCACAGCCTTCACGTACCGATCCCTTTCAGTAGTAGGGAAGTACTTCTTAAGTTTATTTATGAGGAGAATATTTTCGGGCAACCTATTCACCTTCCATTATGGCTTTTGTCATTGTTTTTTTATTATCGGTATAAAAAGCAAGCAACCCTATGCCCGCCACCTACATCATACAGCTCGGGCTTATTATCCTTGCATTCGGGTAGCGCTTCCTCACACCGGGGATAAAAGCGGCACCCTGCAGGTGGTTTCAGATAATCAGGGATTCTTCCCGGAATACCCAGACCAATCCCTTCACCGGTTAATTTCGGCACCGAACCCAACAATCCTTTAGTATAAGGATGGAACGGCTTATCAAACAGCCCTTCAGTCGGCGCCACCTCCACCATGGTTCCTGCATACATAATATAAATCCTATCAGTCATCTGTCTCGCCACACCTAATGAGTGAGTGACTAGCGCAAGGGACATACCCTGCTCTTCAACAAGATTTCTAATCAGGCGTAACACCTGATCCTGTATGGTTACGTCCAAGTTGGTTGTGGGTTCATCTGCTATCAGTAAATCCCCGGCCGTACTGAGGGCCATAGCAATACACACTCGCTGTCTCATACCGCCACTAAGTTGAAATGGGTAGTTTGTCAGGATTCTTTCAGGGTCAGGCAGGGCACTAAGCTTTAATACTTCAATAGCTGCATCCCTTACGCTTTGCTTTGATAACTGCTTTGTCTGTCCCCGCGAATACTTGATCACATCTGATAATTGCTGTCCGACAGTAAATACAGGATTAAGCGCGGCAATAGGATCTTGGAATACCATGGAAACCCCTTTTGGGCGTATCGTACGCATGCCCCTTGCCTCAGTTCCGGGTGTTAGGAGATTTCGACCTTTAAAATTGATTTGCCCTTTACGAATTACAGCTTGGCGAGGTAAAATTCCCATAATCGACTTCATCGTAGTCGTCTTACCACAACCGGTTTCGCCTACAACTGCTATCTTTTCTCCGGCATCCATAACGAGCCGAATGCCATCAAGGACCTTCAGAGTCCCTCCATATACACGGTACCCGACATGCAGCCCATCTACGTTTAAAATAGTATTAGCCATATACTTTAGACCTCCTCGGTGCTCAGAGTGTCTCGCACCCCATCGCCTAGCAGGTTGAAACAGAGCACAATGAACATTATTGCAAGTCCTGGAAATACTGCAACCCACCATTGCTGAGGCATATATTTAGCACCGTCTGCAACCATGGTACCTAAGGCCGGTGTCGGTGGTTGTTCCCCTAACCCTACAAAACTCAAAGATGCGCCAAGTAATATAACAAACCCTATATCTAGCGTCATCTTAGTCAGTATAGGAGGTAGACAGTTAGGCAAAATCTCCCGGAACATAATATGTGATTTGCTGGCTCCGGTAAGTTCCGCAGCCTGGGTATAGAATTCGTTCTTTATTGAGCAAACCATACTGTACACTAATCGCGTATACCACGGCCACCACGATATGGATACAGCCATCATTGCATTAAACAGGTTCGGTTTTAACACAGCAGATACAGCCAATGCAAGAAGGAGAGGCGGGACAGCCAAAAATATATCCGTTATTCTCATAATAATAACCCCTATTGCTGAACCGCTATGATATCCGGCGATCAAGCCTACTACTACACCAAGCGGCACTACTGCCGCAAGTACGCCTATCCCCATTTTAAGGGCACCCCGTGTGGCAAAAATAATTCGGCTTAGGATATCTCTTCCACTTGGATCGCTCCCAAGTAGGTACGCCCTAGATGGTGGAACCATTGCATTTTCATAATCCACAAATGCACTGGCATGCTGCGGATAAGGAGCTATAAGCGGAGCAAATATCGCCAATACTATTGTTAAAAGAACACCGACGAGCCCAACAATAGCAACGTTGCTTCTGGAGAAACGATACCAGGAGCGACGCATGCCTTCGCGTCTCGCCTCCTTTAATGATACAGTGCTTGCTTCCATCCTAAACCCCTCCATAATGGGCCACCCGAGGATCCAGCAGGGCCACAATGAAATCGACAATGATATTCACAACAACAAAACATAAGCCAAGTATAAGTATGACTGCCACAATCGCATTGAGATCCTTATTTAACATTGCGGTCATACCGTAACGCGACAGTCCGGGATAGTTAAAAATCATCTCTACTAAAAAGGCATTCCCCGCCATAGCCACAATATCCAAGGCCATTACTGAAACTGTCGGGATCAGAGAAGGTTTAAGGACATATTTAGTCATTATAACCCTCCTGGGAACCCCAGCAGCCGCATGGGCATAGACAGAATCCCGTTCCATATTTTCAATCATACTGGCCCTAGTAATACGTGCGGATTGGGCAACCCCGTACATAGCAAGGGATATAGCCGGCAAGATTAGATGCAAAAGACAATCCCAAGCAGCAGCAAAGTTCCCTGATAATATACCGTCCAGCACTATCATCCCTGTGATTCTCGGAGGTGTTATAATACCGGCGCTGAGCCTACCGGTAGCCGGGAGAATAGGCCAGGCAAAACTAAATATCAGTAAAAATATAATTGCCCATACAAATGAGGGAGTGGCAACACCAAGATATGCCAAAACTCGTGTGAACCCGTCAAACCACGTTTGCGAGTATCGCGCAGCAAACACTCCAAGCAGTATCCCACCAATAATCTCAATTATAGCTGCAACAACTATTAACTCAGCCGTGGCAGGTAAGAAATCCCTCAAATCGTCATTTACCAACCTTCTGGTAACAAGGGATTCCCCTAGATCCCCACGTAGCATTTTAAGCAACCATAATCCATATTGCACCGGTAAAGGTTTGTCCAGATTTAATTGTTTCCGGAGATTTTCAACTGCCCATTCCGGCGTCCTAGGACCAAGCGCCATTCGCGCTGGATCTCCCGGGACCATTCTGGAAATGCCAAAAATTAGAATTGATACACCAATTAATACAAGTATTGATTGAAGTAAACGGCGCAACAACATAGACGACCAAGTTTTCCTCATCAAGTCTCCCCCTGATCTAGGCACAAGGGGCCCATAATTACGGGCCCCCACGCCAACTTCTATACCGAGGTACCCATAGAACTATTCATGGACTCGGGTTTATTTACCTAACAACGCAGCACGTTTTTCGGGAAATACCTTCATATCACGGAAATAATCAAAGGACCCCATTAACGGACATAGAATTTCGCCCCCGGCTTTCATATGGTTCGCGAGAGGCCAATCCAGATATCCTTCCTGGTAAGCCCGCACTTCAGCATGATCAACCAGCCAAAGTGTAGGACATAATTCTACTAATCGCTCCTGGATATCACCGTAGATTGCAAAACGCTCATCTTTGTCCACAGTAGCAAAGGCTTTATCGATTAGCATATCTATCTCATCGTCCTGGAGCCATTCCATCTGCTCCCACCCTCCGCAACTACTCGAGTGATATCTGGATTTAAGCAGGGATCCCGCTTCAGGGAAGTGGAGTCCTACAAACATAATAGTGGCATTAGCTGTGGTTTCAGGTCTCATTGCATCTGCAATAACATGTCCCCACTGCTTCTTCCAAATTTCGACTTTAACCCCAATCTTAGCTGCATTCGCTTGGAGCAAAAGTGCGATCTTTTCTTCTTCGGGTACTTCTGCAATCCAAGAAAGCTCAACCGGATATTTATCCAGCTGGTTATAATACTTAGATTTCTTTAATTCTTCTACAGCCTTGTCCAGATCCATTTCATATACTTCCATATCCTTCTTATGCCCGGCAACCATAGATATAACAGGCCCCTGGGCAACAGGTGATCCAATATACATCTTATCAGCTACAGTATTATAATCCATACAATATGCGAGCGCCTTGCGGAAATGTATATCATCAGTAGGCGCCCTCTTGGTATTCAGCATGATCTGGAGATTCTGTGCACAGGGCAGATAGGCAAGTTCCACCCCTTCGATTCTTGCCGCTGCCATCAGGCTTTCCATCGGCTGCCACATATCTGTGATTTCCAGTTCGCGCCGGCCCAGTAATGTCCTTACTGTCACCGGTTCACCGGTAGCAATAAGTTTTATAAAATTAGGAGCATTCTCATGGAACCCGCCCCAATAGTCTTCGAACTTTTCGGCGAGCATATGGCTCTCGAGCTCCATCTCCCTTATAGTATAAGGACCGCTCCCTGCATCATTCATTAATAGCCATCTTTTGCCATAATCCCCAAGCTCACCATACTGGCCTGGTGTTACCAGGTTAGCCATAACCTGATTCTTATTTACGATGTATAGCCTGACAAGCATTTCTACAAACGGGCCAACAGGTTCAGACAGTGTGAACTCTACCGTATACTTATCAAGGGCTTTCACGTCTTCAACAACTTCATAAAGATATGCAAAGCCTTCACCAATAGTTTGGAGACGTTCCATACTAAAGACGACGTCCTCAGCTGTCAATTCATCACCGTTATGGAATTTAACGCCTTCCCTGAGTTTAAAGACGAATTTTTGACCGCCAGGTTCCGCCTCCCATTCCGTAGCCAGATGTGGTACTACACCTTTAATCGGATCCGGAAAAACCAGGCCCTCATATACATTATTTAATGCAATACACTCAATATTGTCGTCACCGACTGCCGGATCGGGATACAAGGGGAATGCCCCCGGCTCCCTAACAATCCATTCATCAGGTCTGAATGCCTGCCCTTTACAAATGCTACCGGCTTGCAATAGCAAGACGACAAATAAAAGTATAAGCAGGGCCTTTTTCGTACCGCCGTATCTTTCAAACATCGTCCCTATGACCTCCTCTTCTTCTATATCAGCCTGCTAAGCCCAGGCTTCAACAACTCTAGGAACTTAAGGTTTTGGTTTTGCGGTTTGCCGAAAATCCTGCTACGGATATTGCCTGTACTAATTATCCGTTAAATAGTTATTTACTTGTTTCATGGAGGATATGACGGATCATTCCTACTGCTTTTTCCATATCAGCTATGGCAATATGTTCGTCAGTGGTGTGTTCTGCTTGTACTCCTGTTCCTACTACGACTGACTGTATGCCTTTTTCATTATAGATAGAAGCATCCGTTCCCCCGCGAATTACTAATACCTTAGGCTCAACTCCTACAGATTTTGCAGCCTCCTTAGCAATCTTCACAACTCTAGCGTCTTCCGGAATACTGACCGCCTTGTAGGCCAGCTTAGATTTTATGTCTGCCTTAGCACCCACTGCCCTTGCTGCTACATTAAACAAATCTGTAATCAGCTCGCCTTGGGCTATACATTTTTCATGTATAAGGCTTCGGCATTCCATTTTGATCTGGGCCTTTGAGGGGACACCGTTTCTGATTTCCCCTCCTTTGATGATACCGACGTTGACTGTCGTTTCATCATCAAGGCGACCTTCCTTAAGCACCGAAATCCCATAACTGGCTGCCTTAATTGCTGAAATACCTTTTTCAGGTTCCATTCCTGCATGGGCTGCCTTCCCTGTTATATCCACATCAATTAACATATGGGAAGGACCACCTATTACCACATAATCCAACACATCGCCATCAATAATAAAACCTATTTTTGCTGTCAGTAAAGAGAAATCGAGGTTTCTCGCTCCTTCCAGCCCTATTTCTTCCTCCCTGGTGATTGCGATTTCTAAGGGAGGGTGCTGATCAACTGTTCTGATTGCTTCGATCAGCTCCGTGATGCCTGCCTTATTGTCAGCACCCAGGATGGTATCTCCCTTTGATCGAATTATACCATCATCAATAAAAGGTTCGATACCGACCCCGGGGCTGACAGTATCCGCGTGGCACCCGAATAGGACCGGGGTCTTGCAGCTACCACTGCCTGAAATGGTAGCAATGAGGTTACCGTAACTGTCAAGAGAGCATTTAGCTCCAAACTCAGTTTCAAATAGGTTCTTGAGATAAGAGATAAATCTCTCTTCGTTACCGGACTCACTATCTATTCTCACCATTTCAAACAGAGTGTTAACCATTCTGTCAGTCATTTTGTTTCTTCCCTTCTGTCATACCGTGGCTAACACAACTATAGCCCGCATTATGGAAGCATGTTAACAATTGTGCCCCCTGCCATTCCACGGCTTATATTCTGACCCCTAAAGATGCCCACGCATATATTCTAATTTAAATTTAGGCTTTACCCAGCTTCTTCGCAAGATCTACTAGATCTTTATGTACAACTTTACCCTCATCGAGGAGTTGCACACCATCTAACCATGCTGAAGTGTTCAGACATATACCATCAGTGTGAGAGGGTGCGAGAATTGGCTTCCCCTCACGTGAGAATAACGGGCCAACTGCGCCAATACCCCATTCAGTTGCACCCCATACACGCTCATCCTCGACAATTTCACCGGTGAGCAAAGCATTAGGATGGAAACTCCATGCAGTATGGGCCAGTCTCAGCATTTGCGGGTGGTTGAAGCTTCTAAGATGCCTTTCGTATTCAACAGCATCACTTCCACCCTCAAACTTCACAATTTCTCCCTTTTCAATAGTCATACGGATTGGAGCCTCAAGCTTTCCGATAGGAGGTGAAGCCGAACCGTCAAATACCAAGGTTCCGTTAATTGTCTCAAATTTTGGCGCAAAAGCAATCTGCCCGGCCAACATATGTGAACCAGGAACATCTGCATACCCTTTCGATAAGGTCGTAACCCTTTCCGGATCGAATTCGAATACGAGATCCGTGCCTGCCGGTGTAGTGAACTTATAGTCTTTTGCCTTTGTCGTGATTGCATGTACTTTTTCCATAAATTCGCCCAACACGGGGTAATTTACACGACCAATGAGACGCACCATCATAGCTTCGTTCGTACCGACTAAGCATAGGTAGCGGAGTTTTTTGTTGGCCTGCGTAGCCATATTATATGGCGTTGAATAAAGTAGCCACTGGTTATTGAATTCAACCCATGCATCAGCTTCTGAAAGTGCAGCAGCCAATGGTTCAATCGGTAGCATGGGATCTGCAGCTTCAGCTACCCCCAGTGGTGAAGGGAGTAAAATAACCATGGGTTTCGCACCTAATGTATGGGCTGCAGCTGCTGTTGCATTAACAACACGTAAGCTACTTTCCGTATCCGCAGTAATAACAAATGTTTCCCCAGGTTTAAGCTGGAACAATTCTCTCGTCAAAGTGTCAGCTGCCTTGCCTAATT
>JAAZLO010000059.1 GCA_012689375.1 Bacillota bacterium | reverse complement strand
TAACGGCGGAGGGGCAACACCTGTTCCCATCCCGAACACAGCAGTTAAGCCCTCCAGCGCCGATGGTACTGCATCGGTGACGATGTGGGAGAGTAGGTCACTGCCGGAAACTTTTTTGTTTTATATGTTTAATTCCACTTAAAACCACCTTGAAATCACCTATCTGACAAATATGTCAACTGCATTGTATGTCTTGCTTTATGCTTCCCGGGTTCCATAGTTTTGGGTTTCATAGTTTGCTTATAATGGCAAATAACAGTTCTTGAGTTAAAGGGAAAGATTTGCTACAATTGGAACAACATAAACCCCTAAAGGAGCTCTTAATATATGGAATCCGGTGAAAGATTTGATAAAGTTGCTTTAACATTTGATGATGTTCTCTTGGTCCCCGGGTATTCTGAGGTTTTGCCCAGAGATGTGGATGTAACCACAAAGCTGACACGGAATATTACCCTTAACATTCCTTTAGCCAGTGCAGCCATGGATACCGTTACAGAAGCAAGGCTTGCTATTGCTATGGCAAGGGAAGGCGGTATTGGTATTATTCACAAGAATATGCCTATAGATATACAGGCAGGTGAAATCGACAAGGTAAAAAGATCGGAGCACGGGGTCATAACAGATCCGATACACCTAGCACCTGACGATCTCATTTCTGATGCCCTAAAAATAATGGAAACTTACCATATTTCCGGTGTACCTATTACCAGGAAAGGAATACTTGTAGGGATCCTTACTAATCGGGATCTCAGATTCGAAACGAATTATGATCAACCAATAGAAAACCTAATGACCAAGGACGATCTAGTCACAGCCCCTGTAGAAACTACACTTGAAGAGGCTAAAACCATTTTACAACGGCACAAGATTGAAAAACTGCCGCTGGTGGATAAGAACTATATGTTAAAAGGTCTTATTACAGTTAAGGATATTATAAAAGTACGGCAATTTCCCAATTCATCCAGGGATGAACGGGGGCGGCTTTGTGTAGGTGCTGCAGTCGGGGTTATCGGTACACTGGAACGGGCAGGGGCTTTGGTAGATGCAGGCTGTGATATCCTTGTAGTGGATACCGCACATGGGCATTCAAAGATAGTCATTGATACTGTAAGACTCCTTAAAGAGAACTTTAAAGACATAAATGTGATTGCAGGAAATGTAGCTACTGCCGAAGGAGCACTCGCGCTTATTGAGGCAGGAGCTGACGCTATTAAGGTAGGTATAGGCCCCGGTTCTATTTGTACCACAAGGGTGGTAGCGGGAATAGGTGTACCACAGGTGAGTGCAGTCTTGGAATGTACGAAGGTTGCCAAGGAATATGGAGTGCCCGTTATAGCTGACGGAGGAATAAAATATTCAGGGGATGTCGTGAAAGCGATAGCCTCCGGTGCTGATGTGGTAATGGTGGGTAAGCTGTTTGCCGGAACAGAAGAGAGTCCTGGGGAAAAAGTCATTTACAAGGGAAGAAGTTTTAAGGTCTACCGGGGGATGGGATCGGTGGAAGCTATGAAAGCAGGTTCAGGAGATAGATATTTCCAGGATCTCCGGCATAAGCCGGTTCCTGAAGGTATTGAGGGTATGGTCCCCTATAAAGGTTCTCTTGCAGATACTGTCTACCAGCTTATGGGCGGATTGAGGGCAGGAATGGGGTACTGCGGGGCTAAAGATATTTTCGAACTTCAAACAAAGACGAAATTTGTAAAAATGACCGGTGCAGGCCTGAGGGAAAGCCATCCTCATGATGTCGTTATAACCAGGGAGGCACCGAACTATAGTTTAGCAAACACGGACTCGGATGAAATTCTATGACAGAAATAAAGGAAGGGGTGGGTACAGGTGTTGAAGACCGGTAATAGATGGTTGGTTCCGGGGCTTGCATTGCTTATTCTTCTCAGTGTCACACAAATAGGGATTGCCGCAAATGAACCTCCGGTTACACTTTTCATTAACCCGAACCCGAGTCCTGAATACAGAGTTGATGTTTGGGTTGACAGGGGTCAGGGAGCTATTTACTATCCTGGTGATTCCATAGATGTCTATTATAAGGCTACTAAAGACAGTTACGTTTATATTCTTAATATTGATGCTGCCAATCGCTCTAGGTGGTTGCTACCAAGCCAATGGTTTCCTAGTAACTATGTGAAAGCAGACAGAACGTATGTATTGCCTAATATGCGGGTGGAGGCACCTTCAGGTACAGAACAATTATTTGTTTTTGCTTCAACAGAGCCGCTTTCCCTTCCCTACCTTGAGGACTCTTTGCGCTCCGGGAAGGATTTATCCTTTATTGAAGGAGAGGCAAATTTTGTTCTCGGAGCTATCCAGGCGAAAATAAAAATAGCCCCTCAGCGGAATTGGGTTAGCTCAAGTACATATTTCTATGTAAGTACCCAATACGCAATACCTATCCCGAAACCAATACCTATTAAGCCACCGTTGCCGCAACCGCCTGTTACAAGGTACGCCAGAATGGATGTATCTACAAAGCCGTCCAGGGCCAGGGTGTTTTTGGATGGGGTGGATCGGGGGATATCGCCTGTTTCAATCAAAGATCTAACTTTGGGGGCACATGAAATCACAGTTGTACTGCCGGGCTATTATACTTACACAAGGAAGTTCGATGTAAAACATATACAGACTCACAGGCTTACTGCAACCTTAAAACAAATAAAATAAAAGAGTCCTTTCGAGGTAAAAGGGTTGTAAGTTAAATTAAAGTCCGGGCTTTTTCGGAACAGGCAGGCCCGGACTGTTTTATTTTACGATCTGATTTTCACAGGTATACCCTGATTTTCGGTAATGTGGCGGGTATGGATTGTGGGTGATATAATATTAAGGCATAAAGCGGGCTTGTCAGGCTGCAAAGTGCATTTGTGAATTCTTGTAAGACGGGTGGGATTATTCCATGCATACGGTTTCTATTTCCCATGTTGCTCAACACGTAGGTGAGGAAGTTAAAATCAAAGGTTGGGTTTACAATAAAAGATCTAGCGGATCCCTTTTCTTTCTTATTATAAGGGACGGAACCGGGTTTATACAGGCGATCGTTGCCAAGGATGAAGTTTCAGATAAGGATTTCCAAGGATGTGATGGATTAACCCAAGAATCATCACTTGTCGTATGCGGGGTAATTAAGGCCGATAAAAGAGCGCCCGGCGGTTATGAACTTTTGGTAACACGTATCCGGCCTTTACAGATCGCAGAAGAATATCCTGTATCCCTTAAAAAGCATGGGGTGGATTTCCTTATGGATCAAAGACATTTATGGCTACGTACGCCAAGGCAAGCAGCTATTTTAAGGATAAGACATGAAATCATAAGCGGAATCCGGGATTTTTTTGATAACCGTGGGTTCATTTTAATAGATGCCCCGATTTTGACTCCGTCCTCCTGTGAGGGTACAACTACCTTGTTTTCCACCGATTATTTTGATTCCACTGCATACCTCAGTCAAAGCGGCCAACTTTATATGGAAGCTGCAGCTATGGCTTTAGGAAAAGTATACTGTTTCGGTCCTACATTCCGTGCTGAGAAATCTAAGACAAGAAGGCATTTGACAGAATTTTGGATGGTAGAGCCTGAAATGGCCTGGGTGGATCTTGATGGAAATATGGAACTTCAGGAGGAACTGGTAAGCCATACGGTTCAAAGGGTGCTTGAAGAAAGAAAAAAGGATCTTGAAACTATCCAAAGGGATATAGGAAGGCTAAAGGACATAAAACCTCCCTTTCCCCGAATCTCCTATGATGAAGCCGTTGAATGCCTCAATAAAAACGGTGTTCAATTTGAATGGGGTAATGATTTCGGGGGTGGAGACGAGACTGTCTTGGCGGAACAATTTGAATTACCAGTATTTGTTCATAGATATCCTTCGAATATTAAAGCCTTTTATATGAAACCGGATCCGGTGAGACCTGAAATTTGTTTATCTGCGGATCTTTTGGCCCCTGAAGGATATGGGGAAATTATAGGCGGAGGTCAAAGAATTGATGATCTTGAAACTATTATGCGCCGTATCAAAGAGCATTCCCTCCCTGAAGAGGCATACACATGGTACACAGATCTCAGAAGATATGGTTCTGTGCCCCATTCCGGGTTTGGCCTGGGAATCGAACGTGCTGTTGCCTGGATTTGTGGGCTTGATCATATCAGGGAAACTATACCTTTCCCCAGGCTTATGAATAGGATTTATCCATAAAGGAGAGATTCATATGGCATACCCTTTTCCAATTGGTTTTACGGGTAAGATTAAGGCATGTGCCGTAATTATTATATTCACTGTATTTATTGTATCTTTCCCTGTCTATGCTGCCGGCATTGCCACTTCAGGCTTTGATTACGGTATTGAGGCAAAACATGATCCGGAAACCGGGATTAATTATTTCCAATCCGGGAAGTTTGATGATGCAATAAGGGCTTTTTCTGATTCGATTGCAATTAAGCCTGACGATATGAAGGAAGATGAAATATATGCTTACCTTGGTTATGCCTACTTTTGTAAAGGATGGACCTCTGAAGCTGAAAAGGCTTATTCTGAGTGTCTTGATATAACAAAGGATCCGGGCCTTAAGGTTGAAGCCTTGGTGGCTCTGGGTCAATTACAATTAGATAAAAATAACTATGATAAAGCAAGTTTTTTATTTAATGAAGCCCTTGCCATGTGCCGGGAAAATGAAAGAATTATAATCCGTACTTTAATTGGGATTACAGCTTATGAAGCAGGCCAGATTACGGAAGCAGAGGATATATTTTCGGAGATATCAGAAATATCGCCCTACAGGCCTGTCCCTGATTACTACATTCAATCAATAAAGTACATAAAAGAAAAGGATAGAGTGCTGTTTCCCACAAAGCCTAAATTCAAAAAGGATGGTGCAGGCGGATCCGGCCTTC
>JAAZLO010000130.1 GCA_012689375.1 Bacillota bacterium | reverse complement strand
TCGATTGGTAGGCGTGATTTAGATGTTTTACATTCTTTCAACCCTAGGACTATGGCTTTTCCACTACGGCATCGTAAATTTCCCGCCAGAATGCTTTGACATTCCTGAACGATTTTATTATAATAAAACAAACACCTACTTACTTAGCCAACAATAAGTATATATTTCTAAACTACTTTTGGGGGTTCTACATAACTGTTTTGCCAATGGTGGAGAAGTCGCTCGATTGATAACGTTACCAAAAATGTCTAAACTACTGCTGCTGTTACCCTCAAATCCTATTACTAAGGGGTGGTTCTCTCCCTGAAGTGTGGTTAGACTGAAGTACAGCTCTGCAGTTTGGTCGGCCAAAAGATTATTCAGGTTTACTGCGTTTTAAAAAAGATGGCATACCATGGCAAATTTCCCGTTAGAATACTTTGAGATTCCTGAATGATGCTTTTATAACAAAACAAACACACACTCATTCAGCCTCCATTTCTAAGCTATTTTCGGGGGTTCTGCATAATCTTTTTGCCGATGATAGAGACACCACGCGATTGATAACGTTACCAAAAAACGCTAGAACGTTATTATTTCCATTTTTGGAATACTTGTAGATATGAAACAAAAGGAACACTTGAGTCGTTTGTGAAAGTAGACGCAAAAAAGAGTCATGGTTAATCAGAAGTATGGCTATAAGGTGTTGGAGAATCTTAACAGCTTTTTAGAAAGTGTCTATAGAAAGGGGAAGTACGAACTTGGGTAGCAGTTCAAGTACATTATATAAAGAAATGATAAAGAAATATCTTATTTTGTTGTTATTACTTAGTACATCACTCTTTCTAGTTGTGTTGTCTTGGTCGACTAGGGTACTAGCGCGCGAATCAGTCGACATGACTACTATCGGTCTTACACCGTATCGACATTATTTAGATGAACATGAAGATGCCGATCGTCCCGATAAAACGATTGAAATTGATTTACTGGACTTTGAAATCTCAAATGATATGGATGTAGATGTTGAGGGAAATACTCTTATTACCGGTGAACGCGGTGCAATCACCTGGACCTTTTCTGTGGAAAAAGCAGGTTTTTACAATTTAGAAATTGAGTATATAACGGTGGAAGGAAAAAGTTCTTCGGTCCAACGGGAAATACATTTAGATGGAGAAATTCCTTTTGACGGAGCCCATCAAATTTTGTTTTCACGTATATGGGTTGATGAAGGACCAATTACTAAAAAACACAACAATGAGATACGTCCAAATCAAATTGAAGCGCCAGAGTGGCAAAGGACTTTTGTTGGTGATTCTCAAAAATACATCCCCGGTCCATTCGAATTTTATTTGTCAGAAGGTACCCATAAGCTAACTTTTGTTTCAGTTCGTGAACCTCTGCAAATTGGGAAAATTGAATTTAAACAAGCGCCACAGGTACCAACATATGATGAATACATTGCTGAGAAGCAGCAGAAGTATGATGTTTATAATGGGGAAAACATCAAGTTTCAAGCGGAGCGAACTGATGGTGACGATAATCACACAGTAGCAATTAAAAAATCTTCTCCAACCTTACACGCCATTTCAAACTTTAGTAATTCCCGTTTGGAACCTTACCATCCTTACAATATTCGTCTAAATACAATTGGGGGCTATAACTGGCGAGTTATAGGCGATTGGATTAGTTGGGATGTGGGAGTGGAAGAAGAAGGATTGTATCAGTTAAATTTCAGTATGCTGCAGAATACCAATCGGGGAGTGTTTTCCGCAAGGCAGCTGCGAGTCAATGGAGAAGTGCCCTTTGAAGAAGCCTATGCCTTAGAATTTAAGTACAACACTAACTTTGAAATGTATACAGTGGGTAATGAAGATGGTCCTTATTTGATTCATTTAAAAAAGGGCATAAACACAATCGAATTACAATCGACGTTAGGACCAATGGGTCCAATTATCCAAGAGGTCAAAGAAAGTGTAACCGTATTAAACGAACTCTATCGACAAATTACTCAAATTACTGGGGTAACCCCGGAGAAATACATAGATTATCAGCTTGAACGTAAACTACCCCATATGGTGCCAACATTTCAAAAAGAAAGCGAACGGTTAGGGTGGATAGTTAAAGAGATTGAACGAATCGCCGGGGATAAAAGTGATAGAACGGCAATCCTCGATCAAATGGCTGTTCAGTTAAGAGAATTGGTTAACAACCCCAAAAAGGTGATCCGCCAAATCCAGATGCTGCAGGGCAATATTTCGGCCATGAGCACTTGGATTTTACAAGCGAGTGAACAACCTCTTGAAATCGATTACTTTATTTTGTCTTCACCTAAGAATGCCCTGCCTAGAGTAAAGCCAAAATTTACGGAGAGATTGTATTTTTCAACTTTACGATTTGTCTCCACATTTTTCGTTGATTATAGTGATTTTCAAGCAGACTTGGTTGATGATTCGGAAACTATAGAAGTGTGGATTCAAAGTGGACGGGATCAAGTGCAGATACTGCGTAACCTAATCGATAATACCTTTACACCCTTTAAAGACATTAATGTAAACTTGAAGCTTGTACCCCAAGGCGTTGTACTACCAGCCACTTTAGCCGGTGAAGGGCCTGATGTTGTGTTGGGCTTAGGAGGCGATACTACGATTAACTTTGCCATGCGGGATGCGGCTTATGATCTATCGGGATTTCATGACTTTGATGAAGTTGCGAGCCAGTTTGCTCCCTGTGCCTTTGATGTGGTGAAGTATCGCGGCGGAATATATGGCTTACCAGAAACGCAGAGTTTCTTCATGCTATTTTACCGGAAAGACGTCTTAACCGAATTGGGCTTAGCTGTTCCTGAGACATGGGAAGATGTGTACGAAATGATTCCGTACCTGGAAATGAACAACTATCAATTTTATGTGCCCAATAGTCTGCAGATGTATGCCACACTCCTCTACCAAATGGGGGGGAAGATGTATCTGGGCGAAGGAAATGATCTAGGGATTGAAAGTGGTCTTAACTCACCGGAAGCGATGGAAGCATTCAAAAGATGGACTGACTTCTTTACAAGTTACAAATTACCAGTAGAAGCAGACTTTCCTAACCGTTTTAGAGCTGGTGAAATGCCAATCGGAATTGCTGATTATACCATGTATAATACATTATCTGTGTTTGCCCCGGAAATTAACGGCTTGTGGAGTTTTAGTTCCCTACCTGGAATTGAACAACCTGATGGAACAATTAATAACCAATCGGTTTCTATGGTGGGCAACTGCATGATGCTAAAAGATGCTAAAAATAAGGAGGCCAGCTGGGAATTTATGAAATGGTGGACGAGTGTGGAAACCCAAGTCAGTTACGGCCGTGGTCTAGAAGCAATTATGGGGGCCGCTGCCCGTTATAACACGGCAAATATTGAAGCAGTTGCTAGACTACCTTGGGATTCGAAAAGTTACGATCAGCTGAGGGAGCAATTCGGGAATCTTTTTACAATTCCTGAAGTGCCTGGTGGTTATATTACAGGACGTCATGTTGATTATGCGCTGCGGGCCGTTTTAAATGACGGACAAAATCCCCGTGAAGCCCTATATGAAAACGTCAAAGTGATTAACGATGAGCTGACAATCAAACGTTCCGAATTTGGGTTATCCACGCGTACAAGGAGGGAGAATTAAATATGGCAAGTAATAAGCAGCAGCCAAATAAACCACCAAAAGTAGGCTTCAAAGAAAAGTTTCAACTTTTGTGGAAAGAGATCAAACTGAACAAAGTGAAATATATTATGGTTGCTCCGTTTATGATCTCGTTTTTCTTGTTTGTATTTGTACCAGTTCTTTCCTCCATAATTCTGAGTTTCACCAATTTTAATATGCTGCAAACGCCTAAATTCATAGGATATCAAAATTATGCCAACCTATTATTGAACGATGAAATCTTTCTAATAGCTATTAAGAACACATTGCTAATCGCTTTTATAACAGGACCTGTAAGCTATTTCATGTGCTTTATATTGGCTTGGTTGATCAATGAATTAAATAAGCCATTGCGTGTGTTTTTGACAGTCGTATTTTATGCACCATCTATTTCCGGAAATGCATTCCTAATTTGGAAGTTGATTTTTTCTTCGGATCTGTATGGGTATGCAAACTCCAAGTTGATTGATTGGGGATTTCTGCAAGAACCGGTTCTTTGGTTACAAGACCCAAAATACATTATTTGGATTATTATTCTTGTTCAATTATGGCTTAGCTTGGGGGTTAGTTTCTTAGCCTTTATTGCTGGTTTACAGAACGTCGATCGCAGTCTGTATGAGGCGGGGGCCATTGATGGAATAAGAAACC
>JAAZLO010000007.1 GCA_012689375.1 Bacillota bacterium | reverse complement strand
TTTGATGTGACCCCCTAAATCCGGACACGGACTTAGGGGGTTTATCATGTCCAAATATTCATTTGAATTGAAATTAAAAGTGGTGCTGGATTATCTAAGTGGGGAAAGTGGAGGTTATGCTCTTGTAGCAGGAAAACATGGTATAAAAAGTGAAACACAAGTTGAAAACTGGGTAAACAATTACCGAAGTTTTGGAGAAGAAGGCTTAGAAAGAAAGTCTACAAAGACATTTTATTCTGGAGAATTTAAGCTTCGTGTATTACAATATAGGCAAAACAATAACTGCTCTTACAGAGAAGCCGCTGATTACTTTGGTATTAACAATCCATCTATGATTGCTAATTGGCAAAGGAAATACTTAGATGAAGGCTTCAAAGGGCTTAATAAGTCGATTGGGAGGCCTATTAATATGTCTAAAGATAAGAAGAAAAAAGATCCTTTTAAACTAATAAATAGCGAAAAGGAAGAATTAATCAGGCTAAGAGAAGAGAATGAATTTCTGAAGGCGAGCTTAGCATATGAAAAAAAGTTAAAAGCCTTAGTCCGGGAAAGAGAGCAAGGAACAAGGAGAAAGCGAAAGTAATTATGGAACTAAGGCGAGAGTTTCCTTCAATCAGATTAAAAACTTGGCTGCAAATATCTAAATTACCAAAGAGCTCATATTATGAATGGGTAGAGAAACTTCAAAGGGTCAATCAAGAAGAAGATGAGTTAAGAGACATTATCAAAAATATATTTACAGAATCTAATGAAACTTATGGCTACAGAAGAATCACTATTGCCCTTAAGCAAAAGGGACATAAAATCAACCACAAGAAAGTCTATAGAATTATGAAAGAGAATGGTGTAGAGTGTATAAAATTCTCCCGAAGATCCAGAGGCTATAGTTCTTTTAGAGGAGAAGTTGGAAGAATAGCAGAAAACAAGCTAAACAGACGATTTCAGGTATCAATTCCCAACAAAGTGTGGGTGACAGATGTAACTGAATTTAAAATTCACGATAGTAACCGGAAGCTCTATTTATCACCAATTATGGATCTCTTTAGCAGTGAAATAATCTCGTTTAGCTTAGCCACATCACCTACAGTTAAATTTACCACCGATGCATTAGATAATGCTCTTAAAAAGCTTCCCCAGGAACATCAATTAACAATTCACTCTGACCAAGGTTTCCACTATCAACATATTCATTGGGTGGACAGACTCAAGAAACATAAGATTGAGCAAAGTATGTCCAGGAGAGGAAACTGCATAGATAACTCTCCTATGGAAAACTTCTTTGGATTATTGAAACAAGAAATGTATTATGGTGAAAAATTCACATCTGTCGGTCAATTAGAAAAGAAGATTAGAGAATATATTAACTGGTACAACAATAAAAGAATAAAGGCAAAATTAAACGGCCTGTCACCTATTCAATACAGGCAACAAGCCGCATAATTAATATTAATCCGAAAGTCCGGGTTAATGGGTTCACATCATTTGCAAGACTGCGCTTTTTTAGACTTTATTTTTCTTCTGTTTTTTTACCTATCTTAGTTTAAATCTCATTGCATTAAAGATTTTCCTCAATAAAATGTTCTTCGTACATATCCCAATATTTCATATAGGTTCGCTTATTGTTGCCGTCAAAATTTAACTGATACATTCTGAAAGTTACGGGAATATCCTTGGGTTGCCATTGCTCAACATAAGAATATTTATATTCCATTCCTATTTTCTTCATCACTAGAGTTTTATGTACCATGGAAATTTTAACTGATGTTATTACTTTTCCTTTTTTAGATATTTTTGCTGTTTAATGTTGATATTTCAACGTTTTATTAATATGTTTTATGTGCGGAAGTTGAGTCTGCTATTGTTAAGCTATCCTTCCTAAATTTCCCCTCTCCAGGTCCTTGGTGCAAAGAGGGCTATTATGGTGAAGAATTCTAGCCTTCCTAGGAGCATAAAAAAGGACAACAATAGCTTGGTAGCCTGACTATAGCCTGCAAAACTCCTTGTAGGCCCAACAAAGCCTAGGCCTGGTCCTATGTTGGACAGAGTCGCAATTACAGAACTGGCTGCACTTTCCAAGTTTACCCCTTCAAGGCTTACCAATAGTGTGCCTAGGGCGAAGATTACTAGATATAGGGCTATAAAGCTATATATGCCTGCTACAACTTCATTGGATATCACCTTATCATCATTTTTTAGGAGAATTATTGCTCTTGGATGAAATATCTTGGTTATTTCCCTTCTGATTAATTTAAACATTATTAAAATCCTAATTACCTTCATGCCACCAGCTGTGGAGCCTGCACTGCCACCAATAAACATCAGTAGTAATAGGATCCCCTTGCTAAAACTCGGCCATAGGTCAAAGTCTGCTGTAGAGTAGCCTGTAGTCGTAATGATGGAACCAACTTGAAAAAATGAGTCTCTGGCAGATATGCCAAAACTACTGTAGTTGGTAAGGTAGAGGTTGAAGCTAATCCCTATGGTGGCAAATAGGATTATAGCTAGGTATAGTCTTAGTTCTTCGTTGTACCATGCATCCTTTAGGTTACCCTTAAAAAGGGAATAATATAAGGAAAAGTTTACACCCGATAAAATCATAAAAACCCCAACAACCATTTGTATATAGCTACTATAGGACCCTAGACTGGAATTCCTAATCCCAAATCCTCCTGTACCTACAGTACCAAAACTATGGGTGAGGCTCTCAAAAATACTCATTCCTCCAAATAATAGCAGGATTACCTGGATAATTGTGATTATGAAGTAAGTACTATACAAGATTTTTGCTGTATCCCTAATCCTTGGTGCAACCTTACCGGCTATGGGCCCTGGACTTTCAGCCTTAAATATCTGAAATCCTCCTATTCCCAGGGCTGGCAATAGGGCTACAGTAAAAACAAGTATTCCCATGCCCCCTATCCAGTGGGTAAAGGAGCGCCAAAACAAGATTCCCTTTGGCAATGCCTCTACATTGCTAATAACAGATGCCCCTGTGGTTGTAAAACCTGATACTATTTCAAAAAAGGCCTCTATATAGGTAGGGGTAGCCTGGGAAATATATAGGGGTATGGCCCCAATTAGGGATGCAAATATCCAGCCAAAGCTAACTATTGCAAGTCCCTCCCTAGCACTTATTGATGGGGTTTTGGCCTTCTTCCTTGACAGGATAATCCCCAGGAAAAATGCCAGTAGGATACCAATGGCAAAAGCCTTAAGATCTGGCCCTTGACTATAAAAAGATATAAGCAAGGACGGAATCATTAAAAATCCTTCAATTATTAAAAGGATGCCTAGCACCCTTAGTACGATGCCATAATTCACCTAGTACTCCTCCCTTATATGCTTTAAAAAATAATTTTAATGTAGGTAGATCTTCTGTCAGAGAAAATACAACAATCCTATCCTTAGGCATAATTATAGAGTCTCCCTTGGGGATTATAACCTCTCCCTTCCTTACTATGGCACCAATTATAATGCCCTTAGGAAGGTTCAAGCTATGGAGGGACTTCCCTAAAAAGAGAGAATCTTCTCCAACTATAAGTTCTGTAACTTCCGCATCTCCACCTAGTAAGAGAGATACAGAAACTACCTTCCCACCCCTTATGTTTTTCAAAATATTGCTGACAGTTATATATAGGGGATTCAAGGCTACATCTATGTCTAGTCTATCGATTATCTTTGTATAGTTTTCCCGGCTTATTTTGGCTATGCAATCAGCTACTCCTGCTTGTTTTGCCATAAGAGCCATAAGGAGATTTTCCTCGTCAAATCCAGTGGTACCAATAAAGGCATCCATCTGGTCTAGGTTTTCTTCCTCCAATAGATTTATATCCGTCCCATCTCCATAAATTATTAGAACATTGTTCAATATATCTGATAATTCCTGGGCCCTTTCCTTATCCTTTTCTATTAGCCTTACATTTACCCTTGATTTAGATAGTCTTTCTGCAAGATAGTAGCCTATATTACTTCCTCCAAGGATCATAACATTGTCCACAGCCTTCTTTTTTTTGCTAAGGTTGTAGAGGCTGTTGAATTTATCTATATCCTTATAATCTCCAATTATATATATAATATCGTTATCTTCTAAAACTGTAGATCCATGGGGAATAATAATAGCCCCATCCCTTGATATGGCTGCAATAAGCAGGCTTTCAAAATCCTTCAATTCACTTAGGTTTTTCCCTACAAAGGCCTTGTGGTGGCTTATGTTGTAATCCAACATCTCCACCCTTCCACTGGCAAATTCATTGGAATAGAAGGAATAACTTTTCAATAAGTATTTTTCTATAGCCTGAGCAGTTGCCAAATCTGGATTGACTATAAGGTCTATACCCAGTTCTCCCTTAATAAAATCTAATTGCTCCATGTACTTAGGGTTTCTAATCCGGGCTATGGTCTTCTTTGCACCCAGCCTTTTCCCTATGCTACAAATTAGTGCATTACTTTCATCACTATTTGTTGATGCAACCAATAGGTCATAGTTTTTAATATTTAGTTCCTTTAGCATCTTGATATCTATCCCATCTCCCACTAGGGTCAGGACATCTATATGCTCATTAATTCTTTCCAAAACCTTAGGATTGTTATCCATAAGAACCACATCTATATCTTCTAATATCATATGTTGGGCAAGCTTATAGCCCAATTTCCCTGCTCCCACAATAAGAACCTTCATTTGTTTCACCTCATCTTTAATATAACACTTTAATAAAGGATAGGCAATAAATCTTTATCTATAGAAATCAAAAAGGGAGTTCGTTATAATATCGGATGAAATGGTAAGATAGTATCAACAGATTGAGGAGGTTTACCATGTCATCAAAAAGAAAAGGAAGCCGGTACGACGAAGAGTTTAAAAAACGAGCAGTTCGTCTAAGTAATACCAGTGAGCGAAGTGTAAAAGAAGTTGCCGACAGTTTAGGGGTCCAAACACAGCTTTTGTACCGCTGGAGGCAGCTCTATACTCTCGAAGGCGAAAAGACAAAACTTTCTGAAGCCAATGATGAAAATAGCGCTCTAAGACAGCGTATAGCTGAACTTGAGGAGGAGAACTACATCCTAAAAAAAGCTACGGCCTTCTTCGCAAAGAATCAAAAGTAACAGCAACCGATTGCTACAAATTAATGGAAGAAGAACCCTACGCCAAGTCGAAGTGGGCCAAAGCATTAGGCGTATCAACATCTGGTTACTATAGTTGGCTAAAAGAGCGTGATAGCCGTGTTAGCCGCTGTGACGAGCTCCGCCCTTTTGTTCTTCAAGTTTTCAAAGAAGGCCGAATGGTTTACGGTGCTGAAAGGATTTGTGGAATCCTTCGTACTCGTGGCATGAGAGCCTCATTCCCTGTAGTATCAAGGGTTATGAAAGAGGAAGGCCTTTCTTCTAAGCATATGAAACGCAGACAACGCTCTCTTACAGACAGTAGTGCAGCTAGGGATGACAGCTATAAAAATCTTGTCAAAGATAAAGAAATCACTAAACGTTATCAAGTATTAAGCAGCGACATTACCTACATCCCTACAGGCCAAGGTTTTGAATACCAGTGCAGCATAATCGACGTTTATTCTAAAGAGGTTCTTGGAAGTGCTCAAGGTCCCAACATGAAAGCTGAGCTGGTTGAGAGGGCTATTAAAGTTGCAACTGCAAGACACGACTTGCCAGAAGGGCTTCACTTTCACTCTGACCGTGGCTCCCAGTACACATCTAAGCTGATTAGAAAGCTGCTTAAGAAACTCAAATGGCTTGTTAGCTACTCAAGAGTGGGCAAGCCCGGAGATAATGCTTGGAGCGAAAGTTTTTTTGCTCTACTGAAAAAAGAAATAGTCCACGCTGCTAACTTTAGAACTCGGGAAGAGGCCAGAGATAAGATCTTTAGCTACATCTATGATTTCTATAATCCTACAAGAAAACAGAAATCACTTGGCTATCTCAGCCCTCACGAATTCATCAAAAGCTTGGAGCATAGAGCTCTAACTAATGTAGCTTAACTTTTTGTCCGATAAAGTGTTGACTTCCCGTATGCCCCCCGTTTTTAATGCGGTCAACCACGGCTTTTGCCGCCTCGGTAACGATACCTTTATTTTGGAACTCTTTTTTTAACCCGAAACCGAGGTCCCTGCTTTCATCTTCGGAAAGCCATACATAGCCTATAGATTTATTGTTTTCTTTTAAACAAATTGCATATCTGTAAGCGGACGGTTTGTCATAGTAGGACAAAAATCGCTCATATAAAAAAGCCTTGGCTTCTTCAAGATTTTCAAGCGGATACCAAGGTAGAAATGTGTTTTCTTTCATCATTTCGATTTCTTCCCGACTATATTTTTATACAAGACACAGGCAATAAAAACAAGGCCGATATAGCCCACCAGCGGATAGATTGTGCCTATCAAGGTCCCAAAAGAAAATAAGCTGACTAAATAAGCTGCAATCGAAATAAGCAAGGCCAATAAAGAGTTATGCTTTTTCTTTTTAAATGTGAATCTGCTGCATACGGTCCACATCATGACGGAGCAGGATGAAAATATTCCTAAAACCAAGATTATAGAAAAGACGGCACCAAAAATATATGATATTTTGCCCGCCAAATATAAAACCGGGATATCCAGGCCCGCTATGGCATCCCCGTTTAGCATGATAGCAGTGCTCATAAGAGCAATTGAAGCCACAAGAACCGTACCGCCCAAGAGAGCCCCGTATTTTAGTTCTTTCTTAGAGGATGCGGCAGCCCCCACCTGAGTAAAATATGTGCTGCCCGGGAAGAAGTTTAAGCCCAAATAAAGGATACCGCTTATTGACCAATGCGCGGATGACTGATAGGGCCGCAAGGCATCCGCATGAAGTTTTATTTGGTCCCAGTGTTTTATATCTTTTATCAGGCTGATTGTACCGACCAGGAGTGAAAAAGTTATAATCAGCGGCCCTAAGGATGAAATAATTTTTATCATACGCTCAAACCCGATTAGATAGGCCGCCAGGACAAAGGCTGTCATAAAAGCCGAGCCTATGTAAGCGTTGACACCGTAATATTGTTCCAAGGTTGCGCCGCCGCCGGCTATTAAAACGGGGATAAGGAGCATAAGTGTAAGTGTTATGAGCCAGGTGTAAAAGGTACCAATCTTATTTCCGCAAAAATAAGAGAAGTGATTAAACCGAGGTGTCCCCTTTTTTTCAAAGCCTGTTTTCATTAAAAGATAACCCAGGCTGACAAAGCCGACCAAATTAATCAGAACAACGCCATAGCTCTTATAGCCATAGCTTGAAAAAAACTGCAAGGCTTCCTGCCCGGTTGCAAAGCCCGAACCTATTACCCAGGCCATAAAAGCCCCGGCTGTTTTAGCTATGTTTTTTAGACTAAGCTTATTCTTGCGCACCTTATTTCCCCCGATTAAAACCTTGTCAAAAACATCAGTGACAATGATATCATATCATGTTATGATACCATCTGTTAAAAGCTTTTGCACCAAATACAATAGAAGGAGCTTAAGAATAGTCAACAAATTGATGCTATTGTGGTTTTTATATGATATGATATAGATGGTTCTCTGGTATGAGGAATTGCGGTGAAGTTCTTAGGAACCCACCTTGAACGAGCTGTTGCGACGGCTCGTTTTTATTTTGCGTCAAATATTATGAAAAGCGCGGTCTTTCAAGGCTGTGCTTTTTTATTGTCATTTCATTGACCCTTTTGGGGCTTGGAATTGTATATGAGAATTAATTGAAGTTAAACATCCCCTATGCTATTATTCGATTAAGAAGAATTTTATAAGGAGGGTTACCGTGAAGGAGCTTTGTTTTTCACTTAGGACACCCATAAGGCCCCACGCTTGGACCAAGGAGGATATTTCGCTTGCTATTGATTACGCTATCAAGAGCGGAATGGATGACATTTGTATCTTCTTAGCCGCCGAGGAGGCCAACGATGGTTTTTACACCAAAAAGGAATTCAAGCCCTGGCTTGAAACAGCTCATCTTTTAAGGGAAGCCACCCTTGAGGCCGGATTGACTTTCAGCGTTAACCCCTGGCATGTTCTTCTACATGCGGACAGGGGTAGAGTTTTAAAAGAAGGCCAAAACTTCACCAGGATGGTGGACTTTCGCGGAAGGCAAGCAAGCGCAATGTCCTGCCCCTTATGCCCGGAGCTTAGAAAGTGGATACTTTGGAATTATGAGACATTAACTAAAGAATTAAACCCTAATATTATCTGGGTTGAGGATGATTTAAGGTTTCACAATCACAGTCCCTTAGATTGGGGCGGCTGTTTTTGTGAGCTTCATATGGAAGAATATCAAAACTTGGCCGGGGAAGAGTTTAGTAGGGAAGAATTTTATAAGGCCATAATTAAACCCGGTAAGCCCCATCCCTACAGGCAGGCTTGGTTAAAAAGCCATAGAGACACTCTCAATGATTTAGCAAAAATAATAGGTGATACGGTCCATAAGATTAATCCGGACACAAAAGTCGCCTTTATGAGTTCTTCGCCCGTCGTCCATAATGCCGAAGGAAGGGATTGGGAAGGGATTTTAAGAGGGCTGGCGGGGGATAAAAACCCACCTATTGACAGGGTCCATCTACCGGCCTATTCAGAGTCGGCCCCGGGGGCCTACCAAAGGGCATTTAATACGATTTCACTTTACACAAGGGCCTGTATGCCCGAAGATACCTTAATTTTACCCGAGATAGAAAATTATCCTTTCTCTCGCTTTATGAAATCCGATGCTTTTTTGAGCTTCCAAATTTTAAGTGCCGCCGCCCTTAAGCTGGCCGGTATGACCTTTGACCTGTTTGATATAGGCGGAGGGGGGATTTTCACCCAAGAGCATGACCCAAAACTTTTGAAAGCTGTAAGGGCAAGGGTTCAAAAGATGAACAAAACCAAGGTCTTTGACGCCCCCTTTGATGGGGTCAAGGTTTTGAGTTCAAGCAGGGCGGCAAGTTTTATTAACACTAAAAAAGGTGAAAGGTTGGAAGAGCTTTATCCGGATGAAATTTTTTGGTCCGCCATCTTTGGAGCTATGGGGATACCCTTTTATCATTTGGTTGATCAAATTCCGACTGACGGTGTTTGCGCTGTTTCGGGCCAATACTTCCGTTCAATAAAAGAAGAAGAAATTTTAGACTTATTTAAAAATTGCAAGCTTCTTATGACAGGTGAGGCTGCGGCGATTTTAAGCGATTTAGGCTTGGGTCACCTGGCCGGGATTAAAGATTACCAAACAGTTGAAGTCAACACGGGTGTGGCTTCTTATGAAAAGGTTTCGGACGGCAGTTTGGTTTTGGGGGTTAATGAGGCTCATTGCAGTGCACAGATGAGTGCGGGCGATTGGTTTAAGATTGCTTACGACAATGATGTGGACACCTATTCCTTGGTATTTAATGCGAAAAACGAAGTGCAAGGCAAGGGGGTCACCTTAAGCGCTGACGGCAAAGTTGCTATCTTACCTTATGGAAATTTCGCCGGTCATACAGATGCCCATCTTCACCCTGTAAGGCAATACCTGCTTCAAAAAGCAATAGTAGCCTTAGGATATGAATTTTTTGCCAAGGACGCACGAAATTTATCCCTCTATAAATATCAGTTAGATGAGGGGAAAACAGGCCTTTATTTGGTTAATGCCTCACTTGACCCTTGCAAATGGCTGGATTTAAATTTAGGCCAAGAGAAATTAGTGAAAGCCCAAGGCTTGGATGGGGAAAATTTTGAAAGCCTTGAAATTAACGGCAATAAAATTAAAGTGGATATAGATCATTTAAGCAGTAAGCTGATTATTATTGAAACCGAGTAGTAAATAAACAAAAGCCGGGCATTGCCCGGCTTTTTGGATAGATTAGAGAAAGATTTCTCATATTTTGCAAATTCGATATAGAAAGGCCTCTTCCAAATTCTGCTGTGAGTTCATTTATCTCTTAGTGTAAAATTATCATTGGCAAAAAATAAAGGGAAATGGCGCGAACCACTTCCCTTGCATACAAAGAATCAGTACAATGAATTTGCGAAAAAACACGAACTGAGGTGTATGCAAGATGATT
>JAAZLO010000121.1 GCA_012689375.1 Bacillota bacterium | reverse complement strand
TTAGCGGACCGCTTAACGATATCAGCAACGGCCCTATCAGTTAGCCTTGTCTCAGAGACATTACCATGACGATCGACTCCCCGGAAAAGGGGTCCGGAAGTTATGCCGGAAGCGGTGATCCATTCCTGGACCGCGAGAACCGGACAAGTGGCCGGGTTGTGGCCGTAGGGGATAGGGATATCCCGACCCTCCCCCTCTTGGTCCGTCTTAGAGCGCCTCAGATGAGCTACAAGGCCCTGAACCTCCTCCCTAAGGTCATCTAGGTCAAGCCCTACTAATTCGGACCGTCTAAAGGCCCCTGCGAAGCCCAGGAGGAGAATAGCGCGGTCACGTAGACCTAGAAGGTTGTCAGGTAAAGCCTGGACCATTGCCCGTATATCCTCAGTCATTAGAGCCTCCTTCTGGTCCTGGGCGGTTCCCTTTGTGCGCTTTATCCCGCTCATAGTCTCTTTAATGAGCGCATGACTCCTATCGAATTCAAGACCGCTTCTTTTGTGCGCCTGGGTTATGGCCGTCAACCGTCTTTCGAGAGTTGAAGGCTTATATCCCTGCCTTGCCATATCAGAAAGGTAAAGGCTAATTGTTTGAGGCATTGCCGGTAGAGCCTCAAGACCGTGACTTGAGGCCCAGGCGGTGAAGTGGTTTAGGTCTGAGCGGTAAGCCTTGAGGGTATTGTCTGAGCGCGAACTATTGACATAACCCTTCGTTGACTCCAAAAGGTCCTCTGAAATTATAGGAACGGCGCCGTTGACTTTGATTAGGTCAGTCATTCTTGACCCCTCTCTTCCTGACTTCCGATAGGGTTATATTATCGGAAGCTAGAACTGGCTTTATCATACGGGAATTAGAGGTTGTTGTCAATCTTTAGAGGTGCTATAATATCCTATAAGTGAAGTAATGGCTTATGGGGGGCAACGTAATGGATGAACAGATGCTAACTACTGCACAAGTGGCCGAACGGCTACAGGTGACACAGAAGACAGTAGTGGGTTGGATACAGGCAGGGAAGTTGACTGCTTACAAGTTAAGCCGGTTATGGCGTGTAAAAGAAAGCGACTTGGAAGCCTTCCTAGAGGCGCGCAAGGGTAACCGTTGACTCAGAGGATATCACGTAGAGACACGCCCTTTAAGTGGCATTACCGGCAGACCCTAGACATACCCCTAGACAGTTTTGGACAGGGTAGACAAGCTGTCCAGGGGTGACGGGGAGGGTGGACAGAGGGGAGTGGACAAGTGTCTAAGGATTCAAGGACTTACAGCATAGCCGAAGCAGCGGAACGGCTGGGCCTATCAAAGAAAACCGTTAGGAGACGTATTCAAAAAGGTGACTTGCCTGCCAAGCTAGAGGAAGGCCCCTATGGGCCCGAATATCGGATACCGGCAGAAGCAATTACAACGGCCCAAGAAGTTATAGATGTAGTGAAGGTAGAGAGGCCCACAGACCCTATGACCCTGGCCATGGTCATTGTCCAGGCCCTGGAGGAACGCGATCGGCGCTTACAGGAAGAGATAGCGGGGCTCAGGCAGGAAGTAACCGAATTGACCCAGGCCCTGGAAAGCTATCGGAAAGCGATCGAGGCCCCGAAGAAGCGTTGGCATTGGCCCTGGGAGAGGCCAGCAGAGTGAGCGAACCAAGCGAACGAACCGAACTACTAAAAAAGAGCGAGGAGACAACGGTGAATGAGGAAAAGCAGAAACCCGTAAACGATGACCCTCGGCGCTTACACGAAGATAATGTAGAGTGCTATACGGCTTGCGACGATATTGAAGGAGAAGACAGCGACTTTGAAGATGAAGACGTCGCTCTCACCCTTCTAGCCAGCATGTCCATGTTCGAAACAACCATAGAGGGTAAGAACCCCGAAGAAGTAAAGCACGAATTCGTGAAGTTTTACCGCAGGATGAGATTTGCGGAGGGAATCCTTGATCGTCACCTCCTTGAAAAAGAGGCCGAAAGCACGAAGCCCAAGATAACCGGCACCTTCGCCGAGCAAGTGGCAATACATATGGCGGCGAACATTTGGGCGACATATACAGAGCGCCTTGATGATAAGAACGTTTGGAATAAGGACGTCTTTGATCGGTTCAACGAGCGCCTAAAAGTCATGGTTATAGACTGGCTAACCGAGTTGCCCGACCAACACGAAAATCTCCAAAACATGTTGTGGAAATATGCGATAGCATGGGCCGCAGAGCAAATGGAAGAGGATCACGGCAGTAAAGTGCTGGAAGCCATGTCTGACAAAGAGTTCAGCAACCTTTTAAGAGAATACCTTTTCATTAAACAAGACTTCGAAGAAGCAACGGCCTCGATGATATCCGGATATGCTCAGAATATGGCCCGCATATTCGTTGAAGTCATTGACCCCGCAAGCATGTCCTTAGATGCCTTAGAAGACTTCATAGGCTTTCAGCATAAAAGCGGGACCGCTCATATAACGGGAAGAGCGACGGTAACAATTGATGGCGAGAAGCATAAGACCCTTGAGGCCGCCGACATATTCGACCGTATGCTTTCGGTACCAAGCGCTGCACCTTATAGCGTGTTGCAGGAAATCGTGGCGACCCGCGACTTTCATGAGGTGAAAGGGACACCCTGGCCGGTGGCTTGGATCAACAAGCGGGGCGCAAGAGGAACTGCCCAGCTCCGCCCAGCCGGAATGGACGAACAGCCCTTCATGGCCCCCAATGAGGTAGAAGCATGGTCTAAGATCATGTGGCGATATAGAGAACAAATGACTGCGCTTGACGTAGATGTCATGGACGCACTGGCGGCAATCTATTTACAACAAACCCGCAACCCGGACGAAAGCGCTGCGGCTGATGTAGACGGGCTTTTATCTATGCGAGGCCTGAAGCCAAAGCTGGGTGGCCATGGGCGGCGAGGGGGATATATGCCGGAACAACGGCGCGAAATCATGGCGGCCCTCGCCCGTATCCAAAGCATTTGGCTGGATATAGCAGAAATGGACGTTTATGAAGAAGGACCTAAGGGTGGTCGCAAACGGTCACGCAAGACGGTACAGAGCAGGCCTTTTGTGATAACTGACCGCATGGGGCAGACACGGCTTGATGGATATATGAACGTAGAGCGATTTATTTTCAAGCCCGGCGCGGTTTTTGCCCATTATCTGCACGGCCCGGGCCGGCAAACGGCCCTTCTAAACGCCAAGATACTCGAATTAGACCCCTACCGCGAAGCCTGGGAAAAGGCCATTGGGCGATACCTAACAAATCTCTGGCGCATACGAGCCCAAAGCGGCACGTATTCCGACCCTTTGAGAGTACAAACCTTATTAGAACGTACAGGGCGTAAACTGACCCCACGACATGGGACATGGATAAGAGACCGCTTTGAGAAAGCCCTTGATACCTTAACCGAACACGGAATCATTAACAGTTGGCAATATGATCGTTGGAATGAAGATGTGACCCAGCGGCGCGGCTGGTTCAAAGAATGGTTACAGGCAACTGTCATTATTGAACCAGCCGATGAAATAGAGGAGCATTACCGAGATATCGAGCAGCCCGGTAAGGCGATGCCTAAACGAATGAAGGCCCCAAAGAACGAAGGCTTAGGCCCATGGATGAAAGCACGGCGCAAGCAGTTACGCCTTACACAAATGCAGGCAGCCGAAGAATTGGGGATCACACAAGCCTACTTTAGCCAAATAGAACGCAGAAAAACAAAGCCCGGCCCGGCTCTTGAAAAGAAAATCAGAGAATGGTTAGGCGACTCCATTTAGTAATTTCGCTTAGTAATAATTTGACGACCCCTTGACTTAAATGGATAAAAGGCCTTAAACCCTCATGGCACAAGGCTTATACCTTCATCAACAGAAAGCGATTTAGTTATAAAAGTCGTGGTTATCGTTGACCGAAGTCGTGGTTATCGTTGACCGAAGTCGTGGTTATCGTTGACCGAAACTTTGCAGAATGCCAGGTAAAGGCCTTTATTAATTTCCTAACTATATTAACTATATTAAACGCCCGCGGCACGCCTAGAGGCGGCCGGGGCTTATGGGAAAATAAACCCGAAACAGGATGCCAGTGCCATTTAAGGGGGCACGTGGTAACTTTGGAGGGTTTAAGATGACAATACAAGCCTTCAGACTTACTGATGAATGGGTAGATGTAACAGCGGAACGTGCCATTATTGCAGCCGTAGCAAAAAACCCGGCCCTTTATTGGGAAGTAATTGATTACCTGTCTGCGGACGCATTCGCCTATGATGAAACAGCGAATGCCTGGCAACAGTTAGCGGATGCGATCGAGGCCGACCAGGCACCTGAAGCCCCGGCAGAGTGGCAGGCGACACTAGAGCCTTCGGAGACAGCCAAGCGACTGGCTGACCTGATGCAGAGGCGTATGATTGCCGATGCAATGGAACGGTTAGCGGCTGGCATGTATAGTGACCGACCGGCAACGGAGCTTTTAACGGCTCTTGAAGAAGAGACTGCCCAAGCACAGGCGGCGATACGCGCGACCCAGACTGGCAAACTGACATGGGCTGCCGATTTGGTGGTTGATGTTCTGCGTGATGCGGAAGAACGTAGGCGACAGCGCGAAGAGAGTGGACAAGCTGTGCTAGGCCTTCCCACGGGCGTTAAGCGATTGGACAACATTATCAACGGATTGAACGCAGGACTTTACCTTTTAGCCGGTGGTCCCGGCATAGGCAAGACCACGTTCGCCTTACAGATAGCGGCGACAGTAACCCGGCAAGCGCCTGTTATCTATCTGACTTTTGAGAATAGCCCGCAGAACATGACGTTGAAGGCGCTTACGGCCTGGGCGAGCATTAACTCGCAAGACGTGACCCGTGGTTATGCTGACGTAAACGCCCTACGCAAAGCGGCCGACGAGTGGCGACCGATAGGCGAACGCCTAGCCATGATCGAAGGGACCGGACGCTTGACAGTAGCACAGGTGCGTGCTCTGGCCCTCCGAGCCATGAACCGGCACAAGATGAAGCGCTGTCTTGTAATTGTTGACTACTTGCAATTATGGGCAAAGGCCTCGGAAGAATTACAAAGCCGAAGAGACGCTCGGGAACGGGTGGAAGTGATGGGGAACAGCTTACGGGAACTGGCCGTAAGACTTGACTCACCCGTCTTGGCGATAGCGAACCAAAACCGAGCGGAAGGCCGTTACAGCGGTAACGGCGCTGCTTCACTAGACAGTCTCAAGGAGAGCGGCGACTTAGAATATATGGCTGACGTGGCCCTGTTCCTAACGCAAGACGATAAGCGAGCGATAACGCCTCCGGCCCGAGCGGTGACGCTGACGGTAGCGAAGAATCGGCATGGCGACTTAGGTGCGGTGCCTTTGATTTTTCGACCCGACAAGAGCAACTTCGGAGAGGAGGAATGGCGCTAATGGCAACAGAGAACCTTACACTTTCCGAAGCCCAACTTTCTGCATGTAAGCCGATCCATGGGGAAGGAGGCCGTGCTATTCGTGCCTTTTGTCCGTTTCACGGCAGTGACAAGCAGCGAAGCCTACGTGTGGACGTGGCTACGGGGCGCTTTAACTGCTTTGCCTGTGGTGCTTGGGGATACACGGAAGAGGCCCGTGAACGGTGGGAAACAGAACGCAAGCAACAGTGCCCGGCACGGCATGAAGTGCAACCGGTGAGGCGACCCGTGCCCCGGTCCCGGCTACAGAAAGAACCTGAACCCATCTGCCCGAACCTGCTGAAGATATTGCTGGCTTTTCAAGAGGCCTTGTCAGGTAGTTTGGGTGAAGAGTATTTAAGGCGGCGAGGGATTTCCTTAGAAATAGCCGAACGGTACGGCGTAGGATATGCAGCAGGGAACACATGGCCCGGCAGACCGTGGAAATGGGGTAGAGTTGTCTTCCCTTTGACTGATCCAAAAGGGCGAATCATTAGCATGTACGGCCGGGCGGTGGGCTCAAATGAGAAGGTGCCTAAACAACATCGGCACGACATTTTAAGCGGTAGCAAAGGTTACTTTTGGGGGGAGGCTCTGCGTTGCGGGGAGGGTCCCCTTTTCGTTTGTGAAGGTCCTTTCGATGCCCTGGCATTAGCAGCCGCGGGATGCACTCGGGTGACTGCGATTCTTGGGGTCAAAGGGTGGCGATGGGAATGGGCCCGTGATGTGAACGAGATTGTACTTGCCCTAGATGGCGATCGAGCAGGACAAGAAGCCTGGAAGCAGTTAGCCGTAGGGGGCAGGCTGCGAGGGAAGAAGGTTTATGTCCTGCCTCCGGAAACCTATGGTGGGTATAAAGATGCAAGCGAGGCTTGGGAGGCGGGCGCTTTAGTGATTCCCCAACGCGACCTTTCTGATTGAGATAGGGTATAAGGAAGGGAATAAAAGATGGGCAAGCATAGAACTCAGGTTGATAAACGGATTCATGATCCAACGGTTCCAGGGCCCGGGCAATCGGACTGGCAATCAGAACCAGAAGAAGAGATCTGGGGCCTTGACCTAGTGGACATGACTCCTGATTACACTAAAAGCTATAAGGAGAACAAAGCAATCTGGGCCCGGCGATACAAGGCCATATACGGGAAGTGGCCCCCATGGATGCCAGAGAGTCCGAAAGAAGAAGTAGAAGACTAAACTGCTGTTTTCCTGTAGACCTAGAAAGGTTAGATTCAAACCCTTATGGCATGAAAACGTGGCGTTATCGGCAGCCATAAAAGGGGCCGGAGAGTATGCGCAAGGTGTGCGGTAGAAGTTGGATAGGAATGCACGAATGCAGAAGGCCTTAACCCCGACCGTAGCTAATTAATGAACAGTAAAAGAAAGTAGTCAGGTGATTACGTGCAAAAAGGAAGATCAGATAAATGACCCAAGCGAATACCCTTTATTTCGGCGATAATCTAGATATAATGCGTCAGTATATCAAAGACGAAACCGTTGACTTGGTATATCTTGATCCGCCTTTTAAGAGTGATCAGGATTATAACGTTCTTTTCGCAAATAAAGACGGCACTAAGGCAGGCGCCCAAATTAAAGCATTTGAAGATACTTGGAGTTGGGATCAGGAAGCCGCGGCAGAGTACCAGAGGACTGTAGAAGCAGGCGGGCGAGTATCCCAGGTGATGCAAGCATTCAGGTTATTCCTGGGCGAGAACGATATGCTTGCCTACCTGACGATGATGGCACCACGACTCGTAGAGCTTCGGCGAGTGTTAAAACCAACGGGGAGCATTTACTTGCACTGCGACCCTACGGCTAGTCATTATATAAAACTACTGATGGATGCAGTGTTCGGACCGGAACAGTTTCAAAATGAGATAGTCTGGAAGAGGACCAGCGCCAGGAGTGACTCCCATAGGTATAACCACATACACGATGTGATTCTTTTTTATTCAATAGGCAGGGGATTTACCTGGAACGTCCAGTACATGCCCTATGATGACGCATATATTAATAAGTTCTATCGCCACATTGAAAAAGACACCGGCAGGCGTTACACCCTGAGCGACCTAATGGCTCCTGGCACTAGAAAGGGGGAGTCAGGCAAACCCTGGCGCGGAATAGATCCCAATGCCAGGGGTAACCATTGGAAGTACACCGTGTCTACGCTAGACGAACTCGATAGCATAGGCAGAATCTACTGGCCGCCGAAGGGTCGAGTGCCCCGATTCAAACGCTATCTCGACGAAATGGATGGGCTTCCACTCCAAAGCATATGGGTTGACATACCACCAGTGAGCGCGCATGCCGCGGAACGCCTTGGTTATCCCACCCAAAAGCCCGAAGCTCTCCTCGAACGGATTATCCAGGCCAGTAGTAACCCCGGTGACGTAGTGCTAGACCCCTTCTGTGGCTGTGGCACTGCCATTGCAGTAGCTCAGCGATTAGGGAGGCGATGGATCGGCATAGACATTACCCACCTGGCAATATCGCTCATGAAACACCGGCTACACTCTGCATTCGGCGAAAAGGTAGCGTATGAAGTAATTGGTGAACCTATTACTGTCGAGGGTGCAGGTGTGCTTGCAAAAGAGGATCCATATCAATTTCAATGGTGGGTCCTTGGATTAGTTGGGGCCCGCTCTGTAGAAAAGAAAAAAGGCGCGGATAGGGGCATTGATGGACGGTTGTACTTCCATGATGAAGGTGTAAAGGGTAAAACGAAACAGATAATCATTTCAGTAAAATCAGGGCACACAACCGTGAGCCATATCCGAGATTTACGCGGTGTAATTGAGCGGGAAAAAGCCGAAATAGGTGTCCTGATAACCTTACAAGAACCCACGCAGCCTATGAGAACCGAAAGTGCTAGTGCGGGATTCTATGATTCGCAGTGGGGTAGACACCCGCGTATTCAAATTCTTACAGTGGCTGACTTGCTTAACGGAAAAGGCATTGATTATCCACCGGCTAGCTTAGTAAATGTGACGTTCAAGAAGGCACCTAAAGCAAAGACTAAGACAAATGAAAGCCAAGAAAAGTTGTTCTAGAGGTTAGCTATTAGCGAGGATATACACATAAAAGGGAAGCTAAGGGCGCGTTATATATGCAGGTTAGATGCTAACAGTTTTCGTTTTAAGGCTAATTCTGCGCTTATAGCTACGAGGCTTTATGAATTTTTGTAGTGTCCGGATGTCCAGACTAATTTCAAAGGGCCCAAAGTCTTATAAGCTAATAGCGCATATTTCAGGGTTATTTGTGAGCCTTAAGCTAGGGCTTTGAATCTTTAAGCGGGTCCTTCCGG
>JAAZLO010000127.1 GCA_012689375.1 Bacillota bacterium | reverse complement strand
TCTATATAGAGTGAGTAGCTTAACAGCCAGTTAATAGCCGGGAAATGTCTAGCATAGGCAAGGGCATAATCCAGGCTCCAGAACACCTTTACTATACGCAGGGTAGCCTGAGAGACAGGTTCTGAAATATCTCCACCTGGAGGTGATACCGCACCTATAGCAGAAATCGCTCCCTCTCTTCCGTCTTTTCCAAGGGTTATAACCCTTCCTGCCCTCTCATAGAACTGTGCCAGTCTTGATGAAAGATAAGCAGGATAACCTTCTTCACCAGGCATCTCCTCTAGCCTTCCCGACATCTCTCTCAAGGCCTCAGCCCATCTAGAAGTTGAGTCAGCCATAAGCGCTACGGAATAGCCCATATCCCTATAGTATTCAGCAATGGTTATCCCTGTATATATTGAAGCTTCTCTGGCTGCTACCGGCATATCCGATGTGTTTGCTATAAGTACTGTACGCTTCATAAGAGGTTCTCCCGATTTGGGGTCCTTCAATTCAGGGAATTCCATAAGTACGTCTGTCATCTCGTTTCCGCGCTCTCCGCAGCCTATATAGACTACTATGTCGGCATCTGCCCACTTTGCAAGCTGGTGCTGTACTACGGTCTTTCCGCTTCCAAAGGGACCTGGAACCGCGGCTACTCCGCCCTTGGCAATGGGAAACAGTGTATCTATAACCCTCTGTCCTGTCAGAAGGGGCATTTCAGGTACAAGCTTTTCTTTATAGGGTCTTCCTCTACGCACAGGCCATTTCTGCATCATGGTTATGTCCTTTGGCCCCTCATTTGTATCGACAACGCAGACGACTTCATCTACAGTAAAGTCTCCTGATTTAATCTCCTTAACCTTACCCTTAATTCCTATTGGAACCATGATCTTAAGGGTTACTATAGAAGTCTCCTGTACTGTACCTATGACATCCCCGTCTTCAACTTCTTCACCTACAGTTACTGTAGGTTCAAAGGTCCATTTTTTCTCCCTTGAAAGGGGATGGGCATTAATACCCCTTGTAATATTGGGACCAGAAATCTTAATTAGTTCAGTTAAAGGCCTCTGAATACCGTCATAGATACTTTCAATCATACCCGGTCCCAGTTCTACTGAAAGGGGTACTCCTGTAGTAACTACCTTGGCTCCGGGGCCTAGACCGGCAGTTTCCTCATAGACCTGAATTGATGCGACATCGCCACGCATTTCAAGAATCTCACCGATCAACCCTTGTTCACCTACGCGAACTACGTCAAACATATCTGCATTAGCCATACCTTCGGCTACGACCAACGGTCCTGATACTTTTACAACTCTACCTTGGTTCACTTTTTGCGTCACCTGCCTTTTCTTATTTTTATTCATCTCCGAAAAGGATGTCTGCGCCTACTGCTCGCTCAACCGACTTTTTAAGGTTGGTCAAGCCAATACCGTAGCTGCCGTCCATCCCGGGTATCGGAATTATGGCAGGAACACGCTCATCCTTGTATTTTTCAATATCTTCAATCATATCCTTACACAATCCTTCGGTTATATAGATGATTGCGTAATCTTCCTTTGCGATTCGGTGCAGTGCCTCCTTGGCCTCATCCTTGTCATGACATGGGAAGACATCTAATCCGACCGCCTTGAAACCAAGGACACTGTCACGGTCGCCGATCACACCAATTTTATACATAGGTCTCCCTTAACCTTTCTGTCATCATTTCTCTTGATAGTCCTTGCAACAATCCCGTCATTACTATCCTCACAGTACGGATCTCGGCCTCCTTTGCAATGAGGTATGCGGCCAAGGGCTCGATACCAAAGGTCACATACTTTGCCCTTCTAGCGTAATCCATAATACTATCATCGCATAGCTTTTCTAAGACGGTAAACTTGCCTGTTTCCCGTAGCGCGCTACCGCCTTCGGCCATGGCCTTTGACAAACCATAGGGAATTAACCTTTCAGCAAACTGTTCATATGGTTCATCGTAGTTGCTAATAAATAGCTTATCCTGTATGTTTCCTCCCTCGATGAACACTTGGCTGAAAAGGTCCCAGTTTTTCTTCATCTCTCTCAACCTTACAAAGGTCTTGAGGTTGATTGTATCTATAAGAAGGCTTACATAGCCTTTTATATAGCTGTTATTGGTTTTGTCAGCTGATTCCTTCATCTCCTTGTAGCAATATTTATCGAAGATGAAGTCTATAACCTGCGGATCGTTAGTTCTTGAGAAAAGATCAACTACTTCTAAGATCGCATTCTTCATATTGTCGGTCATGCCGACAAAGTTGCGCTCCCTTACCATGATCTGAAGCTGGTTGACATCAATTGTTCCAACCTTGTCAATTAAGTATGGTTCAGGGTCTGATTCTAAAAACTCAGCCTTCATAAGAACCTTTAAATTATGATAGTCATATGGGTATAAAAATGCATATAGCTTGGCTTCACTTGGCGCTATTCCTCTTACAAAATCATAAACTTTTTTTATTTCCTCAGAAAGAAGTTTTTCAAAATCCTTAGCTTCAATTTCTTCTGCGCCTTTTCCATAGCCTATATCAATCAAAATCTTTATTGCATCCTCAGGACTATTGCAGTCAATAAGATTTTCTGCTCTCTCCTTTGTAAGCAAGTTCTTTTCAACGCTTCTCACCCTTGTAGAAGCGAACACATAG
>JAAZLO010000058.1 GCA_012689375.1 Bacillota bacterium | reverse complement strand
GGATTTTACAAGATTAGAAGATAAAATATGTAAGCTTAATCAAGAAGCTGCGGGGATGCTTTTAGTTCATGCATTGGAGGCGCTCGATGAAAGGCTTTTAGCCAAGGGAGAAAAGGGCCTGGAAGTCATTTGCAAAAAGGAATGCACTTTGGTTGCAGGTGTAGGAGAGATCACATTTAAGCGTCATTATTCTAAAGATAAAAAAGGGGATTATAGTTTTCTATCAGATGAATCTTTGGGGCCTAGGCCCCGGATGCGTATGAGTAAGCGGATGCAATGCTTAGCATTGGAATTAGCTACAAAGATGTTCTTTAGAAGGGCTACCAAAATCTTAAGTTACATAACCCTTGCTGTTAGCCATATGGGAGTCTAGAACGCAATTAAAGTTGCCGGTGAAGAGGCTCTTTATAATGTAAGAAAGCTTAGGGAAGATGTTTTTGAAAAGGGTTTAGTCCCCGAGAGATAAAAGGAAGTGGATAAGCTTTCTATAAAAGCTGACGAAGTTTTGCTCAGAAGGCAACGAGGAAACAGTAAGAAAGGTGCAGATATAAAATTTGCAGTAGGTTATGAAGGTAAGATAGGGAGGAAGGAACGTCTTAAAAATTATCATTTAGCAGCAGGTGTAACTGACGGTACAGGTATTTGGGAAAAGGCCGGATGTGATTTCGGTAAGAAATGGGATCCTTCTAAAGTAAAACAGGTGTATATGAGGAAATTACCAGGGGGATGCAACACTTGATTTCGAGAAGGTCACCAAAGTATTAGAACAAGCCGGATCATCTCTAAGAGGGGCCCGTTGGTCAGGTATTGCCCAACTACCAGGGGAAGAACGTCTAGGAACAATTGAAGATCAGGTAAGACATACAATTGTAAGAAGGATGAAGCATACCGGGGGAAGATGGGCGCCTGAAGATGCAGATCGTATGAGCTGTCTATTTGCAGCAAAGGCTAACGGGGAACTAGCTAAATATGCTAATGAAACAAAAAATGATCTGGCAGAGTTAATAAAAGAGGGCAAGCAAATAAAGGAGATTCCGGTAAACCATAAGGGAGATTTGGGGCTTGGTTAAAGGCAGAAACGCCTGCAATAAAAGGACCTCATGCCAGTAAGCCCTGAGTAAAACAAATCTTAAAAGAGCTCGTTTTGATAGAATGATCTGCTTAGAAAATAATATTGCGAGGGTTTCACCTACCGGATCTTGACACTAGCGCGGGTTGTTGACAGATACCTTACAGTAATGTAAGCTTTATATAATTACATATAGCCTCACCTTTTTTGGTGAGGTAGAGGCGCGGCATTTATGAATCCTCTTTTAGTGTGAGCAGCGATGGTATTGAGGAGGGGGAAATGTCGCCGAAGCAAATAATACGCTCGGTGCTATTTGCTGATTCTGCAGTGAATAACTGCAGGATTGTCTCAATAGACATCCCGGTTTATTGAGTTGCGCTATCTCTTCAAGGGAAGGGGGGGGTATTTTAGGGAAACCTGGGATTCGTCTCGGGTTTTAGTTTTTTCTCAGTGTTGATTGACAAGATAAACGACAGGGAAGAAATTATAAGAAAGGGAGGGTTCGTCTGTGAATAAAAGGTTATACTTAGCGATTATTATGATCTTATTAGCCGGCTTTTTGATTTCGGGGTGTAAATCCGGTGGTAAGGATGCCGCAAAGGATGTATTCAGAGTTGGTTTAGAAGCAGATTATCCACCATTTAACTGGACCCAGGCGTCCTCCGGCAGCGGCGGTGTAAAAATCGACGGCAGCCCTGAGTATGCCGGCGGCTATGATGTGGAAATTGCCAAGAGGATTGCCGAGGGGCTCGGGAAAGAACTAGTAATTGTCAAGACTGAGTGGGATGGGTTAACGCCTTCGCTGACTTCCGGGAAGATCGATGCCATCATTGCCGGTATGTCACCTACTGAGAACCGTAAAAAAACTATTGACTTCTCAGATGTCTATTATGAATCTGACTTAGTAATGGTGGTAAAGGCAGGCAGTGAATACGAAAACGCAACATCAATTCAGGATTTCGCAGGGGCTAAGGTTACTGCTCAACTTAACACATTCCATTATGAAGTGATTGATCAAATTGAGGGTGTAAATAAGCAGGCTGCCATGGATAATTTCCCTGCTATGCGTGTAGCCTTGCAATCCGGCTTTATCGATGGCTACGTTTCTGAACGTCCGGAAGGTGTAAGTGCCCAAACTGCAAATGAAGACTTTAAAATGGTATCATTCGAAGATGGCTTTAAAACTTCTCCTGATGATACAGCTGTTGCTGTCGGGTTGAAAAAAGGCAGTACCCTCACACCGAAAATTAATGAGATCCTAGAAGGGATTTCTGTGGAGGAGCGCCTTGAGATTATGAATCAGGCCATCAAGAATCAACCGATATCAAATTAAGTACAGGTGCGGCTCTTACTGAAGGGAGAGTATAATGAGTTTAGAATGGATTTCCCGGATTGTATCTGAATACTGGCTTATGTTTTTACGGGGTGCCGGTGTTACTCTCCTAATATCTATTGTTGGGACGGTCATTGGTTCACTTATTGGTTTGGTAGTCGGGGTAATTCGTACTGTCCCTCCCCCGGAGCAAAAGGCAAAAGGAATCCTACTCAAAGTAGGTAACGGGGCGCTCGCTTCTTATGTAGAGTTTTTCCGGGGCACTCCCATGATTGTGCAAGCAATGGTGATCTTTTACGGAACAGCATTAGCTTTCGGTATTCATATGGATCGTCTATTTGCAGCAATCTTTATTGTTTCGATTAATACCGGTGCCTATATGGCGGAAATTGTAAGAGGCGGGATTATTTCTGTTGATAAGGGGCAGTTCGAAGCGGCTCATGCCATTGGTATGAACCACCTTCAAACTATGATCAATGTGGTTTTGCCACAAGCTATTCGCAATATTCTTCCTGCCACCGGCAATGAGTTTGTGATTAACATTAAAGATACGTCAGTGCTTAATGTTATTTCTGTAACTGAGCTTTATTTCCAAACTAAATCTGTTGCCGGCAATAATTTTAGATATTTTGAGGCTTTTTTTGTGGCATGCATTATTTATTTTGCCCTGACCTTTACCGTTACCAGGGGTCTGCGTTACCTTGAAAGAAAAATGGATGGTCCTGAGACATATACTTTAAATCAAATGCAGGTGGCAACACCCGAGGATATGTTGCGGTTAACACAAACAAAAGCGTAGGAGGGGCGAAGCCTTGGAGAAAGTCATTGAGGTCCGGCATCTGAGTAAATCCTTCGGTGCAAATGAGGTACTGACTGATATAGATTTCGCTGTACATAAAGGCGAAGTAGTATGTATTATCGGTGCTTCCGGCTCCGGAAAGTCGACCCTTTTACGTTGTATTAATCTTCTGGAAAAACCCAGTGGCGGTCGGATTATTTACAGAGGTGAAGATATACTAGATGATAAACATGATGTTCATCAGTACCGACAGAAACTAGGGATGGTTTTCCAGCAATTTAATTTATTTAACAACCACAATGCATTGAGTAATTGTACCGTGGGACAGATTAAACTGCTTAAACGTTCGAGGGCGGAAGCGGAAGAGGTAGCAATGCATTATCTCAGGGTAGTCGGCATGGAGCAATATACCAGTGCTATGCCTAGGCAGTTATCAGGCGGGCAGAAACAGCGGGTAGCCATTGCCCGGGCGCTCTCCATGGAACCTGATGTTATGCTGTTCGATGAACCGACCTCAGCCTTGGACCCTGAAACAGTGGGGGAAGTTCTTAAGGTCATGAAAGAACTGGCAGAATCCGGGTTAACTATGTTAGTGGTCACCCATGAAATGGGATTTGCCAAAGAAGTGGCCCATCGTGTAGTTTTTATGGACAAGGGAGTCATTGCCGAGGAAGGCGTACCGGAACAAATCTTTAATAATCCTCTTCAGGAAAGAACCAGAGAATTCCTCAAGCGCATATTAAATGCGTAAAGGTATCGGAGTGTCAGGGGGACGGGGTTATTGACACACTTAATAGATTGAT
>JAAZLO010000057.1 GCA_012689375.1 Bacillota bacterium | reverse complement strand
CGTTCTCCGGAAGAAACCCCTAAGGTGTTGGTTGTTGAAACCATGGGGAGACATAGTAATATTTCCCTCATTCATGAGGATTCAGGTATAATTTTGGACAGTATAAAACGTATTGGTTCTGATAGAAGCAGGGTCCGACAGTTAGGTCCCGGGCTTAAATATGTATTCCCTCCTCCCCAGGACAAATTAAATATTCTTCTTATGTCTAAGGATGATTTAGATGAAAGATTGACAATATTTCAAAACAGGGAACCCTCTGTCCAGTGTAGTAAATTTTTAGTATCCTCTTTTACAGGTTTTGGTAGAGAAACGGCTATTAAAATTCTCCATAAAGCTGGTATTACACCGGATTCTCCATGTGTGGGTCTTAACAAAAACAATATAGAGACGCTTCGGCAGGTCTTATTTGAAGTAGCTGATTCCGTAAGAGAGGGATGTTTTTTCCCTAACGTAGGCCGGCTTCTGGACTCATATTATTCACACAGGCAAAATAAAGAGGCTCTTTCCCGTCTACGAACGGAATTAGCTGACATAATAGCCGACAATATTGCAAGATGCAGGCGAAAACAGGAAGCCCGAAACAATGAAATATCTAAGGCAGAGAAAGATCTAAGTTGTAGGAAGTTTGGTGAGCTGTTACTGGCCGGGGCCTCAGATGTCTACAAAGGAATGGAGAAAATTAAACTGCTGGACTACTTTGATCCTTCAGGCGGGGAAGTTGAAATCCCACTCAATCCCAGGCTATCTGTGTATGAAAATGCCCAATGCTATTTTCGAAGATATACCCGGGCAAAACGAGTCTTGGAAGCCACAACTCCCCAAATGGATATGACTCAATCGGATCTTGAATACCTGGAACAAGTTGCTACAACAGTAGAGCAGGCAGGTTCACAGGAGGAACTTCGGATTATTCGGGATGAACTTGTAGAGGAGGGCTATCTTGAGGAGGTACAGCGGGACAAGAAAAAGTCGAAGGCAAAAAGAGTTTCAAGTAAAATATCGCCGTCGCCGCTATCGTTTACAGCCGAAGGCTTCACAATCCTTGTCGGGAGGAATAATGCGGAAAACGATTTCATTACCATGAAAATTGCTCGTCCGCAGGATGTTTGGATGCATGCCCGTGGTATACCCGGGGCACATGTTGTGATAAAGTCCGATTCAATAAGTGCTGAGGTTCCCGAGAATGTACTTATGATTGCCGCAGGGATTGCCGCGTATTTCAGCAGGGGGAGAACTAGTCACAAAATCGAGGTGGATTACACCCTAAGGAAACATGTAAAAAAGCCTAAAGGAGCAAGACCTGGCATGGTTATATATGATCATCAAAAAACAATTATTGGGATCCCCTGTCTCCCGGATCCTAACGTTACTAAGTGATTACCCTAATTTTTCACTTTAACTTGAGGATTTTGCCGGTTTTTACGGATAAGCGGGGGAGTTTATGACAAAAGCCCTTGTTAAGACTAAATGGCGTGTAGTAGAATAGGGAGCAGGGGGAACGCAGATAATGCCAAACAGTATGACAGGTTACGGTCGTGGTGAGATCTCGGATTCGGAACTTAGTTGTATAGCTGAAATACGATCAGTAAACCACCGTTTTAGGGATGTGTTCCTTCGCGTCCCGAGGGAGCTTGGGATATTCGAAGACAGAATCAGGGGCCTAATGGCAGAACATTTTGATCGTGGACGCATAGAAGTATCGGTAACTTTGGAAGAAACCGGGGAAAGCCTTACTGATATTAAAATTAATCATGAACTAGTAAAATCGTATACACTTGTTACCCGGAGACTCGCTGAGAATTTAAAATTACCGTGGAATTTGGATATTCAAAGTCTTATTTTATTACCCGGAGTTATAGAATCTACCCGGAAACAAATAGACAATGAGAGGATTTGGAGTTTAGTAGAGCAATCTGTACTCAGCGCTATTCAAGAACTTAAGAGTATGAGGGCTAAAGAAGGGGCATTCCTAGCCGAAGATATCATAAACCGGGTGAATTTGATAGAGAGTCTTGTATTGGATATTGAAAAAAGGGCCCCTTGTATTTTTGAAGATTATAGGATAAAACTAAAGGCGCGTATACAGGAACTATTGGAGGATACCCCAATAGATGAAAACCGTATAGCAATGGAGACTGCGATTTATGCTGACAAGAGCAATATCACTGAAGAGCTTGTTAGGCTTAGAAGTCATGTGATCCAGGTTCACGAAACAGTTAAACTTCATGGGCCTATAGGGCGTCGGCTTGGGTTTTTAACCCAGGAGATGCAGCGGGAAGTCAATACAATAGGTTCAAAGGCACAGGACCCAGATGTCTCCCATATGGTTGTAAGTATTAAAAGTGAGTTGGAGAAAATTAGGGAACAGGTTCAGAATATAGAATAACCCCGCCATACCCCAGCAGATTTCTTGTAAGGAGGTGAGATCATGTCATTACCGGAACTGAGTCCTGAGGCTAAAAGGGAGGCCCTTAAAAAAGCTCAGGAAATGCGATCGAAACGGGCTAAAGTCCGCGAAGAGCTTAAGCAAGGCCGGCTTTCTCTGGAAGAGGTATTAGAAAATGCCGGCGATGCAGTAATATCCAGAATGCGTGTTACTTATCTTTTGGAATCTTTACCGCGAATCGGAAAAATCCGAAGCCGAAAGATTATGGAGGAAATTGGCATACATGAATCTAGGAGGGTCCAGGGATTAGGGGCCAGACAAAAACAGGCTCTGCTTAATAAATTGGCCAAGTAAAAGGGGTGCCGTTCATCATGGTTAAGCTCGTTAACATAGGATTTGGGAGTATCGTTTCAGCTAACAGAATTATTGCAATCGTAAGCCCGGGCTCCGCTCCGATAAAACGGGTAGTGCAAGAAGCCAGGGAACAGGGCAAACTAGTTGATGCTACATATGGAAGGAGAACCCGGGCAGTCGTTTTGACTGACAGTGATCATGTTATTCTCTGTGCTGTGCAACCGGAGACTGTAGCGCATAGACTTACAGGGAAACAAAGCCAGTCAGGACGTGACGGGGAAGAATGACATACCTGGAAAGGGAACAAGGATTCCTCATAGTTCTGTCTGGGCCGTCAGGTGCGGGAAAGAATACAATTGTTAATGAGCTTAGAAAAAGACTGGATGGGATTAGCTATTCAGTATCTGTGACTACTCGTCCGCCGGGTCAAGGGGAGATCGACGGAGTTCATTATGACTTTATTACATGCGATGAATTTCGTGAAATGCAAAAGGCGGGGGAGCTCCTGGAATGGGCAACAGTTTATGGTAATTTATATGGCACTCCACGTAAATTTATTGAGATAATGACTGCTAGAGGGTATGACGTAATACTTGATATTGATATCCAGGGTGCGAAACAAATAAAGAACAGTTGGCCCGCGGGTATTTTTGTCTTCTTAATGCCACCGTCAATGAGTGAGCTGAGAAGACGCATTTGTGTGCGTGGCAGGGACAGCGAAGATGCCATCGATATCAGATCTCGTCTAGCATGGGACGAGCTGCAAGCAGTTTTTGATTACGATTATGTGATAATTAACAACAACCTTGATGAGGCTGTTGACAACCTTCGTGCCATAATAACTGCAGAACGTTCCAAGGTCCGAAGGTGTAACCTACTTGGGTTTATTGGAAATCTAAAAGGACAGCCGTGTAATTTTTCAGGATAGGAATAAAACGAAGAAGTTATTACGGAACGGACTTGTGAGTAATTGTTTACAGGAGGGACTAAGTACATAATGCTATATCCACCCCTTGAGGCTTTTTCTAACACAACTGGAAGCAGGTATTCACTGGTGGTCGCTACAGCGAAAAGAGCGAGACAATTGGTAAACGGTGCAAAACCACTTGTGGAAACAAAATCGGACAAGCCTGTTACCATAGCGATGAAGGAAATCCTTGCTGGTAAAGTTTCTCTTGAAGAACCGGGGTCCGGAGTTAAGTAAAACTGATAGCGCCCTGTTCCCAGGGCGCTATCTATATAATGGGAGGTTTTTATGAAGGGTAAGACGATTGTTCTTGGTGTGACAGGGAGTATAGCCGCATATAAAAGCGCGGAGCTCTTAAGTCTTCTTATTAAAAAGGGTGCTTCAGTCCATACTGTTATGACAAATGCAGCCACTAAATTCATTGCTCCTTTGACACTCAGAACGATTTCCGGAAATCCGGTTTGGTATGATATGTTCCAAGATTTCGAAACTCCAGATGTTATCCATATAAGCCTGGCAAGGAAGGCCGATATTTTAGTAATAGCTCCTGCCAGTGCAAATTGCCTGGGGAAAGCTGCTTCGGGAATCGCCGATGATCTTTTAACTACAATGATTATGGCCATGCAGGTGCCTGTGCTTTTCGTGCCGGCAATGAATGAGGCTATGTATGAGAACCCTATCTTGAAGAAAAATATCGGGAGCCTGAAAGCCTTTGGGTATAACGTAATGGAGCCTGATTTTGGGTATTTAGCTTGTGGGAGGGAAGGGAAGGGGAGGTTACCTAATCCAAAAGCTATTGTTTGTGAAATTGATAGAATTCTTTCCCGCAGGGCTTCCCTAAAGGGCGTGACTATTCTTGTTACTGCAGGTCCGACCCAAGAGCCGCTGGATCCGGTGAGATACATAACGAATCGTTCGTCCGGGAAAATGGGATATGAACTGGCTAAAGCAGCTCAAAAGCGGGGTGCGGACGTTATTCTGGTTACAGGGCCGGCGGCCCTTGCCCCTCCGCCCGCGATAAAAGTAATAAATGTAAGGACTACAAATGAAATGTTCCATGCTGTTATGGAACATTTAGATGCTACAGACGTAATTATCGGAGCCGCAGCACCCGCTGACTGGAGGCCTTCACAGGTGGCCCCTGAAAAAATAAAGAAAAACGGTGGCCTGGATAATATTGAACTCGTAAAATGTGAAGACATTATGAAAGAAATCGGTATACATAAAGGGAACCGGATTACAATAGGATTTGCAGCCGAGACCTGTAATCTGATTGAAAATTCCCGATATAAACTGATATCTAAAAATCTTGATTTTATCGTAGCAAACGATGTTTCCCGGAATGATGCAGGGTTTGAATCGGATTATAATGAAGTAAAGATTTTGCACCGTCATGGTCTTACGGAAAATCTTCCTTATATGACTAAACGTGAGGTTGCAGATGAAATTTTAGATCGTGTACTGCCCCTGCTTCGCACATCTCAATCTACAGGTCTATAAATCCGTAGGCAAGGGAGTTAAGGCATGTCAAAGAACAGACTTACCTCAATCCGAAGAAAATTTTCTGATACCGGTATTAATGGTTTTCTTGTGGTAAGCCCCGAAAACCGACGTTATATATCGGGGTTTACAGGTTCTGCAGGTATTGCCGTAATCACCAAGGATGATGCCTGCCTTGTTACTGATTTTCGGTATACGGATCAGGCTAATAATGAATCGCCTGAATTTTGTATTGTTGAACACGGGGTAAATTTTGCGGATGTCTTAAGGGATATAGTCGAGAGTTCCGGTATTGATAGGTTGGGGTTTGAAAAGGATGTAATTACATATAAACAGTATGAGACTTTATCATCTATTCTTACCGGGGTTGAGCTTATACCTACTGAAGGTTTGATCGAAACATTGAGGGCAGTTAAGGATGCCCATGAAATTGAAATGATTCACCGGGCGGAAAACATAGGAGATGCGGCGTTTTCCCATATTCTCAATATAATAAAACCGGGAATCACTGAGATGGATATTGCCCTTGAGATAGAATGGTTTATGAGGAAAAAAGGTGCCGAAGGAATTGGGTTTGATATAATTGTTGCATCAGGGGAGCGTGGGGCTATGCCCCACGGGGTTGCATCCCGGAAAAAACTTGTCAAGGGTGAGCTTGTAGTTTTAGATTTTGGTGCTGTATATCGTGGATACAAAGGTGACATGACCCGCACTGTATCATTGGGGAAGGCTTCACCTAAACAACGCCGAATTTATGATATAGTACTCAAGGCTCAGGAGGCTGCATTAGAGGGGATCGCCCCGGGAAAAACTGGACAGGAAATTGACGCGATTGCTAGGAAAATTATAGAGGACGCGGGTTATGGCAAGTGTTTCGGTCACGGACTCGGCCATGGGGTGGGGCTTGCAATCCATGAAGAACCCAGGCTTTCCGTTTCTGCAACGGGGAAACTCATCCCGGATATGGTAGTTACAATCGAGCCTGGTATATATATTTCGGGTTTTGCAGGCGTGAGAATTGAGGATCTTGTTGTTATTGGTGAAGACGGAATTACTAACCTTACAGGTTCTCCTAAGAATCTTATAGAACTGTAATAATTTTTTGTTCTGACTTCTAAATAATCCATGTCGGAGGTAACTATATGATTTCAACAAATGATTTTCGTACAGGCCTTACCATTGAGCTTGACGGGGAGGTCTACTCAATTATTGATTTCCAGCATGTAAAGCCCGGGAAGGGCTCTGCGTTCGTAAGATCGAAGCTGAGGAATGTTAAAACAGGCTTCACCATCGATCGGACATTCCGGGCAGGTGAAAAAATCCCAAGGGCCCATATTGAATATCGGGAAATGCAGTACCTTTATAGTTCCGGCCAGGATAACTTTTTTATGGATACCTCTACGTATGAACAAATAAACCTTGACAACGAAAAACTTGGTGATAATAAGAAATATCTTAAGGAAAATATGATAATAGGCGTCCAGATATATGAGGATGCTCCGATTGGGCTTGAGCTCCCGGTTGCAGTGGAGCTCACAGTTACAGACACTGATCCCGGCCTACGGGGCGACACTGCAAGCGGTGGTACAAAACCTGCAACACTTGAAACCGGTGCTATTGTGCAAGTACCGTTGTTTGTGAGTATAGGTGATGTAATAAAGGTGGATACACGGACCGGTCAATATCTGGAACGGGTATAGCCTGCTTATTCCATAATTTAAATCCCTTCGAGGCCTACTTATTAACATCTTTATCCCGCCGTTTGCGTCCAATGAATTAATTACAGGAACGCCCTCCCGAAAGCCGTGGGTCTAAAATCGGTTCCCTCTGAATACGCATTTGTATAAGGAGGGACTTGCCTTGCCAAATCAGGGTTTGAAGAAAAGATCTGTTGCCAATATCATCATAGATGAAATTCTGCCCCACCTTCCGTCCGGTCTCCGCGGAATAATTTCAGATTTGCCTAAAGAGCAGTTAAACGAAGTATATGAAATCAGGCTTCGTACATGGAAGCCTGTAATGCTTATGGCAGGTGACGGGGAAGTACACCCTCACCCGCCTTATATTTTTACAGATAAGGATGCCCTTGTTACTTTACAGCTTATTGCAGGTGGCTCCCTTTATGCTTTTGAGGATGATCTATGCCAGGGGTACATAACAATACGCGGAGGGCACAGAGTTGGGTTAGTCGGGAGGGTTGTTTTATCAAATGGCCGGATCTCTACCCTCAAGGATATATCAGGTTTTTGTATTAGGATAGCCTGTGAAGTTCCGGGGGCGGCTGATAAAGTTATGGGGCATATTATTAAATCACCCCGCAGACTTTATCATACACTTATCATATCACCTCCTAGGTGTGGAAAAACTACGTTGCTTCGGGATATTGCCAGGCAAGTGAGTGACGGTATCCCTTCCTTAGGTTTCCCAGGAGCAAGAGTGGGGATTGCAGATGAACGTTCAGAAATAGGCGCATGCTACATAGGAATTCCTCAGACTGCATGTGGCATCCGTACCGATATATTGGATGCATGCCCTAAAGCTGAAGGAATGATAATGCTTGTTCGATCTATGTCACCGGATATAGTTATTACCGACGAAATCGGCAGAACGGAGGATGCTCTCGCCATACGGGAGGTAATGTGTGCAGGTGTGAGTTTGGTTACTACTGCACATGGTGAGTCTTTGGGAGAAGTGGCAAGAAGGCCGGCTTTAGAATGTCTTTTCCAGGGGGATATGTTCGAAAGGGCAATAATACTGAGCCAAACATATGGGCCCGGTACTGTCGAGGAGATCCTTGATGTGACTACCGGAAAATCTATCATTAAGGGACCTTTCAGATGATTGAAGCGGGGGAAAGGCTTCATGGTAAAATTTTTAGGTGCAATATTGGTAGTGGGGGCTTCCGGTATTATAGGTAACGTTATTGCCCGTGGTTACGCAGATCGGCCTAAGCAGCTTTTGGAACTTGTTACAGCTTTTACACTATTGGAAACGGAGATTTCCTATACGAAAACTCCTTTATCTGACGCTTTAATAAGAGCTAGCGGGAGGAAGGGTAGTGTTGCCCAGAAAATATTCGAGACGGCTTCCGACATAATTGCATGTGGAACGCAAGGGTCTGGACAGGCTTGGGAATCGGCAATAGATTGTGTCTATTCCATTTCAGCTCTTACACCGGAAGATCGCCATATATTGCTGGTTTTTGGGGCAAAGCTGGGATCCTGCAGCAGTCGGGATCAATTAAAGCATATTACACTTGTCCGGGAAAGATTACGGGCAAATGAAGTGAAAGCCAGGGATAAGGTTAATGAAATAGCCAGAATGTGGCGCTGTTTAGGTCTTACCATTGGTATCATGATTGTCCTTCTTCTCTATTGACTGAGGACCCATTTTAGTGCGATATCGGAATCCGGCCGGAATACAAAGGGAATATGTCCCGCTTAAGAGGGGGATGACGGAGTGGGAGGAATCGATACCGTATTTAAGGTTGCAGGGATTGGTATTATTTCGATCGTTATTTCCCTTATTTTCGAGCAGGTGGGCAGAAAGGACTTTGCATGGGCAGCCACAGTCATTGGAGCCGTCTTGGTATTTGGTGTGGCATTGCTTCGTTTTAAAGAGCTCTTAGACGAAATTCTGACTGTCTTTAGGCTTTTATAGGATCATTTGAAGGGGTGTACCTTCTTGGAAATAGGAAGTTTACTTGCAATTGCAATGACAGTAACGGTTCTAGCGGTAATGATAAGGCCCTACCGTCCTGAGATAGCCATATGGCTCAGTGTTATCACCGGGCTGATAATAATATGGAAGGTGCTTCCATACATCAACTTTCTTGTTAAGACTTTGACTGATATTACTGCAATGGCAAATGCAGGGTCCATATATTTCACAACTGTATTAAAGGTTGTGGGGATTGCATATTTAGCGGGATTCGGAGCCGAAATATGTAGGGATGCAGGAGAGGGAGCAACTGCAAGCAAACTGGAATTAGCCGGTAAAGTGCTTATATTGCTGACTGCTCTTCCGGTTCTTATAGCAGTACTTGAAACTGTTTCTAGGTTTTTAAAATAGGTGCATCAAAGTAGTCAGTATATGTGGTGATCAGGGAGTGGGGAGAGGGCGAAATATGAGTAAGATTCACATGGTGAATTTCAGCCGAATCCTATTTTTTCTTCTTGTAATTCTTTTGGGTTCAGCCCTTTTTACATGGCCTTGGGTTCTTTCATCTGCTGATTCCGGTTTATATCAGGGTTCGGACGACCCATCCGATTTGCAGGAAGATATTATTGAAGCACAGCTTGAAGCATTGGATATTATTAACCTTCGGGGTTTCCTGGAAGATATGGATGTTGGGATAGAAGAATTTTTCCCCAACCTGGATATTGTTGAATTTGTAAGATCTCCCGGAAAAACGCTGAGTGGGTTTAGCCCTGGAAATATTCTGGCAGGGATCGGCAGAGTCGTTGCAAGTGAAGTGAGGGCCAGCCTTTCATTGCTCGGACAATTGATTGTTATCGCTGTAATATCCGGTGTTCTCTCAGAACTTGCAATCGGGTTTGGCAGCAAGCAGGTTACAACCATAGCCCGATCCGTGTGTTTCATGGTTCTCGCCTTAATGGCAACAAACAGTTTCTTTGTTACAGTCAGAGCAGCCAATGAGGCAGTGGATAAAATGACTGCCTTCATGCATGCATCGACGCCCTTGCTTTTCACATTGCTGTCGGCTATGGGCGGGATTACATCAGCTGCTGTAATGAGTCCAATTGTAGTAGCAGTTGCGGGGCTTTCCAGTGGGCTTATACGTAATATTGTATTTCCGCTCCTTTTCCTTTCCGCACTTCTTGAGGTGATCAGTATGATAACGGAGCGCGTGCAACTTGTGGAATTTTCAGGACTGGCCAGAGATGCAGCAATTGCCTGCTTAGGTGGAGGGATGACCATTTTTATCGGGGTTATGACTATCCGGGGTGTAGGTGCCCGGGTGGCTGACTCAGTTTCGATTCGGACGGCAAAATTTATGTCGGGAGCATTCATTCCCGTAGTGGGAAAAATGTTTTCCGATGCTGTGGGAATGGTGGCAAGTTGTACAGCTTTGATACACGGGGGCTTATCGATAGCAGGAGTTATATCAATCTTTATAATTTGTCTGGTACCTGCAGCTAAAATACTGTCTGTTGCGATTATGTACAGGTTGGCGGGTGCAATTGTCCAACCCTTAGGAGATCAGGGACTCTCGAAATGTCTTGGGGTGTTGGGGAACACTCTAATATTGGTTCTTGTTGCTTTAGGGGCTGTGGCAGTCGCTTTTCTCGCTGTGATCACTGTGATATCCGGACTTGTAAACTTCGCTTTAACCTTAAGGTAGGTGAAAATCTTGGTGAAAACTGTGATAGCCTGGGCACGGAATCTTGCTTTAATAAGTTTAGCATTTGCCTTCATTGAAATGCTCCTACCTGATAATAACCTTCAAAGATTTATCAGGGTCATTATAGGTATTGTCATGGTTGCTGTTATTATAGGTTTTATCTCGGATCTCCCCGTGGAGATAGATCAGGTTATGGAATCCACGGCTGCGTATAGGGCGAGCCCGGCTTATTCAGGGAATGATCAGGATTTGGTTACCAAAGGACAACTCGTGGCCGATCGGGGACTTGAGATTGCTGCCCATGATACGGGAAAGAGAATTGCCGGGCAACTTGAATCAATTGCTAAATGGGCATCAGGAGCCAACGAAGCCTGTGCGGAGATTGAATTTACACCGAGCGGTGATTTTAAGCGTATCCATATAACTTTAGGAAATATTAATACGCCACTCTCTAAAACAACGCCTGGTGGTAACAGTAGGGGCGAAACCGATATGGCTTGTAGTCATAATGATGGACATCCCCGTATCAAGGTAAGGCAAGTGAAAGATGCAATTTATGAATTCTACAGGCTTTCCGAAGATGTTGAAATTTCTGTATCTGTGGGTTCCCGCTGACAAACTTTATGCCGGTGGTCTTTTCAATTAAATATATGCGTATGAATGCGTAAAGGGACAGGGGTGACGGAAAGCATGAGTTTTGAAATTACTGATTTTTTCACCGGGCTTATTAGACGGATCACCGGTGAGACAGGGGACCTAAAACATCCCCAAATGAAAAAGATTGGTGTACTAATTATCGTCGGACTTATAGGCGTCCTTCTTCTCTTATTCAGTTTTTCGCCAAGGTTGGGTAATCTATCCGGCAATCAGGTAAATCATGGCCCTGTCGGCTACGACCGGGATCCTTTGATTCCCGGGATCGGGGGTGTGGATCTTACCGGAGATGAGGCAAGACTTGAACATCAGCTTGCTGAGGTATTATCCCAGATAAAGGGGGCGGGTGAAGTCAGCATTAAGATTACATTTGAAGCAGGACGTTTTTATGACTATGTAGAGAACGAAACCCACGAACAGAATACTTCTAAAGAATTAGATACACAGGGCTTGACCCGGGAAACGACACAAACGAGAAGAAGCGGGGAAATAGTAGTCACGCAAGAGAGATCAACAGGCCTTACTGTTCCGGTAATCAGGAGCTTTACTGAGCCCCGGGTTCAGGGGGCTTTGGTAGTTGCGGACGGTGCCGGGGATATACAGGTAAAGTCGGCAATTATCGAGGCAGTGACAACCTTATTGGCTATCCCTTATCATAAAGTGGTGGTTTTGCCACGCCAAAGGTAGGTGAAACGTATGGGGAACCGGACAAGAGCGGGCTTTGCACTTATGGTTGTTATTGCAGTTATTCTAGGTATTTTCATAGGTGTAAGAAATGTCGGAATGCAACAGAATGAGGGATTGTATTCCGTGGGTGAAATTTTGGACACCGGAATGGAATCTGATAAATTATCAACTGGGCAATCTCCGGAAGTATCTTTTGAAGATCCAATGGGGGAAACATCAGAGGAATGGACTGACAGTCTTGATGCATTAAGGATGGAACGAAGCAGGACCAGATCAAGAAACATCGAAGCCTTGGAAGCAATGGCCGGAAATTTAGATTTATCAGAGGAAGCGCGGGCTGCTGCCGGCATACAGCTTTTGGACATTTCTAAAAGGACTGAGGCTGAATTGGAGGCTGAAGCCTTGATCAGGGCAAGAGGTTATAAAGATGCCTTGGTTTTCACTAAGGGGGACAGCTGTGATGTAGTAATTTCCGGTGAGGTGCTGGGAAAAGCTGATGCTGAGCAAATTGGGGATATTATTGCAAGGTATTTAGGCGTGGAACTTGCAAATATAACTATAATAGAAAGAAACGGGATATGACAATCTGGGTAGATAGGGTTTATTGACAGGATGATTAAAGAAGGAAATAAAACACTTGTGGTGAATATAGGGAAGCATGGATAGCGACCCATGTTATGGCTATTATTGCCTTTACCGGGGTAGTCTATGGATAAGAATCTACGACTGTGATATACAACAAGTGTAAGGAAAAGGATGGATCAGGCCCTCATGGGCTATGCTTGAGGTGTGGGAAGGCAGGCAAAAAAGTGGAACTTAAAGATTTAAGGCGGGAAGTCTCTGGTTTTGCCCGGATCATGACCAGTTATGATATTGCCGAATTGGAGCTGGAGATGGAAGGGCTGACAGTGAGGCTCCGCAGAGAAACCGATGTTTCATCCCCACATAAAGTGGGCGTTGGGGCTGAAGCACCTTCTGAGGATAACCGTATTATAATTACAGCGCCTATGGTTGGTACTTTCTACAGGGCGCCTGCACCTGATGAAGAACCGTATATCAGTGCAGGTGGTACAGTCCTCCCAGGTCAAACTGTGTGTATTATTGAGGCTATGAAAATCATGAATGAAATTCAGTCTGAAGTTAAAGGCAGGGTTATAGAGATCCTGGTGGAAAATGCAGAGCCTGTAGAATATGGACAGCCTCTTTTTATTTTGGAAACGCTGTAGATTCACGCTTTACTAAATGCAGGAGGTAGACTGTGTCAGATCTCTCAATTCAGAAGGTGGTCGTAGCGAACAGGGGCGAGATAGCCCTGAGGATTATCAGGGCAGCCAAGGAACTTGGCATTAGGTGTGTAGCTTTGTATTCTGAGCCTGACAGGGATTCTCTCCCGGTAATTATGGCTGATGAAGCATATTGTATTGGGCCCGGGCCAAGCGCCCGGAGCTATCTCAATATAGCGAATATTATCAGTGCTGCATTATTGTCAGGCGCAGATGCAATTCATCCCGGATATGGATTTCTTGCTGAAAATTCATATTTTGCAGAGATATGTTCATCTCATGGCATTAAGTTTATAGGACCTAATCATGAAGTTATGAATAATATGGCCGATAAGGCCATGGCGAAACAGCTTATGTCTGAACATGGCCTCAGTGTTATACCTGGTACCCGAGGTATTATACAAGATACCCGGGAGGCTGAAGCATGGGTCGCGGAGTATGGCTTTCCTGTAATGATAAAAGCAACTGCAGGCGGCGGCGGGAAAGGAATGCGCATAGCCTACGATTTAGACGAGCTAATCAGCAACGTTAAGTTTGCCCAGGCTGAGGCGGAAGCTGCATTCGGCATCCCCGGTGTTTATCTGGAACGCTATTTTCCCGGTGCCAGACATATTGAAGTCCAGATATTGGCGGATGAAAAAGGTTCTGCAGTGCAATTAGGGGAGCGGGACTGCTCCGTTCAGCGGGGATATCAGAAATTAACAGAGGAATCCCCGTCCCCTGCCTTAGATGATAATATTTCCACTGCTATAAAGAATGCAGCCTTAATAGCTGCCAAAGCTGCTGGATATACAAATGCCGGTACAATCGAATTCCTTGTAGATTCCGACGGTAGGTTTTATTTTCTCGAAATTAACGCAAGAATCCAAGTGGAACACCCTGTAACTGAGTTTATAACCGGGGTTGATATTGTGAAGGCTCAGTTTATTATAGCCTCAGGTGAACCATTGCCTTTTGATCAAAAAGATGTGAAAATGAAAGGGCATTCTATAGAATGCAGAATATGTGCGGAAGATCCGGAACGGAACTTTGCACCTTCGCCCGGGCAAATAAGCAAACTGGTTTTTCCGGGGGGTCCCTGGGTCAGAACGGATTCGGCTCTTTATCCGGGGTGTCATGTACCTCCATACTATGATTCAATTATTGCGAAAGTTGTAGTATGGGGTAATGACAGGGATGAAGCAGTAGCCAGGATGATCAGGGCGTTGGGGGAATTTATAATCGAGGGGATTTCAACAAATCTGAAATTTCAACAAAGGCTCATTGCAAGCCCGGAATTTAAGGAAGCCAAGATTTTTTGCGACAGTGACGTATTATCTCTTGTTTTCGGGCGTACTGATTAAATTGTCAGCACCGGAATGTGCTGATATAATACACCCAGGAGGAGGGTATAAGCATTATGCAGGTAGGAGAGCTGCGCTACCCTGAGGCTCCCTTACAAGGAGCGCGTGAGGCTCTTGGGACCGTAAAAATTGCAGGCGAGGTAGTCAGTGTAATCGCCGGGCTCGCCGCTATAGAGGTTGAAGGTGTTGCCGGGATGTCAAGTGGAATTGCGGGTGACATCGCTGAATTGCTTGGTCGGCGGAATTTAGCCAAAGGAGTTAAGGTCGAAGTCGGCGAAAAGGAAGCCGCTGTAGATCTTCATATTATTGTTAAATATGGTGTCAGGATTCCTGAAATTGCATGGAAAGTTCAACAAAACGTTAAGCAAGCTATTGAAAGCATGACCGGCCGCGAAGTCGTGGAAGTTAATGTTCACGTCCAGGGAGTAAGTTTTTTAGTGCAGGAAAAGAAAGAGGAATCAAGAGTACGCTAGCAAGACCGGCGAAAGGGGCAGTCCTATGAGAATACATGACCGGGCCATCATATTTATTTCATCCATACTATTGCTTGTGGCAGGCCTGATTTTCGTTGTCATGGCATTTGGGCCTAATCCAACCAGTCACTTTGTTCGTATCTTCCTCACGAAGCAATATGGCGGTCTACGCCCTATGGTGATAATCGTTTCAATTATTTCCGTGATAGCAGGTGCGTATTTGGTATGGATGGCCCTCCGGGGTCGGGGTCGAAGGAGGACTATTGTCCGGGCCACCGGTCTTGGCGAAGTAAGAATTTCCTCCTTGGCTATTGAAACTCTTGTTAAACGGGTTTCCCGGGAAGTTCCCGGAATACAGGATGTTGATACTGTAGTTGATGTTTCCGGGGAAGATGTCGAAGTATACGTTTCAGTTGTTGTCAGCCCTGATGTCTCTATCCCAGGTGTTGCCGAGCAAATACAAACTAAGCTTGGAAGGTATATCAGTGATACAATTGGGGTAGATGTATCAAAAGTCACGGTAAACGTAAGAAACGTAGGCCATGAGCAAAGATCACAAAGAGTGATTTAAAAGAAACAAGTATTGTAGCCTTGGCAATTCTGCTAATAATCGAAAACCCGAAGATATAGCCATACAGGAAAAGAGGTGCAGACTGATGCAGTCCGGGTTAAGGGATTTCTTACGTATCACTTTTATCAGACACCCGGGGAAGTTTATCGGTACAGTCCTGGGATTCATAGTAGGTTTGGTAATGGTGATTTTCGGCCCTATTGCCGGACTTTATTTAGCTGCTTGTATAAGCATAGGTTACCTTGCCGGTAATTATCTGGATCGGGGGAGAACACATACCGATGATATTTTTTTGGAGGATTTTTTCCCTCGGGATGGGTGACAGCGGACAGTCGAAGAAGCTAGGGGGATTATCTTGACAAGGAGGGATGCGCGGGAAGCGGCATTTATTGCGCTTTTCCAAATAGATCTTGGGCGTATAGAGCCTGATGACGCTATTCAAACCACACTTTTGGGCAAGGAAGTCAGCCGTCTTAACCATGATTATATACACCGTGTTGTTCTTGGTACCCTCTGTAATCTCAAAGCCATTGATGATATTATCTCCCGCCTCGCTATCGATTGGACCCTGGATCGTATGGGGGCCGTAGATCGAAACCTCCTTAGGCTTGCAATTTGTGAGATCATGTTTCTTGATGATATTCCTACAAATGTAGCCATAAATGAAGCGGTTTCATTAGCCAAGAAATTCGGTGATGATGAATCATGGAAGTTCGTCAACGGAATCCTGGGGAAACTGGTAAGGGAGATGAAAAAAGAATAGATGCTGGCTATTTATTCAGTTTCTGAGATAAGCAAATACATAAAAGGCCTCATGGAAGGTGACGGTTTTCTTGCCGGTGTTTGGGTGAAGGGCGAGGTTTCTAATTTTACATTACATTCTTCAGGACACATGTATTTTAGTTTAAAGGATAAATTCAGCCGCTTGAAATCTGTGATGTTCAGATCCTCGAATGCCCGATTGAAATTTATACCGTCTGACGGAATGGCAGTATTTGCGTATGGTGCCATAGGCATGTATGAAAAATCCGGTGATGTACAACTTTACGTTGAAGAAATGATGCCTGTAGGTACAGGGTCTTTATATATGGCTTTTCTGCAACTTAAAGAGAAACTTGATAAAGAAGGGCTTTTCTCACTTGCCAATAAGAGGGAGCTGCCCTGTTTTCCTAAGACTGTTGCAGTCATCACTTCCCCTACGGGGGCTGCTGTGCGTGATGTAATTACAGTAATTAAAAGGCGTGCGCCGAATGTTATGATTCTTGTTGTCCCCGCATTGGTTCAGGGAGATAACGCTCCCGAAAGTATCATCCGGTGTCTTGATTTAGTGAATAGGGCCGGGTTTATTGATGTTGTCATTGTCGGACGAGGTGGGGGGTCGATAGAGGAGCTTATGGCGTTCAATGATGAAGGGGTTGCAAGGGCGATTGCCGGATGTAAAATCCCTGTTATTTCAGCTGTAGGCCATGAGACAGATTTTACAATTGCCGACTTTGTCGCTGATCGTCGGGCTGCTACACCGTCTGCTGCTGCAGAAATGGCTGTGCCTGATACGAGTGGATTGGAAAAGGCGCTTACCCAACTTTCTTTGAGACTTAAAGGAAGTATTACAAGTATTATATCTGACAATAGAGGCAGACTCCAAACGCTTACAAGATCACATGTATTAAGATTCCCAATGGAGCTGACAAGAGATCATCGCCAGCGTCTTTCCTCTTCCATTGATAAGCTTTATACCCTTGCTATAAATATGCTCTCTGTAAAGCGTGAAGACTTCAGGGTTTTAGTGGGCCGTCTCGAAGGGCTTAGCCCGTTGGAGACTCTTGCTAGGGGATACGGGCTTATCAGGCGGTTATCGGATATGAGCGCTATCCACCGTATTGATGAAGTAAGATCCGGCGAAGATTTAGAAGTGGTGCTTTACGATGGAAGTTTTACCGCTTCCGTAAAGACAATCAGGGAGGAGATTATAGGTGGGGAAGGCAGATGAAGATATAAGCTTCGAAAAGGCCATGAAACAACTTGAAGAGGTGGTGGCCTCTTTGGAAACAGGCAGTCTTGGGCTCGAGGAATCCCTCGGGGCTTTCGAAAAAGGGATGTCCTTGGTGAGAATATGTCAGATGATGTTGAAAGATGCCGAGGTAAGGATTGAAAAACTTGTTGAAACTAAGGATGGAATGATTATTACGGAACCTTTCCATATCGGAGACGAGCCGTGATAGAAAAGACATTTGATAATTGGAAGCTTATGATAGATGCAGCCCTTGATAAAGTCCTGCCATCCCCGGACACACAACCTGAATTACTCCATAAGGCAATGAGATATGCGGTGTTTCCCGGGGGGAAAAGGATTCGCCCGTTACTTGTGTTATCTGCTGCGGTTACAATTGATAGGCTGAGGAAAGGTACAGATACATCGGTTAACGACAACAATATGACGTACAGCCCTAAAAACCTTGAGGGATTGTTTAAACGATCTATGCCATCTGCCGTTTCCATAGAATTAATACATTCATATTCTCTGATTCATGATGATCTTCCATCCATGGACAATGATGATTACAGACGTGGTTTGCCCGCCGTTCATAAGGCTTTCGGAGAAGCTGAGGCAATCCTTGCAGGAGATGCCTTGATCTCCCTTGCTTTTGAAGCAGTGTCCGGGGAAGGGGCCTGTGAGCTAATGGGGCCTGAAGCTTCCGTCAGGATCATAAATGAAATTGCTTTTGCATCGGGGAGCCAGGGTATGGTTGGCGGGCAAGTTATGGATATAGCCCAAGTCTGTCCTGATACAGAAATTAAATATGTTGAAAGGCTAAGCGATCTGAAAACAGGTGCATTAATAAGGGCCGCAATTCGGTGTGGGGCTATAGCTGCAGGCGCAAATAACAAAGAACTCGCTGTTCTGACACGATTTGGGAGTTTGTTTGGGCGTGCGTTTCAGGTCAGGGATGACATCAAAGACATAGATGAGAAGGGCCCTTTTACGTTCCCGGCAGTTTTGGGGGAAGAGGAAGCGGCCTTGTACGGATTGGAACTTTTGTCTTCCGCTATAGACGCCCTGCAACCATATAAAAGAGAAAGTACAGAGCTCCTGTTTTTGGCCAATGCAGCCCTGCGCTTTAGTTGATGAGATATTTTCCATGTGGTATAATCAAGTCCATCAGGGTAGGTGGTGCAGTATTCTAGTCAGCGCCTCTGTTTTTGAAAGCGGGCCTAAAAATCCGTTAAGGGCATATCGATGAAGTCCCTGGTGCCGGCTGCTGACGCCCAGTTGGGGGTTGGTGCTGGGGGTTAAGGGATGAGGGCGATCTGTAATGGCATACAGGCGTTGACCCTCGCCCCGCGGAGACCCGTTCCTGTGGCCAGTCAGGTAAAGCCTGCGGCCATGGCCGGGGGTTAAACCTACACCTAGGTACGCAAACGCCTGATTTATAAGTGCCGGGTGTAGTGTAGCCTGCCTTGAGTGGTAAGGGAGGGATTGCAAATTGCAGACATTTTTCTCCGGGCCTGAAGAAGATGTTCTTTGCAGCATGAAACCCTTACTGCAAAAGAGGATAGAAAACGGGTGGGTGTTGTCGGGGAAAACCCCTAGACTGTCCAATGATATGAGGAACGTTACGGGGATTGTAGTGTGAGCTAAGTGGTAGTCCGGCCGTCCTAAGGGTGACCTCGGGCTGCGGTCGTAAACGGGAAACCGCCCAAGCGGTGACGCGAGGGAGTACTGCAGGGAAAACCTGCCGGACCTAAAGCCACAATATTTACCCGAAATGTTACCGCCTACCCAGATACATTATCAAGGTGGGTGTAATTGTGAGCCCACGTATGTCACGGGTTTTGTCTGTAGCAATTATTACGTTTCTCATGGCTATAGCTGTAAGTTTTGTGTCCAAGATCCTCCTTGGCAGCGTAGGGTTGATACTTGGACTTTTCATTTTATGTTTGGTTATCAGTATAGGTGTTGTTTTTGATATAATCGGGACTGCAGCAACTGCTGTCAAAGAACGGCCTTTGAATGCCATGGCCTCGAAGAAAGTGTATGGGGCTAAGCATGCACTTCGTATAGCCAGATCCGCGGATCGTGTAGCAAGCTTTTGTAATGATATTATCGGTGATATGGCGGGTACGGTCAGCGGAGCCATAGGTGCTGCCGTTGCCATTGATGTGGTTGTCAGGATGAAATCGGGTTATACCGGCGATACGATAGTAAGTACCGTTATTATAGGAATTGTTGCAGCGGTTACAGTAGGGGGTAAAGCTCTGGGAAAAAATACTGCAATCCATGAATCGGAACGGATTGTTCTCACTGTAGGGAAAATCCTGGCCCGGCTGGAAGATTCGGTAGGCATCACAATATTGCCTGACCGGAAAGTAATTAACAGAAGGAAGCACCCGGGTTCATCAAAAAAGCCCATCGAAGGTGATATTAACAGTGGCAAGACTTCTTGATACCTTGGATTTACCAAAGGGCCTTAAGCAACTTACGTTGGATCAGATTCAGCAGGTTGCTGGGGAAATCAGGGAGGAAATCATAAATACCGTATCTGAAACCGGTGGTCATTTAGCCCCCAGTCTTGGGGTGGTGGAACTTGCACTGGCTATCCACACTGTACTTAACAGCCCCCATGATAAAATAATATGGGATGTAGGGCATCAGTCGTATGCCCATAAAATCCTCACGGGAAGACTGGAAAGATTCGGATCTCTCAGGCAGTATAGGGGTATCAGCGGCTTTCCAAGAACTGATGAAAGTCCCCATGATGCGTTCAATACAGGTCACTCCAGTACTTCCATATCTGCAGCTTTGGGTATTGCTAAAGCCAGAGATCTAAAAGAAAAGAAATACACTGTACTTGCGGTTATCGGAGATGGGGCTTTCACTGGGGGGATGGCATTTGAGGCTTTAAATCATGCAGGGCAGCTTGGCACTGATCTTATTGTTGTATTAAATGATAATGAAATGTCCATCTCCCGGAATGTCGGAGGCCTTGCGTCTTATCTTTCTCGCATCAGGATTGAACCTCACTTGCTGAGAGCCCGTCGTGAATTGGATCGGGTTATTCAAAATATCCCCGTAATCGGAAAAGATGTCTACGACAGCGTAAAAAGGCTGAAGGGTAGTTTAAAGTACTTACTCATACCTAGTATGCTTTTTGAAGATCTGGGATTTACTTATTTAGGACCGCTTGACGGGCATGATATTCCATTTCTGATTCATACAATCCGACAAGCCAAGGCTAAAGGAGGACCTGTCTTAATCCACACGCTTACAAAAAAAGGCAAAGGGTATCCCCCGGCTGAGGCAGATCCTAAGACATTTCATGGAATAGGCAAATTCTGTGTATCTTCAGGCAAGCCCCTTTGCTTGAATAATTCAAAGAGTCTGTCTCAAGTATTCGGTGAGGCCGTTGTGCAGGCAGCCTCAAAAGATCCCCGTATCATTGCGATTACAGCTGCAATGCCTGATGGTACAGGACTTAACAAGTTTATGAAGAAATACCCCAAACGTTTTTTCGATGTGGGTATTGCTGAGCAGCATGCAGTGACAATGGCTGGAGGACTTGCAAGTCAGGGTTTGATTCCTGTATTAGCTATTTATTCCACATTTCTGCAAAGGGCATATGATCAAATTGTTCATGATATTGCCCTCCAGGGCCTCCATGTTATCTTTGCCGTGGACAGAGCGGGAATTGTGGGAGAGGATGGCCCTACACACCATGGAAGTTTTGATGTAACCTATCTAAGGAGCATACCGGGTATGACCGTTATGGCCCCTATGGATGGTAAAGAACTTGTTGCCATGCTAAACTTTGCTTTGGATATAGACGGGCCTTGTGCTGTTAGATATCCGCGTTCATCTGCCATGATTGATAACGGGGTCGGATTTTGCCCATGCTCCCCTATCGAATATGGGAAAGGTGAGATCCTCCGGGACGGAAAGGATGCAGTAATCATTGCTTTAGGGAGTATGGTCCACCCCTCACTGGAAGCCTCCGCGCTCCTGGGGAGGGAAGGGCTTTCTGTGGCTGTTGTTAATGCCAGGTTTGCAAAACCCCTTGATCGTCCCTTTATTTACAGGGTTTTAAAGGAACACAGAAAAGTCCTTGTTGTTGAAGAAGCAAGTATCATCGGAGGATTAGGCAGTGCGATTTTAGATATCATTTCCCGGGAAATTGAAGAAAAAATTCAATTTGCCCATTTGGGAATCCCTGATGCTTTTATTACGCACGGTCCACGTGAAGTTTTATTGGCTGAATGTGGCCTGTCAACCATGGGAATCATAGAGGCTGTGCTTGATTTATGCAAATCTGAAAGAACCGCTATGCTCACACAGGAAATTACACAATCAGCGGTAAGCCGAACAAAGGGTGTAACATAGGTATGCCGGAGGGGAAGTTCCGCACCGGCGGAAAAAAAGAGCGTCTTGATGTATTATTAGTAGGGGCAGGTATTGCATCTTCAAGGGAAAAGGCACGCCGCATTATAATGGCAGGGGAAATTTTTGTCAACGGCATGCCTGAAATTAAGCCGGGCACGTTTGTGAAGCCGAATTCAGAGATTATCTTTAAACCTTTAAAAGGGGAAAAAGCCTTTGTAAGCAGGGGCGGGAAAAAGCTGGACAAGGCGTTTCAAGTATTTGAAATAAGCGTCGAAAATAAAGTGGCTATGGATATTGGTGCATCCACCGGCGGGTTCACTGATTGCCTTCTTCGACGGGGTGCCAAAAGAGTATATGCAATAGATGTAGGTTATGGTCAACTGGCATGGGAACTTCAGGAGAACCCGAAAGTTATTGTGTTGGATCGTACAAATATAAGATACCTTAGTCCGGATGTAATCCCTGAGCCTGTGGATTTTGCCACAGTGGATGTATCATTTATATCAGTGAAAAAATTTATGGAACATCTTTTGACATTCCTTAAAGATGACGGGGAATTAATTGTTCTTATTAAGCCCCAATTCGAGGCAGGCAGGGATAAAGTGCAAAAAGGCGGGGTAGTGAGCAATGCCCGGGTCCATGCTGTCACAATAAAAGCTATATTGGAATTTATGGAAGGTTTAGGTGTCGAAATTAGAGGTTTGACATACTCACCTATAACGGGACCAGCGGGAAATATTGAATTCTTAGTATACGCTGTTAAAAACGAGGCTGCAGATTTAGAATTTTATTCTGTCCAGGCTATATCCCAGGTGGTTCAAGCTGCTCACCGGGAATTAGGGGATGCATTATCTATGCAAGGAGACAGCAGGAAATGAAATTGGGTTTAATAGTACATCTCGGAAAGGATATTGCAGTTTCAGCTGCGAAAAATCTACTTACGGATCTCCCCGGACGCGGGATCGAGGTATTTCTTGATCCGGAAACCGCTGAACACTTTAATTTTCCCGAAGCCTCTTTCGGTGAAAAAGAATTAAAAAGAAAGCTGGATATGGTAGTTGTTCTAGGCGGTGACGGGGCACTCCTCAATGCAGCACGGAGTTTGGCAGGAACCGGTCTGCCTATTCTTGGGGTTAATGTGGGGCACCTTGGGTTCCTCACTGAGGTAGAACTGGAAGGCTTAAACAATGCATTTGACAGGATTCTCTCAGGTGATTACGAAGTGGAAGAGAGAATGATGATCCGGGCTGAAGTGAGGCGGAGAAGTACAGGAATTGCAGGAGAATTCATCGGATTTAATGACGTTGTTATTACTAAGGGGGCATTTGCCAGGATGATCAGACTGGATGCTTACGTAAATTCCAGTTTGATTGGTACCTATCCTGCAGACGGCGCCATTGTAGCCAGCCCCACAGGTTCTACTGGATACTCTCTTTCAGCTGGGGGCCCTATTGTCGATCCGTCCATGAGCACTTTAATCCTTACATTTATTTGTCCACATATTCTTGGGGCGAGATCTTTTGTTGTATCCTCCGAGGATGATATAAGAATAGTCCTGAGTGCCCAAAATGAAGAGGTTATGTTGACAATTGACGGGCAGGTAGGCTTTAATCTAAAGCATGAAGATGAAGTTATAGTAAGGTCTGCAGCTGAAAAAACTTACCTGATTAAATTGGGGTACAGGGATTTCTATGAGGTTCTGAAGACACGTATGGCGGAGGGTAAAATGTAATGAAGCAAAAACTATCCAAAGCTAAACGCCAAGCGGAGGTCCTGGAAATTATAAGGAAATACTCTGTAGAAACCCAGGATGATTTAGCCAATTTCCTGAGAAAGAGGGGCTTTGAGGTTACACAGGCGACTATTTCGAGGGATATCAGAGAGCTGGGGATAACTAAGGCCCCTACCGGCAGTGGCAGGTACCGCTATTTTGTCACGCAGGAAAAAACCCCGGCAAATTTCGATCGGAGGATAAGAAGGCTCTTTCAGGATTCTGTGATTTCTATTGATTACAGTGAAAATCTTTTAATTATAAAAACACTAACAGGAAATGCCCATGCTGTGGCAGCAGTCGTTGATGATATCGGTATCTCTGAAATTGTAGGCACTATTGCAGGCGATGATACAATACTTGTAGTTGTAAAACCGAAATCTGCAGTTGCCGGTGTTATGGAAAGGTTCAACAGGCTCAGGATCCAATCCCCGGAATAAAGCAGGTAAGTCCGTATTTGTCAAGGTAGTCTGGTGGTGGATTTTTATGCTCCTTGAACTCCATATCAAAGATTATGCTCTAGTGGAGGAAGCCGTGCTTGAATTCGGTCCCGGATTAAATGTGCTGACAGGTGAAACAGGTACGGGGAAATCCATAATAATTGATGCTGTAATGCTTTTGTTGGGTGGGCGTGGTAGTTTAGACCAGATACGAACCGGATGTCAGGAATCAATTGTCCATGGTGTATTTACCGTTCCTCAAGAAAGCCCCCTAAGGGAGAACCTTACTAATCTCGGCATACGGCTCTCGGAAGAGAATACCATGATAATTACTTGCTCGGTATCGCGGACAGGGAGGAGCCGGCGTAATATAAACGGTTGCCCTGTTACCCAGTCCATGCTTATGGATATCGGGGAATATCTTGTTGATATCCACGGACAGCATGAACATCAGACATTACTTAAATCGGGAAAACATATAGAATACCTGGATAATTTCTCAGGTGAAGACGGTTTGGCCGTAAAAAAACAGGTGAAATCTTACTTCCGACATCTTACTGAACTCGAGGAGGCCCTTAAAGAATTTCATTTAAATGAACGAGAGCGTACTCAACGTCTCGATCTTATAAAATTTCAATCCCAGGAGATTGCCGCCGCAAATTTAATACCAGGTGAAGATACATCCTTAATTAAGGAGCATAATATTCAGGCAGCTGCAGACGAATTCTACGGAAGAGCCTCACTTGGCTATTTTTTAATCCACGGGGAAGATCGTGATACTCCCGGAGCCATTGACAAACTAGATGCCGCGCTTTGTGAATTAGAACCGATTCTGGAAATTGATGATTCCCTGACAGGTGTAAAGGATTTGCTTTTGACTGCCTTAGCTGCTTGTGAAGAAGCTTCCAGGGAAATAAGATTGTATAGGGATGGTATAGATAGAGATCCCAGGCGTCTTGCAGAAATTGAATCAAGGCTTGCTGTAATTCAACGCCTAAAGGAAAAGTACGGGGGTACCGTTGATGAAATATTAGGCTATAGGCAAGTGATAGATGAGGAAATTGAAAGCCTCGAATCTTCTTTTGGAGAAGCTACTTCTATCAGCAAGCAAATTACTGCAATCCGCTTGAAACTAGGTAAAACCGCAGAAAAGCTGCGTAATATCAGGATGAAGGCTTCGGAAAAACTAAAACAACTCATTACTTGCGAACTTCAGGAACTTGCTATGGAGGAATCCGTTTTCGATGTGGACTTTAAAGAAGTTGAGGATCCCAAAGGAATACCTGTAGGTGAAAAATTACTGGCAATAAGACCTGATGGAATTGATATAGTTGAATTTCTTCTGTCGGCGAACCCTGGCGAACCTTTGAAACCCCTTGCAAGAATAGCCAGTGGCGGGGAAATTTCCCGGGTGATGCTGGCCCTCAAGTCAATCTTGGCATCAGCAGACGAAGTGGAAACATTAATATTTGATGAAATTGACGCGGGAATAGGGGGTAAGACTGCAACTGTTATCGGGAACAAATTGGCAACCATCGGCAAAATGAGACAAGTGATTTGTGTCACGCACCTCCCACAAATAGCCTGTATGGGGGATACCCATTACTCTATAGGCAAGGAAATAAAAAGCGGGCGTACTCGCACTTTTGTAAATAAATTACAAGGTTCTGAGCGCGTTGAGGAAATTGCAAGAATGTTAGGGGGACATCCTGGATTAAGCGGGACAAGTATCAGGCATGCAAAGGAGTTGTTAAAAATAGGATAGGGATTAAATTAGTCGGCTTATAAAAGGAGATCCAAGTTATTTCACGAATAAATAGTTCGATGCATTTCGACCTTTTTATCTATGGTTGATGCCAGTCCGATATCATGCAGCATCAGTCTAAGCCACGGGAGGGGTGGACCTTATTATGAATGACGGTAGGATTATACTCCATCCAATACTTGAATTCAAGGAAGGTAAAAAAGTAAGTTTTACATTTGACGGCAAGGAATTTCAGGGGTATGAAGGCGAGCCTATAGCTTGTGCATTGCATGCAGCCGGTGTGCGTGTACTGAGGGAAAGCCCTGAGCTAGGACGGCCGAGGGGCTTTTTTTGTGCTATTGGGAACTGCTCATCATGTCTTATGACAGTGGATGGGCGGCCGAATGTAAGGGTGTGTGTTGAGAAATTGCGGGAAGGAATGAATGTGAAAACTCAAAAAGGGAAGGGTGTCCTCCTTGCTAACAACTGAAATATGTATAGTTGGGGCAGGTCCTGCAGGGTTGAGAGCAGCTATTGCAGCTCGTGACATGGGTGCCTGCGTGATGTTGGTAGATTCTGAAGAAAACCTTGGGGGGCAGCTTGTTAAGCAGACCCACAAATTTTTTGGTTCCAGGGGGCAATTCGCCGGGATGCGGGGCATTGATATTGCAAAGCTTCTCTCAGATGAGGTAACAAAGGACTCCTCAGTGACTGTAATGAGTGATTCACAAGTCGTTGGCTTTTACCCTGACGGTACATTAGCGATTGAGAAGGATGATTGTCTTAAACTCCTAAAACCGCAGCGGGTTATATGTGCTACGGGGGCTTCTGAAAGGATGTTACCTTTCCCCAATAATGATCTACCCGGAGTGTACGGTGCCGGGGCTGCACAAACCCTCATGAATTTGTACGGAGTCAGGCCTGGGAACCGGGTTCTCATGATTGGGGCAGGGAATATAGGATTAATTGTCAGTTATCAATTAATCCAGGCAGGTATTGACGTAGCCGCAATTGTAGAGGCAATGCCGTATGTCGGAGGGTACGATGTGCATGCCCGCAAAATCCAGAGAGCAGGCATCCCTATTCTAACTTCTCATACGATAAAGGCAGTCCATGGGAGGCAGGTTGTTGAGGGTGCCACCGTATCAGCCGTGGATGCTCAATTTTGCATTATCCCTGATTCAGATCGTTATTTTCAAGTGGACACTGTATGTCTTGCAGTAGGCCTCACTCCTCTCACGGAGCTTCTGTGGCAGGCAGACTGTAAAATGGGTTATATCCCTGAACTTGGTGGATATACACCGTTCCGAAATGAAAACTATGAGACCACCCGCCCGGGTGTATTCGTTGCCGGTGATTTGGCGGGAATAGAAGAGGCTTCCTCTGCAATGATAGAAGGGGAAATTGCAGGTCTTTGCGCAGCTAAATCTTTAGGTTATGAAATCGATGATTTTGAAGACAGGATCAATCGTGCCAAAACTGAGCTGAGGGTTTTAAGACAGGGCCCGACTGGTGAAAAAATAAGGCAAGGAATAGCAAGTCTCATGCAGCTTAGAGAGGAGTGTGAGGGTGCTTGACTAAGATTAACGAAAAATTCCGTACAATCCCTGATTCAAAAAGGCGGGCTGAAGGGCCTGTTGTGGTTATAGAATGTTTTCAAGAAATCCCTTGTGATCCTTGCCATGCGGCATGTAACCGAGGTGCTATTTCGGCTTTTGATGATATTAATCATCTTCCCGAAGTGGATTTTACCAAATGTAATGGTTGTGGTTTATGTATTTCAGTATGTCCGGGTTTAGCTATATTTGTTGTGGATGAAACATGGAAAGACGATCTTGCAGTTGTCAGGCTCCCATATGAGTTCCTCCCTTTGCCCCAAAAAGGACAAATTGTAGACGGGCTGGGGAGGGATGGGGTTAAACTTTGTGAGGCAAAGGTTGTAAGAGTGGATAATACCAGGTGGCATAATAGGACTCCTGTAATATGGATAGAGGTGCCCAAGGATCTTTCTATGGATGTGAGGCATATTCGCGTAGGGGGGACTTCACTTGATGGACAAAAGGCCTGATAAAAAGGAAAAGGAAATGAACCCGGATAAAATCACTATGATTTGCCGATGTGAAGACATAACTCTCGAGGAAATTAAGGAGCTCATTCAAGAAGGTTACACAACTGCAGAAGAAATTAAAAGGATCTCAAGGTGTGGTATGGGTCCATGCCAGGGGCGTACATGTCGTGAACTTTTACTCGGAGAAATTGCGAAGGCCTTAGGAGAAAAGGTGGGTAAGGTGGCATCTACAAAGTACAGGCCGCCTACAAAACCCATCCGACTCGGGGGCGCTGTTAAAGGTGATGTAAATGACTTGGAATGAAAGCATGCCTTCCAGAGTGCCGGGTGGGCTGCCGAAAAATGCTGATGCGGTAATTATAGGCGGTGGAGTTATTGGTACTTCTATTGCGTACCATTTAGCTAAAAAGGATTTTGGTCGTATAATTCTTTTGGAGAAATCTTATCTGGCATCCGGTTCCACCGGGCGTTGTGGGGCAGGGGTCAGGCAACAATGGGGTACCAAGTTAAACTGCCTTCTTGCTATAGATAGTATTAAGGCGTTCCAGAGAATGGATGAAGAGCTGGATTATAAAAGAGGTATTGAGTTTAAACAGGGAGGATATCTCCTTCTCGCATATACCCAGCGGGAGATGGATCAATTTATTGAAAATGTCCGACTCCAAAAGGAATTAGGTGTCCCTGTCAGCTTCCTTACTCCTTCGGAGGCGAAACAGATCGTGCCGATACTCAACACCGATGAAATGTATTGTGCAACATTTTGTCCTACGGATGGTCATGCAAATCCTTTTTATGTTACTGACGCCTATGCTGCCGCAGGGGAAAGGCTAGGTGTTGAAATACACACTTTTACCAAAGCCTGTGAGATCTTGACTGAGTCAGAGAAGGTTAAAGGGGTAAAAACCAACAGGGGAACAGTCTTTACCGATGTTGTAATTAATGCTGCAGGGCCGTATTCAGCTGTAGTATCAAAAATGGTCGATCTTGATATCCCATTTTATCCGGAAAGACACCAAGCCCTCGTGACTGAAGCTGTAGAACCTGTTCTCGGTCCGATGGTGATGTCCTTTTCTAGACGATTCTACTGTCAACAGACTCCACACGGAAGCTTTATAATGGGTATGGGGGATCCAAAGGAGAAACCGGGATTTTGCATTTCTTCTACATGGCAATTCTTGATTGAGACAGCAGAAGCAGTAACAAAAGCGTTGCCTCCGGTAGGGGAGTTATCAGTAGTTAGGCAATGGGCGGGATCCTATGATATGACACCTGATGCCCACCCGATTTTAGGAAGCACACCGTGTGAGGGGTTTTATTTAGCTTGTGGATTTTCGGGGCATGGATTTATGTTGGCGCCTGTTACCGGCAAGCTTATCAGTGAGATTATATGTGATGAGGAACTTTCCATTGATATACATGGGCTTGACCTGGGAAGATTCGAACGCGGGGAATTGGTGATCGAGCCTTCGGTTGTATAAGAGATCTTTACCCCGGAAACTCTCGTTTCAGGCAGGGAGGTATTGTTATGGGAGTAAATATAGATGTTCTACGTTGCACAGGGTGCAAGCTCTGTCAAGTGGTGTGTTCCGTCGCGAATTTTAGGGAAAACAACCCTAAGAAAGCCGCTATAAAGATTGTATCTAAATTATTTACAGAAGAAGTCAGGTATGATGTCATCGTTTGCGATCAATGCGGTGAATGCATAGAGGTTTGTCCCTTTGATGCAATCAGTATGGTTTCCGGAGTTGTTATTATTGATCCGGATATTTGCACAAACTGCGGAATCTGTGTTGATATGTGTCCTAGAGGTGCCATGTTTACCCACCCGGAAGTAGATCATCCAATAAAATGTATTATGTGCGGGGAATGTACAAAGTATTGCCCAAGGGGAATCTTAGATGACCTTGCACCTCATGATGAAGAGGAGGTGGATGAATAAATGTACGGATATGCGGGAAGCATTCTCAGGGTGGATCTGTCCTCCGGAAAAACCTGGCCGGAACCCCTTACTGAAGATTTAGTCCATAATTATATAGGCGGTCGGGGATTTGGTGCGTACTATGTTTATAAGGAAGTACCCCCCGGTGCTGACCCTTATGGGCCGGATAATGTTCTTGTTATTGCATCAGGGCCCTTTGCCGGGTTGTTTTTACCCAGTGGCGCAAAAACCAGCATTTCAGCTAAAAGCCCGGCCACCGGACTTTATGGGGATAGTAATATAGGAGGGCATCTGGCAGCAGAATTAAAGTATTCCGGAGTAGATGCCATTGTTATACGAGGTAAAGCCGAGGCTCCATCTTATTTGTTTATTGATGACGATCGTGTAGAAATTCGCAATGCAGAGCACCTTTGGGGGCTCGGATCAATAAAGACTGAGGAAATACTTAAAGAGGAATTAGGCGATGAATTTCAGATCGCAACAGTAGGTCCTGCAGCGGAAACAGGGGTCGTATTTGCTTGTATAAATCACGATTTTGGTAGACAGGCAGGTAGGTGTGGAATGGGGGCGGTTATGGGCTCCAAAAATCTAAAGGCAATTGCCGTAAGAGGTACGAAAGGTGTGCCTGTGGCCGATATCGATGGATTGAAAAAGGTTTCAAGTGCTGCATTTCGGGAACTCCTGGAGGATCCGGCACTTAAGATATGGCAGGATTTGGGGCTTGCCCAAGTAACTACTTGGTCAAACTCTATAGGGGCACTTCCTACACGTAATTTCCATGAAAATTTCTACGAGGATGTAGACGGTTTAAGCGGCGAGATTATGAGGGAAACGATTGTCGTCAGGGATAAGGCCTGCTTTGCTTGCCCCATGGCTACCGGCAAGGTATGCAAAGCCAGTTTTCGGGGTAAGACGGTTCTCGTGGAAGGACCGGAATATGAAACAACAGCTCTCATAGGCAGTAATTGTGCCTTGAGTTCGATAGAAGAGGTGGCATATGCAAACTATGTTTGTGATGAGCTGGGTCTTGATACTATTTCTACAGGTAATGTTGTAGGATTCGCTATGGAATGTTTTGAGAAAGGTATTATTAATAAGGAGGATATAGACGGGATAGAAGCCAGGTTCGGGAGCCTAGACGCATTTTGTGATCTTGCGTATAAGATAGCGGCTAAAGAAGGTGTCGGAGAACTCCTGGCCCAAGGGGTTGCAGGCGCTGCTAAAGTTTGGGGCGATGAAAGCGATCGTATAGCTATCCACGTTAAAGGGCTTGAATGGAGTGGGTACGAATCTAGAGGTGCACCTTCTATGATGTTGGCTTATATGACATGTGATATAGGCGCCCACCACAACCGTGCATGGTCAATTACCCATGATATTGAGGTAGGACGGGACATTATTGAGGGGAAAGCAGCCAAGGTTGTGGAATTTCAACATGTAAGACCTCTGTTTGATTGTATAGGCGTATGTAGGCTTCAGTGGGTAGAAATGGGCTTCCCCCTCGAATATTACGCCAAGTTGTATCCTGTGATAACAGGGAGAAATGATTCCTGGGAAGACCTGTTAGTAAAATGTGAGAGAATATGGAATTTAACCAGATCCTTTGCTGTACGGGAGAGGGAGGATTTTGGTAGGAAAGATGATTGGCCCCCAAGAAGATTTTATGAGGAACCTGTCCCTGACGGTCCTGTTGCTGGATCCCATATCACTGAGGATGATCTCAACGTGCTTCTCGATGAATACTATGAAGCACGTGGCTGGGATGTAAACGGGAGGCCGAAGTCGGAGACTCTCGAACGTTTGGGACTAAAAGATGTTGCAATTGAACTCCGTAAAATGGGGAGAATTTCATGAAGGTCACCCTTAAGTTTTCCAGGGCATTAAGGGGGATCTATAAGCATCTCGATGAGGAAATGGAGATAACATTAGAAGCAGGGGCTACAGCAAGAGATGCTTTACTTGCCGCAAATTTTATTGAAGGGACCTGGGGAGTCTTAATTACTGGCGACAGGCTTTGTAGGGCTAATGAGGAATTGGAAGACGGCCAAGAAATAATGGTGCTTCCGCCAGTCTCTGGAGGCTGACTAGCCTTAACATAACATAGGCGTTGGTTTTCTCCGATTAAGCGGCATAATACCTCGCTCAGGCATAATATAAATTGTGTCATTGGTTTTAAAGACACAGGATTATGCCGGGGCGAGGTTATTGCTTATGGAACATCCAAGGATAACAAATGTATGGGCTACCGGATTTACTGATTCAATAACAAATAAAACAGTATCTCGCCTGATAATAGAGGCAACATCTTTACCGCGTTTTCGTACCCATGTTATGCCTGCTAATCAAGTAAGGATTGATCTTCCGGGCTCGATCCTCACAATGGCACCTGCCAGTATCCCTGTGAATGACGGGATCATATCTTGGGTAAAAGTTGATAAGGCGTCTTCTCATCCATATGTCGATGTAGGACTCGAACACTTTTCACCTTGGACTATAACGGGCATTCCCGGGGTTTCACCGGGAAGTGTACCAAAAAAAATCGTGATGGATTTTGATCGTAAACCGATTAGATCCATTTTTGAGGACAGGTTAATAGCTATAGATCCCGGGCATGGAGGTTCTGATTGCGGAGGCCGGGGCCCGGTCAGCCTTGTAGAAAAGGATATAACCCTAAAAATAGGAAAGCTCCTTGGTCATGCCCTTGAACAGGAAGGGGCGGGGGTTGTTCTAACCCGTACATATGATAAAGATGTATCGATGCAGGAGAGGTTTGGCAGGGCATCGGATTTCGGGGCTGATATTCTTGTGAGTATCCATGCATTTTCAAGCGATGATCGTAAGGTTTCTGGAGCAAGGACCTTATATTGTGAGGATCCGACAGAAAAAAGTCTGGCTTTGGCGAAATGCATTCATACTTCTTTGGTGGAGAAACTTCCGGTGGCGAATAGGCAAATGTCTGTAAGCCCTATGAGACTTCCTAATGATTTCCGAATCCCGTATGTAGTTGTAGAAATTGCTGCAATTACTAACTGGGTGGATGAGGGGTGGCTTCGTAACCCTACCTTCAGAAAACAGGCAGCAAATGCTATGGTTACAGGGCTTGTCAGATATTTCAATAACATATCCCGGGATCCGAAAAAGGGGAATGGGGATGCCCCGCATTTGAGGTTATACCCGACGAGTGCTTCCGCTATTCCCATAAGGACCCACCTTATAGACGAGAATGAGGACTTGATTGAGGTCGTAAAAAGGTACGTGTCAGATATTACAAAACCCGGTGATGTTGTGGCAATTGCCGAGAGTGTGGTGTCTATAACGCAGGGTAGGGCTGTTCTGCCTGAATCTGTTCGTCCAGGTGTGCTTGCGCGTATGCTTTGCAGGCTTCCCGGGAAGGGCGGGAGTCTCGCGACTCCCCCTGCGATGCAGCTGGCTATTGATGAGGCGGGTTTTTATAGGATATTGTTGGGTGTTGCAGCAGGGGGTGTGGGAAGGCTGATGGGAAGAAGGGGAGATTTTTTCAGAGTTGCAGGGCACTCTTTGGCACAAATTGATGATATAGCGGGAACCCTTCCGCCTTATGATAAACACGTGATTTTAGGTCCTATCCGTCCGGAAGAAGTCGCCGAGGATATTAAAAATTCAATAGGGGTAGATGTAGCAATAGTGGATGTAAATGATCTTGGTTGTGTGGATGTACTGGGAATCACCGATCGTACAACTTTAGGTTGGGTAACACAAATACTCGCCGGAAACCCTTTAGGAAATGATAATCAGCAAACCCCCATTGTCATTTTGAGACCAGGCAGACGATTCTGATAAAGTATGCATCCTTTATGCATTGTCATTATCTTGACTGAGACTGCATAAATACGGTAATGCCATGAAGACGCAGTCTTTTTTAAGCGGAACTTTGATCTTGCTTAGCGCAGGTATTATAACGAAAGTTTTGAGCGCTTTATTCATTATTCCCCTTACCAGACTGATAGGGGCGGAAGGTATCGGGCTTTTGCAGATGGCATCCCCAATTTTTGTTGCAGTCCTGGTATTGTGTGCATCGGGAATTCCCATCGCCGTTTCGAAGCTTGTTTCAGAAAGGCTCGCCGTTAAAGATGAAGCCGGTGTACGACAAATTGTATTAGTATGTTTAGGTACAATGATTCCGATAGGACTTTTACTCTCATATGTGTTATATATTGGTGCGGATCGAATTGCATCCTTCGTCATAAAGGATCCAAGGGTATTTTTCCCGCTTAGGTGTTTGTCCCCTACTATTTTCTTTGTCACATGTTCCGCTGTGCTTAGAGGTTATTTCCAGGGGCACCGCATCATGACTCTAACAGCTGTTTCAAATATCACAGAGCAGATAGTTAAAGTAGCTATCGGGCTTGGGCTTGCTTACATTTTACTTCCCAGGGGGGTTCATTGGTCTGCTGCAGGGGCTGCAGCAGGAGGAACCGTCGGATCTGCCGCCGGGTTTCTTGTTCTTACTATATGTTTCATAATGAGGAACCAAAGGAAATCGGTGTCTATAAATAGGGGAAACCGGAGGAATATTCCAGCCCCCTCGTTATGTGCCGAATCATTTTCATCTACTCTGAGACAAATTATTGTTCTTGCTGCCCCGGTAACTGTTACTACATTGGTTTGGCCTTTACAGGAATTTCTTAATGCGGCGATTATACCGGCGAGACTCCAATATATAGGTTTTTCCCTTTCACATTCTGTGGAATTATATGGGTGTTTATCCGGTATGGCATTGGGCTTGGTAACTTTACCTTGTGTTGTTACAACGGCTATGGCAATGAACCTTGTTCCCGGGGTTGCCTCCGCTTATGTAAAAAAGCGGAGGCACCGCGTTATTCATCTTGCAAAAAATGCGGTAAGGGGTGCATTCCTCGTAGGTACACCCGCTTCAATCGGACTCTTGGCTTTACCTACCGAAATAAGCCTCCTTTTATTCGGTTACCCCGGAGCAGGACCGCTTTTAGAGATAATGGCATTCAGTGCTGTATTCTTATGTTTGCAACAGACTACTGCCGGTATCTTAAATGGTGTAGGGAAGGTGGGTATTCCCTTATTAAACAGCCTTATAGGGGCAGCTTGTACAATTGTAACTGTGTATACACTTACAGGAATCCGAGGATTGGATATAAGAGGTGCTGCTTTCGGAATAGGTCTTGGGTTCTTTGTTACAGGGGCTCTAAATACAATTGCTTTATGGAAGGTAACAGGGGCAGGGTTTGATTTCTTTGTTACGGGATGGCCTCCGGCAGTTGCGTCCGGGGTAATGTTCCCGACAGTTAAGGCAATTAACGGTTTTTTATTAATACGCACCTTGAACACTACAATATCAACATCTTGTGCAATTTTTGCCGGGGCGGTTGTTTATGGGTTAACTTTAATTTTCCTTGGCGGCCTGAGTCTAAAGGAGATATCAGTTATACCGGTTATAGGCAGCCCCTTAGCCAAGGTTCTCAAGTTTAGCGGCCTGCTCCCTTAAAAACGTCCTCTCTTTATGCCTTTGCATTTAACTGAATCATCCTGTTTTTAGCATTAAAAATTTATTATTTGTTGAAGGAAATTATCGAATAATATCGAAGGATGATACTGATACATGGTCATCCTACAACTTTGTTGTTAAAGAATAGGTGGTTAACATATGGAACCAATAAAACGTGTTCGTGTAGTGGATACGGTCTCTGAAAAACTCGTAAGGGCAATATCCGAAGGGAAGTTCGAGGCAGGCACAAAGCTACCATCCGAACATGATCTCGCCCAGATGTTACAAGTAAGCAGAAATGCATTGCGCGAGGCAGTCCGTCAATTAGAAACCATGGGTTTTGTCACGGTCAAACATGGCGACGGGACATACATTAACCATGTTACCGGTAATTACTTTGTCACACGTGCCCTTCAGTTTTTTAAACTTAGGGAAACGACTTTAACAGATCTTGTGGAAGCCCGTGAAGCTATTGAAGTGACTGCAGCTATGCTCGCAGCTGAAAGGGCCTGGGACGAAGAAATTGAAACCATCTTAAAACTAGTTGACGAAATGGACGGAGCCATTGATAACCCTGAAGAATACGTCGAAAAAGATTTTGAATTCCATGTAATGGTTATCAGGGCATCAAAAAATGAAGTCTTGCGGGAATTGTTTTCCACAATTCAGGATATCCTCATGGTTCAATTACGGAAGATTATGGGATTGTACGGAGTAGCGGAGGAGTCGTACGGTTATCATCGGGAAATAGCCCTGGCTATATCAACAGGAGACCCCCAAGCCGCAGCGGACGCCATGCGAAATCATTTTAGAAAAGTAGCAAAACCTTACGTGGCTAAAATCATAGAGAACTCTGATTTAAATTCCGAAGGAGAGGGTTAATATGAATATCTATATTTTGTTAAAGCAAGTGCCCGGTACGTCTGATGTAAAAATGGATGAAGAAACCGGAACAATGATAAGAACTGATCGTAGAAATGTGATAAATCCTTTAGATGAAAATGCCTTAGCTGAAGCTATCAGACTAAAGAGGGCTTTGTCTGATGTGGAAGTCACTGCAATCAGCATGGGTCCGCCCCATGCGCAAAGGGCTTTAAGGGAAGCTATAGCCCTGGGTGCCGATAAAGCAATACTTCTGTCTCATAAAGGGTTCGGCGGATCTGATACGCTTGCCACAAGTAAGGCCTTGGCTAAAGCCTTGCTTACATCAGTAAATGGCAGGCTAGGCAAAAATGATTTAATACTATGTGGTGAACGTGCTACTGACGGAGAAACCGGTCAAGTCGGGCCTATGGTGGCAGCCATTTTAGATATTCCGGTTATAACCTTTGTTCGTAAGATTACCCTCGAAGATTATTTGCTTACAGCCGAACGTGTGGTTGAGGAGGGGCTCGAGCTCATTAAAACTCCGCTGCCCGCCCTTGTGACTGTGATAAAGGATATTAACCAACCCGAGTTTCCAACACTTGCAGGCAAACTTAATGCAAAATCTAGGGAGATCCCGATTTTCAGCCCTGATGATCTTGGAATTTCTAATAATGAAGTCGGGCTCCGGGGATCCCCGACAAGGGTTGTAAAAATATTTAAACCTAAATTGAGTAGGGACGTAATTATGCATCAACAGGACAGTTCAGGTGCAGCAGTGGACAATCTTATATCCTTTCTTGAAAAACGTGGGGCTATATAAACAGGAGCAGGTGATGTTTTAATGTATAAGGGTGTAATGGTAATAGGTGAGCAAAGGGGTGGGAAGCTCCATCCTGTAACATATGAGTTGTTAGCTAGAGGGAGGGTCCTCGCTGATAAGCTCTCGGAAGAACTTTCCTGCGTAATCCTTGGGTATGGGATGGAGCAATTTGCAGAAGAGATAATCCAAAGGGGTGCAGATATCGTATATATAGTGGACAACCCTACACTTAAAAACTTCCTTCCCTTACTCTATACAAGGGTTTTGACTAAGCTTACACAGGAAGTAAAACCCGGAATTGTATTAGCTGCCGCAACCACGCAAGGCAGGACTATTATGCCGCTTGTTGCAGCTAAACTAGATACAGGCTTAACGGCAGACTGTACCGAGCTTGATATAGATCTTAAGGATAAATCCCTTCTCCAGACCAGACCCGCAATTGGCGGTAATGTAATGGCTACGATAAAAACGCCGGTGTCCCGGCCGCAAATGGCTACCGTCAGGCCAAAGTCGACAAAACCCCTTCCAGTCAATAAGGGTAAGGAAGGCAAAGTTATACTGAAAGATTATGAAACAAACTTGTTTTCAACATGTGAGGAATTCCTTGGTTTTATAAAAGATACGACCCAGGATGTGAATGTTCAGGATGCGGATATTGTGGTTTCAGGGGGGAAGGGTCTGAAGACCCGGGACGGCTTCTGTATGATTGAAGATCTTGCATCTTTAATTAATGCGGCTGTAGGCGCAACTAGGGATGCCGTAGATTTGGGATGGATAGAATATCCTCACCAGATAGGGCTCAGCGGAAAGACTGTATCCCCCAAACTTTATATAGCAATAGGCCTTTCCGGATCTGTACAGCACCTTGCGGGTATGCAAACATCTGAAACGATTGTTGCAATAAATAAAGATAAGGATGCCCAAATATTCAAAGTAGCTGATTATGGTATTGTCGGAGACTTATTCGAGATCGTGCCGGAATTGATTGAGAAGTTAAAAAATAAAAAAGAAGGCAAAGACAGTTTGCAAAAGAGGAGTGAGATATATGACAAAGTATAATCAGATCACAGAAGACACCCTACGCGAACTGAGAAATATTGTCGGGCCTTCCTTTGTGGTTACTGATGAAGAAAAAATGATGCCGTACGCCCATGATGAAGTATCTGAAGATAAATACGTTAAAATGCCTGAGGTTGTGGTGAGACCAAGAACAAAGGGAGAAATCTCCTCCATTATGAAGCTGGCAAATAAGGAAGGGATCCCGGTTACTCCGAGGGGAGCGGGGACCGGACTGTCTGCAGGGTGTGTCCCTGTGTTCGGAGGAATAGTCCTTTCTATGGAAAGATTCAATAAAGTCTTGGAAGTTGATAAGGAAAATCTCTTTATAATTACCGAACCCGGGGTTACAACAGGGGAAATTCAGAAACGGGCAGAAGATGAGGGTTTATTTTATGCAGGTGATCCATGTAGTGCTGAAAGCTCCCAGATAGGTGGTAACGTTGCTGAAAATGCAGGTGGAAACAGAGCAATTAAATACGGAACGACCTCCAGGTATGTCCTTGGGCTTGAGGTAGTTCTCCCCAATGGGAAAATAATGAATTTAGGCGGCAAATGTGTGAAGGATGTTGCAGGATATGACCTGATCCGTTTAATCGTCGGTTCCGAAGGAACCTTAGGAATTGTGACTAAGATATGGCTTAAACTTCTTCCCCTACCGAAATACAGGGCTGATCTATTAGTACCCTTTAAGAAGATGCAAGAGGCAATAGAAGTAGTCCCGAAGATTATGACTATGGGGGGGATTGTTCCCACATCAGTCGAGTTCATGGACAGCATGACAATTAAAGCTGCCGAACTATATTTAAATCAGACTCTACCTCACAGTGATGCAGGTGCATACATTATTGTAGAAGTCGAAGGCAGCTCAGAAGCCCAGGTAGAAGATGATTATGAAACAATAGGTAAGCTTTGTCTGGAAAATGGCGGTATAGAAGTATATGTAGCTGATAATTTATCCACACAGGAACGTATATGGGAGTCCAGAAAATGTGTAGCTGAGGCTTTGCGTGTCGTCAGCCCGGTATACTGTATGGAGGATATAACGGTGCCAACAAGTGAAATCCCGGAAATATTGAAGAAGATAACTAATATATCCGAAAAGTACGGTGTAAAAATACCCTGTTTCGGACATGCAGGCGATGGGAATATCCATGCAACATTGCTTAGGGAGAATATGGATAACGATACATGGGAAAACATTAAGGAACTGGCGCTGAGAGAAATATATACTGCCACATGCATGCTTGGCGGTAACATTTCCGGAGAACACGGAATAGGGGCTAAAAGGATCCATTTTCTAAAAGAATTTTCAGATCCTGTGGCACTTAATGTTATGCAACAGATAAAACTGGCCATTGACCCTAATATCATTTTAAACCCCGGTAAGATTTTCGGCTTATAAACAAAAACAAAAAGCCCTATTTGCAACGGCTACACCTGTTTGGTAAACTGAATGTGACAGAGGGACGGGGTTACTGTCACATAGCAGCGAAACATATGATATGCATATATTTTAGATAAATAATGGCTGGAGACGACATCATGCGAAAGTTTTATATCAAGACATTTGGGTGCCAAATGAACGAACATGATTCCGAAATTATCGGAGGGATACTGGAAAAGCGTGGGTTTAAAGCTACGGATTCCATAGATGATGCAGATATCATAATATTTAACACCTGTTGCGTAAGGGAGAAGCCTGAGCGGAAAGTATATGGGCAGGTTTCAAATTTAAAACAGGCCAAACTTAATAATGCCGATTTAATCATTGGAATTGCAGGTTGTATGACACAGCAGGCTGGGGAAGTTGAAAGGATAGCTAAAAGACTTCCCCATGTGGATATTGTTTTTGGTACTATGAACATTCATGAGTTGCCGGAACTCCTTGATCAAGTGGAGGCAGGCCACAAAGCCTACCGGATATGGGATAAAGAGCCTGAAAACAATGAAAATCCACTGGAAGGTCTCCCTATACGGCGTGTCTCAGGTGTATCTGCCTGGGTTTCCATTATCTACGGATGTAATAATTACTGCTCCTATTGTATTGTTCCGTACGTACGGGGCAGGGAGAGAAGCCGTAAGTTTGAGGATATTATTTCTGAAGTTAAAGATCTCGGGCAGAAAGGTTTTCGGGAGATAGTCCTTTTGGGCCAAAATGTAAATTCATATGGACACGATCTCAAAAACGGACATGATTTTGCAGACCTCCTCCATGCTTTGGATCAGACTCCGGGAATATCCAGAATACGCTATATGACCAGCCACCCCCGGGATTTTACTGATAAGTTAATCAATGAAATAGCCACATCAAAAACTGTATGTGAGCATTTTCATCTCCCGCTTCAGGCAGGTTCAAACAAAGTGTTAGCCGATATGAACCGGGGTTACACCTTAGAATACTACCTGGATTTAATTGCACGGATACGTCAGGCAGTCCCCGGGTGCTCTATTACCACAGACCTTATAGTGGGCTTTCCCGGGGAAGATGATAATGATTTTGCTGAAACCCTCAGGGCTGTAGAAGAAGTCCGATTCGATTCGGCGTTCACATTTATATATTCACCGAGAAGAGGCACAGCAGGTGCATCCATGCATAATCAAATCCCGGATTCGGTAATAAGCGACCGAATCCAAAAATTAGTTGCCACACAAAATATTATCACCGGAGAAATCAACAAGGGGCTCCAGGGAAAGACCGTAGAAGTGCTGGTGGAAGGGACAAGTAAAACGAATCCATCTATGCTCTCAGGACGCACCCGTACAAATAAACTAATTATTTTTCCGTTCCACCCGGAAGCCCGCATCGGTGAATTGGTCAAAATTAAAATAACAAAAGCCCGTTCCTGGACCCAGCTCGGTGAGGTGGTTTCTGTTTAATGACACCTATGATGCGACAATATACCGCTATTAAAGCCAAGTATCCCAACGCAATTCTTATGTTTCGCCTCGGCGATTTCTATGAAATGTTTAATGAGGATGCCAAGATAGCTTCGGAAATCCTCGAAATCACTTTAACTTCCAGGGAAATAGGCCAAGGCGCGAGGATGCCGATGTGTGGTGTCCCTCACCATGCTGCCCAATCCTATATAGGCCGGCTTGTAGAGGCAGGCCATAAAGTTGCAATATGTGAGCAGATGGAGCCTCCAGGTAAAGGGCGGAAAATTGTAAGGCGCGAAGTCGTCCAGGTGGTCACTCCCGGGACAATTCTTGAACCTGAATTCTTAGATGAGAAACGAAACAACTACCTGGTAGCCGTGACTGCCCAAAAACAGACAATAGGCCTTGCCATACTCGATGTATCTACAGGAGAGTTTGCTGTTACCGAGGCATGCGGTGAGTGTGCAAAGGATATGATTCTTGCTGAAATAAACAGCATTCGGGCGAGTGAATGCGTTATTACCAGGAACATCGAAGAATATCCTTTAATCTTCCAGGATCTAAACCTCCAGGAGGGCCTTGTTTTAACTTACCTTGACGAAGAGCCAAAACCTTCGGCATCTAAACCATCTATAGAATCCTTTAAAAACCCCGGCTGTACGGAATATCCCCTTGGAATGCAGGCAGCTGAGATTCTTCTGCTATACGCGGCAAAGACTCAAATGACATCCCTTGATTATATTACCGGGATTCGATGTTATTCATTGGATGATGCATTAGCAATTGATTGGGAGACCCGGCTCAGTCTTGAACTTCAGGATACAATCCGAACTGGTACGCGTGGAAAGGGACGCACACTCCTTAGTATAATTGATAAGACAGTCACATCTATGGGCGGACGGTTACTTAAAAAATGGTTAGATCGTCCTTCCAGGGATCTTTCAGAAATAAAAACAAGATTGGATATAGTAGAAGAATTGACAAACAATGTAGTGATCCAAAGTGATATTAGGAAAGTTTTGTCCTGTGTTCGTGATCTGGAAAGACTCGCCGCCCGTATTGGCACAGGCCGGGCAAACGCCAGGGATTTAATGGCCTTGGCCGAGTCCCTTGATGCCATGCCCAAACTTTCTGAAGTTGTAAATAAATCCGGGAGCAACGCTTTAAAAAAAATAGTTTTAGATCTCCCGGATCTCAGCAGACTAAGAGAGCTCATATTTAAAGCAATTACGGATGATCCTCCGCACGTTCTGACTGAAGGCGGCATAATCCGGGAAGGATACAGCCCGGAGCTTGATAAAATTCGTGGCAAAGCCACAAAAAGTAGGGAATTCCTAGCATCCCTCGAAGCTTCAGAAAGAGAAAAAACAGGCATTAAATCATTAAAAGTAGGATACAATCAGGTATTTGGCTACTATCTTGAAGTTACCCGTGCCAACCTACATCTGGTTCCGGAGGATTGGACAAGAAAACAGACCCTCTCCGGATCCGAGAGATATATTATCCCCGAATTAAAAGTGCATGAGGGGATTATTTTAAAAGCTAAGGATCAAGGAATGGCGCTGGAATATGAATTATTTGCAAAGATTCGTGAGAAAGTCGCGGATGAAATTCCCGAAATCCAGCAAATAGCCAAGGCTGTAGCTAAAATCGATGTGTTCTCATCATTTGCGGAGGCTGCATCAATGTATGGATACGTTCGGCCTAAACTTCATGATGGAGCAGAACTTTTGATAACCGGGGCCCGACACCCCGTTGTAGAGGTATCCCTTCCTCCCGGGGCATTTATTTCCAACGACATCCGATTAGATCCGAAACTATGCCAAATAATGGTGCTTACAGGGCCAAACATGTCAGGTAAAAGTACTCTTGGTAAATCTGTGCTTATGATCACCCTTATGGCACATATGGGGAGCTTTGTTCCTGCAAACTCTGCCCTAATACCGTTGACGGATAGGATTGCGGTAAGGGCCGGATCATCTGAGGAAATAGCAGGTGGAAAATCTACATTTATGACAGAGCTTCTCCAGACCTCCAGGATTTTATCACAGTCCACAGATAAAACACTTTTATTCATCGACGAACTTGGCCGTGGAACTAGCACTTACGACGGAATGGCAATAGCCCAGTCGGTAATTGAGTATATACATAATAAAATAGGCGCAAAAATGATTTTTACCACACATTTTCATGAATTGGCCGCACTTGAGGACAAGCTTGAATACGTTAGAAATTTCCGGATAGAGGCCAAAGAGCATGGAAATGAAATAATCTTTCTTTACTCCTTGCAACCGGGAGGATGTGACAAGAGTTACGGAATTAATGTAGCGAGGATGGCGGGTATGCCGAAGGACGTGATCCGGAGAGCAAGCATCATTTTAAAGGATTTAGAAAAAAGAAGCCCTTCGAGACCGCAACAAATGAGCCTTCTTGCAGTTCTTATGGATGAAGAAAAGACTTCTTCATCCTCTAAAAACAGGGATATCGTGGAAGAATTAAGGAAAATGGATATTAATTCTATGACCCCGCTCGAAGCCCTTACGAGATTGGCGGAATTAAAGTCGGGAATTGAGGGGGGAGGAATCCGTGACTGCAAATGAAACCATAATGATTTTGGATGAAGATACAATAAACCGGATTGCTGCAGGCGAAGTTGTAGAGAGGCCTGCATCAGTAGTAAAGGAATTCATTGAAAACGCCATTGATGCCGGGGCATCCGAAATTATTATTGAAACTGCAGGAACACCGGGAACATTTATTAAAGTGTCTGATAATGGTCGGGGAATGGGTTTGGACGACTTAAAGCTCGCTTTTATGAGGCATGCTACGAGCAAAATTAAGACCGCGGAAGATCTTATGAATATTCTCAGCATGGGTTTTCGTGGGGAAGCCCTCCCTAGTATAGCAGCAGTATCCCGGATAGAAATTATTACCCGCAGAAAAAATGATGGGAAAGGGATCCGAGCTGTATATGAGGGAGGGACCCTTGTATCCAAGGATGATTATCCCTCACAGGTTGGGCTGACAATTATTTGCCGGGATTTATTTTATAACACTCCTGCAAGGCGGAAATTCCAAAGGAGCCTGCCCACTGAAGCGAGGCACATACGCGATACTGTTGCCAGACTCTGCCTTGCCCAACCGGGGATAAGGTTTCGTTTAATATGCGACGGGAAAACAGTCTTTGTTTCCCGGGGTAGGGAAGAAAGGCGTAATACAATTGCTTCAATTTACGGTTCTGATATTGTGAAGGATTTATTGCCTGTTTCCGCAGGATCCCAAGACACCCGGATCCAGGGTTTTATTACCCCTCCCGGCGTTTCTAGGACAAGGCGGGATATGCAGCATATATTTATCAACGGTAGACCATGTGTTGTCCCGGTTCTTGCAAGAACCGTTGAGAATGTCTATGGGCGAAGGCTGCCAGTGCAAAGATATCCGGGTATTTTTTTATGGATATCCGTTAACCCCGTATCCATTGATGTGAATGTCCATCCCGGAAAAAAGGAAGTCAGATTTTCTCAAAACCACGATGTTTTCAGACTTGTAGCACAGGCTGTCTCATCTGCACTAAAATCGGTAGGGGTTGCCCCTGATCTCAGGGGGGGCTTTATGCCGGGTGGGGACAGCATGAAATTTGACATATCCGACAGAAATATGCAGGGTGCGTCAGATAAGTATAGTATTTCTGAAAATGATACTGTTTTTGATTCCTATTCCCGGTATTCAGTTGATCAACAACCTAGGTTTGGAATAGAAAGATTTACGCCTGTCGGAGTTTTCAAAGATACATATATTTTGGCTGAAGACGGTGAAGATCTTGTTATTATTGATCAACATGCTGCCCATGAACGCATAATATATGAAGATATCCGCAAAGGGCTTATTAAGGGTAGCCGTGTAAGCACACAGACTCTTATCCCCCAACTGTTGGAATTTACACAGGACGTAGCAGAGGAAATCATGCCGTACATTTCCGATCTTGCTGAAATCGGTATATTGCTTGAAAAGTTCGGGGAATGTTCTTTCCTTCTCAGGGGAATCCCTTCTGCCCTCACTGCAGTTCGGGGAACTCAGCCGATTAATGCAGTTTCATCTGCAATTGAATTATTTGCAGATGAAATATCCTCCGGGATCAAAAGCGACAGAACAACTGGTAAAATAGAGGCTCTGCTGGAACGTGTTGCAGCCGAACTTGCATGTAAAGCAGTTGTAAAGGCAGGTGAACGGTTGACACAAACAGAAATCGAAGGGCTGCTCTCTGATCTTGCAGATTTGGAAGACCCATATTCCTGCCCGCATGGTCGGCCTACCCTCCTCAGAATAAGCAGAGACGAGTTAGAAAGGACTTTTAGAAGAAAGTAATATTTAACACTTTTATCGGAGGGCGACATCAAATGGTGAAAAAAAGGGGTATAAAAAAACAAACAGAGAATAAGGCTGTGCCTGATCTGCTTGTCGTCATCTGCGGTCCTACTGCTACAGGTAAAACAGATCTTTCCATTGGAGTTGCAAAGGAACTTCAGGGCGAAATTATATCCTGCGATTCAATGCAGGTATATAAATATATGGATATTGGGACGGCAAAACCTGATATGATTCAGCAGAAGGCCGTCCCTCACCATCTTATTGATGTCGTAACCCCGGATACTCATTTTAATGTTTCAAAGTTTCAAGATTTAGCCAAAGCCGCGATTTCCGATATAGATTCACGGGGCCGGATCCCGATTTTAGTGGGAGGAACCGGCCTTTATATCAGGGCTGTAGTTGATGGGTTCCTATTTCCCTGGGAAAGCAGATCCAAAGAGGTGCGGGAATCTCTGGAAAAAGAAGCTGCCGAAAAGGGCTCCTGTACACTTTATGCCGAATTGAAGGATGTGGATCCTAAGGCCGCGCGGAAGATTCATCCTAATGATGCCAGGCGAATTATCAGAGCATTGGAAGTGTTCATCACTACCGGGCACCCTATTTCAGAGTTATGGCGGAGGGACCAAAAAGATAAGGGAACACCTTTTGACAGGCTTATTATGATAGGTTTGGCCCGTGAGAGATCTGTCTTATATGATAGGATAAACAGAAGAGCCAGCAAAATGGTGGAACTTGGTCTTGTAGAAGAAACCAAACGTCTTCTGGATCAAGGTTATGACAAAACATTAACTTCAGGACAAGCATTGGGGTATAAAGAAATTGTGCCTTATCTTAAGGGCCGGTATTCCCTTGAGGAGGCAGTGGGGCTTATTAAAAGGGACACAAGAAGATATGCAAAACGCCAACTAACTTGGTTTAGGGCTGATCCGCGTATCCAATGGGTAGATATGGGAATCTTTGGGTTTCAGGAGGAAGCCGCAAGATGTGTATTATCCTTAATAAAAGGGAAAATGGCTGTGATGCAGGAGAACTAAGGTAAATCCAGGCTTCACAGTGGATATACTGATAAAATATAAAGTAGGATCGACAATGTGGCAAATACTCAATAGCGATCAAATTGTTCAGAGTATTTCCCTTTCGATTTTTAATTAATACTTGGAGGAATAATCATAACATTTGTAGAATGTGAATTAAGGTAAAGTTAATATAGTTTTGCATCACTCTTATTAATGACTGCAATAACGGGCTGGAAGTGTGCCGAATGACAGGGGTTATATTCGATATAAAGAAGTTTTCCATCCATGACGGTCCCGGTATCAGAACAACTGTATTTTTTAAAGGATGCCCGCTTCAGTGCATATGGTGTCATAATCCTGAAGGTCAGGATATATCCCCTGAAATAATGTTTTCTCCCGAGAAATGCAGTGTCTGTGGAGAGTGCATCTCCGCTTGTCCCAATCAGGCGATTATTATGTCGGATATCAGTTTTAATACAGGTAAAATCGGCCCCCATAACATCTATACTCTACGCGAGAAATGTAAAGCCTGCGGAGAATGTGTTGCTGTATGCCCTGAAAGTGCAAGGGAAATTGCAGGGAAGATTATGACTCCCGATGAAGTTATGGACGAAATCCTCAAGGATGTAGTTTTTTATGACACATCAGGAGGGGGGGCTACATTCTCAGGCGGGGAACCCCTTTTGCAGCCGGGCTTCCTTTTGACCTTACTTAAGGAGTGTAAGGAAAAGGAGATCCATACTACTGTAGATACCTGTGGCTTTGCCGAATGGGAAACCCTATCATCCGTAATCCCCTATACAGATCTTTTTCTTTATGATCTTAAATGTATGGATCCTGATAAGCATTATAAATTTATAGGTAGTGGAAACGAGGTAATACTTGAAAATCTTAGGCGTCTTTATAAAGAAGGCTGCAATATAATAGTGCGTTTCCCCCTGATTCCGGCAATTAATGATGATGCCAGGAATATTACACTTATGGGAAGGTTTTTATCATCATTGGGGAGTGGAGGTAAACTGCCGCGAATTGATATTTTGCCCTATCATAAAATGGGTTTTGGTAAATATCCAAGGCTGGGAAAAATATATGGATTGCCTGATATAGAAGAACCGGAAGACGAAACAATCCGTTTTGTTGCAAGTAGACTTAAAGAATTTGGACTCGAAGTCAGAATTGGAGGTAAATAAAGATGACGGAGAGGGTTGCCCGGTTAAGGGATCAGAGTCTAAGTGCGAAACCTTACATATCTACTGAGAGAGCGGAACTCGTAACAAAAGCATACAAGGATGCACCATATGTATCTCCCAGTATTATGAGGGGATACGTTTTTAAGACATTAATGGAAGAAAAGGCTATATGTATTAATGACGGTGAGCTAATAGTAGGAGAAAGAGGACCTGCACCAAAAGCAACGCCTACTTATCCTGAAATTTGCTGTCATAGCCTTGAAGACTTAGAACTGCTGGATTCCCGCGAAAAAATCCCTTTTGCCGTCAGTCCTGATGCCCGTAAGCTTTACGAAGATGAGATTATCCCATTTTGGAAAAACAAATCCATGCGGGAAATGATTTTCTCTGAGATGGCAGATGAATGGAAAGCCGCATATGAGGCCGGTGTATTCACTGAATTTATGGAGCAACGTTCACCGGGGCATACAGTTCTCGATGATAAGATCTACAAAAAAGGGCTCCTTGATTTTAAAAGGGATATACAGAAAAGCCTAGCTTGTCTTGATTACATAAATGACAATCGGGCTTGGGATAAGCGTGAACAACTTATAGCTATGGATCTATGTGCAGACGGTCTCATACGTTTTGCTGAAAGACATGCAAATAAAGTCCTGGAGCTTGCTAAAAACGAGCAAGATAAAAAGAGAAAGGCAGAACTCATAAAAATAGCTGAAATATGCATGCGCGTTCCTGCACATGCTCCCAGGACGTTTTGGGAGGCTCTTCAGGCATATTGGTTTGTCCATATAGGGGTTGTAACTGAATACAATACATGGGATTCATTTAATCCGGGACATCTAGATCAACATTTATATCCATTTTATAAAAAGGATATAGAAGAAGGAAGACTTACCCGGGAAAAAGCAAGGGAACTTCTACAATGTTTCTGGATTAAGTTTAATAACCAGCCTGCACCGCCTAAGGTTGGTGTAACTGCAGAAGAAAGCGCTACCTATACTGATTTTGCTAATATTAACATGGGTGGGCTTACAAAAGACGGTTCTGACGCTGTGAATGATCTTACCTTTTTAATTCTCGATGTAATTGATGAAATGAGGCTGTTACAGCCCAGTTCTAACCTGCAATTAAGTGCAAAAAACCCGGATCGGTTTTTGAAACGGGCTCTAAGGATTATAAGAAAAGGGTGGGGCCAACCTTCTATATTCAATGCGGATATGGTAATTCAGGAGCTCCTGAGACAGGGTAAATCCATTGAGGATGCAAGATGTGGCGGAACCAGCGGTTGTATAGAGACTGGTGCGTTCGGCAAGGAAAGCTATATCCTTACAGGCTATTTCAATCTCCCTAAAGTCCTGGAGCTTTCCTTAAATAACGGAATAGATGCACGTACAGGTATAAGGCTTGGTCCGGCTACCGGATGCCCTGAGGAATTTAAAAGTTTTGATGATGTGTTAAAAGCCTTTGAAAGGCAGCTTAACTACTTAATTGACGTTAAGATTAAAGGTAATAATATCATTGAACGGATGTATGCCAAGTATATGCCTTCACCTTTTTTATCCCTTCTTATTGATGATTGTATAGAAAAAGGTATGGATTATCATGAAGGCGGGGCCAGATATAATACTACTTATATCCAGGGCGTTGGAATTGGGACCTCTACGGATAGCCTTGCCGCCATTCGACATCATGTTTTTAACAAAAAATCATTAACTATGGATATGTTGATTCAATCCCTCAAATGTGATTTCGAGGGGTATGAAAACATAAGGTTACAGCTTGCAAATTCATCCCCTAAATATGGTAATGATGATCCTGAAGCTGACGATTTAATGGTTTGGATATTCCGGACATTCTTCAATTCAGTGGATAGCCATCCTAACACTAAAGGCGGGGTGCATAGAATAAATATGCTTCCTACTACATGCCACGTGTATTTTGGTAAGATGTGTAGAGCAACACCTGATGGCAGGAATTCAGGGAAACCTCTTTCCGAGGGAATTTCTCCTGTGCAAGGCAAAGATCGTAATGGGCCCACCTCGGTTATGAAGTCAGCCGCAAAAATGGATCATGCCCTTACCGGGGGTACACTTCTTAATATGAAATTTACCCCGAAGCTACTTGAAGGGGAGGAAGGCATTGAGAATCTTGCTCATCTTGTCAGAACATATTTTAAGTTAGGTGGGCATCATGTGCAATTTAACGTGATAAGCAGGGAGACACTTGAGGCTGCCCAGGATAATCCGGAAGAATATAAAAACCTCATTGTGAGGGTGGCGGGGTACAGTGATTATTTCTGTGATCTCGGGAAGGCGCTCCAGGATGAAATTATTGCCAGAACTGAGCATACATCCTTCTAAGGATTCTGCTGAGCATGGTAATATTGTAGTCGGGAGAGGCCGCCGGTATATTCGTAAGTTTAAAATTTCCTGATACTGTTGACAACCTGTTTATACTGTGATAAGGTATGTTTTAAAATAGGATATGGCAGCAATGCCAAACAATTCGGCAAATAATTAAAATCATTTGCTCATCCAGAGAGGTGGAGGGACTGGCCCAATGAAGCCCGGCAACCTTCTGTTATTACAGTTTAACTAATTGAACTGTATTTCGGAGAGGTGCTAATTCCAGCGGATAATCCGAAGGATTAATCCGGCAGATGAGGGAAGTCAGGCACTTCTGAAGTTTAGCCCTTTCCCCCTGCGGGAAGGGGCTTTTTGTGTCGTGCGCCCGGCATGGGCGCAGTCTAACGGGTGCACGTCCCGAGTGCGGGTTGATAGTGCCAAGCACATAGCCAAAAGCAAGGGTATCCTTGGTGACGAGGAATCTGAAGGAAGCCGGCGGCAAACTTCCGGTCTGACGAACAGAAACCACATCAGGCATATGCAGGCTGGGTAAGGTTGCGATACAAACTAAAGCCCTAAACT
>JAAZLO010000006.1 GCA_012689375.1 Bacillota bacterium | reverse complement strand
CCAGTACAGGGGGGTGGAAAACATATTGCAATTACTTTTGGCTGCAATTATTGGCTATTCTTTAGGCTCTGTGTCTTTTGCTACAATTATCAGCAGAAAAGTGAAGGGGATTGATATACGAAAGTATAAATCAGGCACTGCCGGTACTCTTAATGTTTGGCGTCTTCTGGGGCCGAAATATGGTATATTAGTGGCCTGCCTCGATATATCCAAAGGAGTAATCGCCGCTGCAATCGGTTATAAAATAGCAGGAGAGGCCGGTCAAATGACAGCGGGCTGCTTGTCAATAATTGGTCATATTTTCCCCATCTGGTTCCAATTCCGCGGAGGAAAAGCACTAGCTACATCCTTTGGATTATACGTGTTTATTGCACCTATAGTAACTATACCGTTAATACTATTATGGCTTGCCCTTTATTCAATTCTCCGTCATTCCGCTCGTGTATCCTTAATAACTTTTTGTTGCGTCCCCATCGTAGGTTGGATATTCCACCTTCCCCGGCAAAAAATATTATTTCTTGGGATAATCGGGCTCATTGTAGCCTTGAAACACATCCCTGATTTAAACCGCCCCCGAAAACAATGGAGGCCCCAACCATCAGGCAAACCGGAAAGATCTACACCATATTACTGACAATACTTCTTTTGAACGGTTAAACCGGCAATAGAAGTGAAAGGAGAAGTTTCTACATTGCAAAACACCATAAAAGACTCTATAAAAAAAGCACTCCGTTATTCTAACGCGGAATATTGTGAGATCCGAATAGAGGAAACAACGGAGACTTGTGTACGCATTAGGGGAAATGATATAGAATCAGCCTCAGAGAATGTCTTCTTAGGCGGAAATGTAAGGGCACTCTCTAGGGGAGGTTGGGGATTTGTCTCCTTTAACCGGCTTGATAATCTTAATGGGAAAGTAGAAGAAGCATCTGCTCAGGCAAAAATTTTAGGGGCCAGGATAAAGAAACACGTCTCTCTTTATCCATCAGATCAGGTAGAAGATTATGTCCGGGGCAACTTCAAAAAGCAAGCCTTCGCGGTGCCTCTTAAAAATAAAGTGAGGCTCCTGGAAAACTATAACAGATTAATCTTAGGCTCTCCCAAGATTACATCCTCTTCAATCTACTATATGGATAAGCATACATATTTACATTTCGCCAATTCCGAAGGTACATATATATATCAGGAAAAAATGGATTTAGGCGGCAGCCTTACTGCCATTGCCAGCCATAATTCCCTCACTGTGCAGGAATCCGCCAGATTCGGTTCAAACCAGGATTTCAATGTAGCATTAGGACTTGAAGACGAAGTGATTAAAGCAGCTGAAATAGCCGGGCAAATGCTTCATGCACCTGTTGTTGAAGGGGGGCAATATACGGTTATCCTCGATCCGGATATGGCAGGTCTTTTTGTACATGAAGCTTTTGGCCACCTTAGTGAGGCTGATAATCTCGACGAAGATGAAAGAATGAAAGAACTCCTCAAGATTGGTACGCGATATGGCTCAGATCAATTAGATATATATGACAGCGGAATAGAAGGCCCTAATCGGGGAGAATCGAAATATGACGATGAAGGCGTGCTTATGCAAAAAACTTATCTTATCAAGGGCGGTATTGTCTCCGGTCATCTGCATTCAAGGGAAAGCGCAGCTAAAATGGGTGAATCAGCCACCGGGAACGCCCGTGCGCTTAATTACAGATTTCCACCGATTGTAAGAATGCGCACAACATGCATTGCCCCGGGGAAATATACCTTTAACGAAATGCTTAAAGGGATTACCAAGGGGGTATATGTCAAGGGGGGCTATGGGGGACAAACAAACGGCGAAATGTTTACCTTCGCACCATCAAGAGCATATATGATAAGAAACAGTGAAATTGCAGAAATGGTACGTGACGTTAACCTTACCGGAAATGTATTCGAAACCCTTAAAAATATCGATATGATAGGTTCCGATTTTACATTTCGGAACGGCCCGGGAGGTTGTGGCAAGGCAGGGCAAAGCCCATTGCCGGTAGCACAGGGTTCACCCCATATACGCATTCAGAAAATAGTAATAGGAGGTAAAGAAAAATGAAAAGGCTCCTGGGCGACGCAGCCTCCAAAGGATTGGAGGCTACATTGATCACATCAGAAACAAAAACTGTATCTGTATCTTTTGATTTCAACAGGCTTAAAACAATAAAGGACACTGAATCATTAAACATGAACTTACAAGTTATTAAAGGGAATAAGCTCGGAGTCGCAAATTCCACACGTGTAGGCGGGGAAAAGGAGCTCCTGGAAAACGCAATGAATGTGGCAGATTTCGGTCCGAAGATAAATTATAAATTTCCTTCACCTGAGCCTCACGCCAATCCTGAAGTTTTTTGTCAGAATGTTGAGGATCTCACCGTAGATAAAATGATCGCTTTAGGTGAAGAACTCATGAAATTTATTAAATCGTTAGATCCTTCCATAAACGGATCGGTTGAAGTCGAAAAAAATATTCTACGAAAGGATATCAGTAATACACATGGTCTAAATGCCCGTCTTTTAAAAACGGGGTTTGCCATTTCATCCGGGTTTCAGTTTGTAAAAGGCCAAAATCTACTTAATGCCTGGGATTGGGATGTATCCACAGCCATGGAATATAATCTGGAAAGGATCCAAGCAAAGCTCAAGGAGGATTTTGATATTGGCAAAAACAACACCTCTGTTGAACCCGGACTGTATGACGTAATTTTTACCCCTATGGGCTTTTCGGATTTAATCAACCCAATCGTGACTTGCCTTAACGGACGTGCTGTTATGAGGGGAATAAGCCCATTAAAAAATAGACTTGGCGGGAAAATCTTTTCCCCGCTTTTTTCATTGACGGAAGACGGCACCCTTGATAAAGGACTTGGAAGCCAATTTTATGATAACCAGGGAGTCGCATGCAGAAAGACGCCTTTGATAGAAAAGGGGATACTGAGGGAATATATTCTAGATCTCGAATCAGCATACAGGCTCGGGAGACAACCTATCGGTACAGGCTCGCCTGAAGGGGCTAACCCAAACAACCTTCTTGTGTCCCCGGGGAATATGCCGTGGAATAACTTTCTGAAAGATATGGAAAAAGGAATTATTATCGATCAAACTATGGGTGCATGGGCAGGTAATCCCTATACGGGCACAGTTACCGGAAACATTGCTTTAGGATATCTCGTCAGAGACGGCAAAAAAGTGGGACGGGTGAAAAACTGTATGTTTTCTTTAAATGTTTTTACCCATTTGAAATCAAACCTTTTGGCAATGAGTCGGGAGACAAAAAATCTTGGAAGCATGGTTCTTCCATATTGCTTAATAGAGGGTGTCTCTATAACAGGAAGCGATTCGTAGGGATGCTTCTTTCCAATCTGAAAAGGGTATACTGTCATTATAAAGATCCTTTTGTTATTAAGATCGTTAAAACACAAAAAGGGGTACACGCGAAATGAAAAGTACAACGGCCGAACCTGAAAGCCACAGTAATAAACCTACCCGGAGCTACGATCTGGCGACTTTTGCAGGTGGTTGTTTTTGGTGTATGGTTGCTCCCTTTGAAAGAAAGCCCGGTGTTAAACAAGTAGTCTCAGGTTACACCGGCGGACAAAAAGTAAACCCCACCTATCAAGAGGTTGTACAGGGCACGACCGGCCATTTTGAAGCTGTCCAAATCACCTTTGATCCCCGGATCTGTTCCTATGACATGTTACTAGAACTCTTTTGGAGGCAAATAGATCCAACAGATCCCGGGGGCCAATTCTATGACAGGGGGGAATCGTACAAGACTGCAATTTTTTATCATAATGAAAATCAAAAACGTCTGGCTGAAACTTCAAAAAAGGCACTTATTGAAAGCGGCAGATTTGATAAGCCTATAGCTACTTTAATTTTGCCTGCCTCCCCGTTCTACCCTGCTGAAGACTACCATCAGGATTACCACAAAAAGAACCCTGCCCACTACAAACAATACAGGGCCGGTTCAGGCCGGGAAGCTTTCATACAACGCCACTGGGATAAACCGCACAAAGATCATCTGAAAGCCCGCCTCTCCCCGCTTCAGTATGAAATTACACAAAGGGACGGAACCGAACCACCGTTTCAAAACGAATTCTGGAATCACAACGAGGATGGTATTTATGTTGATGTTGTCAGCGGAGAACCCCTTTTCAGTTCTGTTGATAAATTTGATTCAGGTACCGGATGGCCGAGTTTCACAAGGCCAATCAAAAAAAACTGTATCAATGAACGGACCGATCGGAGTCATGGAAGGCTACGTACAGAAGTTAGAAGCAGAAAGGCAGATTCCCACCTGGGACATGTTTTTCCTGACGGGCCCGGTCCTGAGGGTCTTAGGTATTGCATTAATTCGGCTGCACTCCGCTTCATCCCCAAAGAACGCCTGGAACAGGAAGGTTACGGCGAGTATACAAATCTATTTCAAAGCAGATCCCAGGAATAGGCAAATAAATACATACTGCTACCCGATCTTATAAGTATGCCTATACCTGCTTGTGCTTTTCCAACACTTCATTTAGGCAATCACCACAACATCGAGTGAATTATCTTACATAATGCACAAAGGACTGAAAGTCCGGCTTATAGAAGAGTTATCATTAGTACCGGGCATGTTTTATACTATCATTATTATATACATGCATGTACCTTACAGGTTGTATAGATTACAAAGATATGTACGGGGAGGATATTTCAATAAAAAGAATGTCCCCACAACTGGATGGATGGTAATCACAGATTATATAATAAGGACTGCATATGCAGCCCCATAACAAAAAAGGAGAAATAAAATGAGTAACAGAATGGTTAATACCCTATTTGAGATGGTGCGAATAGACAGTGAATCCGGCAACGAAGAAAGATTTATTTCTTATGTTAAGAAATTGTTTGAAACCGAATTTAGGGCTAAATGTACCCTTGACAGTTACGGGAATCTCATTGTAAGTCTTTCAGGTAAGGGGGAAACCCCAATTATGTTCGGATGTCACGGGGATACAGTGCCTCCAGGAGTTGGTATCGAACCTTTTGTTGATAACGGCATAATCCGATCTAAAGGGAATACCATTCTGGGTGCTGATAACAAAGCAGGAATCACAGAGTTAATTGAGGCAATCAGAACAGCCGATCGACGCCCCCCGTTAGAAATTGTAATTTCTAGAGAGGAAGAAATAGGGCTTAAGGGGGCTAAAAACCTGGATTTTTCTTTGCTGTCGGCAAAGATGGGTTTCGTTGTAGACGGTGATGTATTAGATTGTGTAGTAATAGGCGGTCCTTCCCATATGTTAATTGATGTAGATATAACAGGAAAGGCAGCCCATGCAGGAATGGAACCTGAAAAAGGTATTTCAGCAATTAAGGCGGCCAGTTATGGAATTTCAATGCTTAAAGACGGCCGTATTGATCATGAAACAACAGTCAACGTCGGTATCATCCAGGGAGGGGAAATTAGAAACGGCGTTCCCTCAAAAGCGCAGATTAAAATGGAATGTCGAAGCCTTACACATGAAAAATGTATAGCCCAGGGCGAACTAATTACAGATCTGTTTAATGTAGCAGCAAGGGCAGTAGGTGCTGAAATAGAGATAAAATCTGATTTGGCCTATAAGGCATCAAGTATCCCTGAAGATGCTGAAGTTGTGAAGATTGCCACAAGAGCCGCCGGTTCAGTAGGAATTAAACCTAAAGTGATATCAATCTGCGGAGGAACAGATGCATCAGTTTTTAATGAAAAAGGTATACAGACAGTTGTGATTGGAACCGGGGTCCAAGCTGAACATTCCGTTGATGAACATATTGCTATATCCGATATGGAAAAAGCGGTAGGAATGATTCGATATATTCTCCACGAAACCAGTAAATAGACAAAACCGTACATTTTGAAAAATAAAATCTCAGTCCTAAACACTATAAAGGGGGCATCGGAGACAGTAACCACAAACATGGTGATGCAAATAGATTTCTCTTAAACCCGGAGCATTGCCATTATATGAGTACACACGTTGGCAAATGTATTGTATTAATAGGCAGATAAGGCCCGAGTTAGTTAGAATATTGCGGGTACCTCGTTATATAGGCTGGTGTGGGGATCTGAACTTAGAAGACTCCGCACCTGGTCAAAGATATGCTCAAGCCCTCGCTGATTCCAATTGTATTGTACCAGTGACGGCCGGAGCGGGAAGCATCTGGGTAGGCACGTATTAGTGCCGAAAAAAGCGGCTTGTGACCAAAGCACCGGAGCCGCGACAGTGTGTTGAACCATTAAAAGCGAGGAGGCTGATTCCGTTGTTTCTTTACGAGTATGAATTGGGAAAAGCAGCTGATACCCTAACAAGAGAATTATTTAAACTTAAGCCCGGGGAGACATTTGTTATTACTGCCGATACTGAAAGTAGTCTGCGTGTTGTTAATGCGACGGCTGCTGCTGCGCACGCGTTGGGTGCAAAACCCATGGTTATTCTGTTACCTTCCCCCCTTGGGGTTGCAGAAGCTGCAGACCCGATGTTACCAATTGAGCCACTGACAGCCGCTCTTTCTCAAGCCGATGCATGGGTTGAATTTAATTATCAGTGGTTACTCTATTCAACCCCGTATAACAGGGCTACGGAAACCAACAAGAAACTTCGTTATCTGTGCCTAGTGGGCACGAACGAAGCAATGATGGTACGACTTATCGGTCGTGTGAACTACCCTATTTTAGGTGAGTTCCTTAAAAAAGTGTTTGATATGACATTAAAAGCAAGGCAATATAAGTTTACTACGCCTGCCGGTACAGATCTAGAATTCGAATTTGATCCGGACAGACGGGCATACCTATCAGATGGGTACGCAGATGTGCCCGGATCTCACATGCTGGCCGGACAGATTGGCTTTGCACCAAAATTTGAAACAATTAATGGGACATTGGTGTTTGACGGTTCGGCTTATCCCCCAATCGGGAAACTTGAATCACCGATCCGTATGACTATTGAAAAAGGAAGAATTACTAAATTTGAGGGAGATACTGATGCTGTAGAATACGAAAGGTTCCTTAAAAGCTTCGATCATCCGCAAATGCTCAGGCTGGCCCATACTGCATGGAGCTTCCACCCTAATGCTATACTTTCTGGTGAAATCGTTGAAGATGAACGTGTATGGGGTGCGACTGAATGGGGTATCGGAGCCGTCGGTCCTTTATTCTCCAAGGAAGGAATACCAATCCTTGCGCCTACCCATACTGATGGAATATGCCTAAACACTTCAGCATGGTTAGACGGCGTGCAACTTTTAGATGAAGGTAAGGTCGTACATAAGGATCTATTAGAACTGACACGTGAACTTGGCAAAGCCTAAGACAAGTTAAAGCAGTAAAGCAGTAGAGTAAAATAAAAAAACGTGTTCCTTGGCCTACCCAGGTGCTGTATAGCTAAACCGAACCCGTAGTTAACAGTTGATATCGGGCATTTCCATAAAATAAATGTATGAAGGTCTAAGAATCAATGATTATTTGTAGTATCCGTACCGGTGTTCTCGATAGAACCGTGAGTTCCTAGAATTAAAGGCCTAATTTTAACAGGCCGGCTTAGAAGTAAAGGAGGTTATGGGAACGATGATTATTAAGTACGGTAGTACAAAAAAGGTCTTGTTCCTGCTTTTGGCTGTCGTCCTGTTGTTACAAGTCGGCAGTATTTGCAAAGGACAGGCGTTCAGACCTGACGAATGGATTGTCCGCGAACCAGGGGCATTTCCACTATATCCTGACCCTGCAGTCGGTGATGATAATATTGAATGTATTGCATTAAACAATGTGTACGAGGGTTTGGTTTTTGCAGATCCAATTGAAGGTGTAAAACCGCACTTGGCTACAGAGTGGGAAATCGCGCCTGATGGGATGAAATTTACCTTTAAACTAAGGGAAGATGTTAAATTCCATAACGGTGATGAATTAACAGCTGAGGACGTTGTATTCAGTATGAAACGTCTCCAAACTATTGGTGAAGGTTTTGCATATCTTTATGAGGCTGTTGAAGACGTGAAAGCCCTTGACAAGTATACGGTGGAGTTCACATTGTCTGAGCCTATCGGTCCGTTTGTAGAAATGCTTGTCAGGTTATATATTGTAAATAAGAATCAGGTTATGGCTAACCTGATAACACCAGGCCAGTATGGTGAGTTCGGGGATTACGGTAAAAGATGGCTGCTAACGAATGATGCAGGGAGCGGTCCTTATACCATAAGGGAGATGGAGCTTGAAAGCCACATGCTCGCCGAAAAGTTTGAAGATTATTGGGGCGGATTCCACGAAAATGCTCCTAATTTCATAAAACTTATTGCTACCGGTGAGCCGGTGACAGTAAGGACATTGCTCGCCCGGCGTGAGCTGGAAATCACAGATATGTGGCAGCCGATGGAAAGCCTACAAGCAGCTGCACGGCTGGAAGGCATAGAACTCACTTATCTGCCCTGCGCACAGAATCTCCAGATCATGCTGAACACCAAGAGGGCGCCTACTGATGATATACACTTCCGCAAGGCGCTTGCATATTGTATGGATTGTGAAACAGTAGCCGAGAAAATCTACCTTGGATCCCCTGTTTCAGAGGGACCTGTTATAGCCATGGTACCCGGGCATAAGGAAGGCCTGGAAACATACACAAGGAACCTGGATAAAGCGAAAGAGGAATTGAAAAAATCAAAATATTATATGGAGCTGGATAAATATCCGGTCTTACTCTCATGGATTGCAGAAGTACCTGAAGAAGAAAAAATTGCTCTGTTGTTCCAAGCCAATGCCGCCGATATTGGCGTAAAAGTTGAAATCCAAAAGAAACAATGGGGGCAGGTTATTGCAGATGCAATGAGACCTGAGACTACAGCTAACGGTACAATTATGTTCGTAGGGCTCCACTACCCTGAAGCAGGCTCTATGCTCAAATCAAGATATCACTCAAGCACCTGCGGAGGATGGGAACAGATGGAATGGCTTCAGGATGATCAAGTCGATATGCTTATAGATAAAGCCCTTGGTACCGTAAATAAAGAAGAACGCTTCGCACTTTACGCTGAGGTTCAAGAACGCTTGGTTGATCTTTGCCCTACACTTTGGCTGGTTGATCAGGCTGAAGTACGGGCCTACCAGGCAGGATATCTGGATTGGCCTCTTGCAAACCATATGAAGGTCGGTGGCGATGTTGCATGTCCTATGTTAGGAACTTTTGATTACTTCCGTGATATGAAGGTATTCCCGGATAAGCGTGCTGCATTGCTAAGCAAATAAGTCTGGACTTGCCCAGAGTATAGAGGGCCTCAGTATAGAAGTCTGTGTGAGGGCCCAAAATTATGGGCCCTCACTCTTGGTTGGGAGGGACATTATGAAGAAATTTTAAACAAGTAGTTAAAGGCTTCCAGGAGGAAAACACACATTAACAGACAAGTCTATGGTAAAATTGAATGCACTGGGTATCGGTACAAGCAAACTTGGCACCGTCACCCAAGGAATGGAAAAGATGCACCAAAAACTAAAAAAATAAGGAGGCTGATTCAGTTGTTTTTTTACGAGTATGAGTTAGGTAAGGCAGCTGACATCCTGACAAGGGAACTATTCCAGCTTAAACCTGGGGAAACATTTGTTATTACTGCGGATACGGAAAGTAGCTTACGTGTTGTTAATGCAACAGCAGCTGCAGCCCACACATTAGGTGCAAAACCCATGGTTATTTTACTCCCTT